>JBOGXY010000079.1:0-31649 GCA_050696495.1 Solirubrobacteraceae bacterium
CGCGCAGGACGACCACCGCGCGCACGACCGCGCCGCGCTCCTCGTCGGGCGCGGCGACGGCGGCCGCCTCGGCGACGGCGGGGTGAGCCACGAGCGCCGACTCCACCTCGAACGGCCCGATCCGGTAGCCCGCCGAGACGATCACATCGTCCGCGCGCCCCTCGAAGTGCAGGTAGCCCTCGGCGTCTTCGCTGACGCGGTCGCCGGTGTGCCAAGGCCCGCCCTCACGGCGGTCCTCGATCCGCCAGCCGCCGGCCGCGGACTCGGCCTCAGCCTCGCCGTCGCCGCATCGGCGGACGCCCTCGCCCAGATAGCCGAGGAAGAAGGTCGGCACCGTGCGCGGGTCGGCGACCAGCTCGCCGTCCCTCACAGTCAAGCTCACGCCCTCCAGTGCCTTGCCCATCGATCCCGGCCGCGCCGGCAGGCCGATCGGCATCGCCGTCATCTGCCCGGTCTCGGTCTGCCCGTAGCCGTCGCGCACGTCACGCCCTGTGGCCTCGCGCCAAACGTGCAGCACCTCCGGGTTCAGCGCCTCGCCGGCGGCGACCATCCCCTTCAGGCTCGGCAACGCTCGCAGCGTCGCGCGCTTGGCGATCACGCGGTACTCGGTCGGCGCCATGCACAGCACGCTCACCCGCTCGCGCTCGATCAGGTCCAGGCGCTCATGCGGGTCGAAGCGGGCGTCGTGCAGCAGCGCCGTGGCCCCCATCAGCCAGGGCGCGATGAAGACGTTACGGGCAGACTTGCTCCAGCCGCTGGCGGCGGTGCACCAGACCACGTCGCCGGGCTGTGCCCCGAGCCAAGTTTGCGCCTGTGCACATTGCCCATACAGGTAGCGCTGTCCGTGCACGACGGCCTTCGGCTCGCCGGCGGTGCCGCTCGTGAAGGTGATCAAGGCCGGGTCACCGTCGCTCAGGTCCGCGGGTCGCTCGTGCGTCTCGCCGCGGAACAGCTCCTCGTCCGGGATCCAAACGACCGGGCATTCGGGCTTTGCCGTGTCCAGCTCGGAGCGGTTGCGCTTGTCCGCGAGGATCAGCGACGGCCGGGTCACCGCTAGGCGCAGGCGCAGGTCCTTCGCCCGTAGCTGCTCGGTGCAAGGCAGCGCCACGGCGCCGATCCGAAAGCAGCCCATCAACGTGGCGACCCACTCGACGCGGTTGCCGATCAGCGTCATCACGACATCGCCCCGCCCCACCCCGTGGCGTAGGAGCAGCGCCGCGCCGGCGTCGATCAGCCGGTCGATCTCGGCAAACGTCCACTCGCGCCGCGAGCCATCGCGCCCCAGCTCGACCAGCGCCAGCCGCTCGGGCGGTTGGGTAGCAAGGACATCCCGGGCGAAGTTCACGGCGGGTATTCTCTCGATACTCAAAGAAAAGCGACCTTGGAGCCTCCGCGAATGGCCGTAGCCCCCGCCCCCTACACCGAGAAGACCGACGAGCAGAAGGCGATCACCGAGATGGTCCGCCAGTTCGCCGATGAGCAGATCCTCCCCAACGCCGAGCACTACGACCACGAGGATCTGTTCCCTGAGCCGATCGTCGAGCAGATGAAGGAGCTTGGCCTGTTCGGGGTCACGATCCCCGAGGAGTACGGCGGTATGGGCCTCGACCTGACGACCTACGCGATGATCGTCGAGGAGCTCTCGCGCGGCTGGATCTCGATCTCGGGCGTCATCAACACCCACTTCATCGGCTCCTACCTCTTGATGAAGTTCGGCTCTGAGGAGCAGAAGCAGAAGTATTTGCCGCGCATGGCCACCGGTGAGATTCGCGCCGCCTTCTCGCTCTCAGAGCCCGAGCTGGGCTCCGACGTGCAGGCGATCAAGACCGCCGCCAAGAAGGGCCAGGACGGTAAGTACGAGATCAACGGCCAGAAGATGTGGGTGACCAACGGCCTCATGTCCGACCTCGTGTTCGTGCTGGTCAAGACCGACCCCGACGCACAGCCTCGTCACAAGGGCTTCACCTGCTTCATCGCCGAGAAGGAAGGTGGGGTCTCTGAGAACACCGGCGACTACGCCGGCCTGGGCGTCCCGCCGAAGCTCAAAAAGATGGGCTACAAGGGCGTCGAGTCCACCGAGCTCGTCTTCGACGGCTACAAATGCCCGGCGGAGAACGTCCTTGGTGGTGAGGACGCCGGCCTGAACAAAGGCTTTGCGCAGATGATGGACGCGCTGGAGGTCGGTCGTGTCAACGTCGCCGCCCGTGGCGTGGGCATCGCCCAACGCGCCCTGGAGCTGGGTCTTCGCTACTCGCAGGAGCGAAAGACGTTCGGCAAGCCGATAGCCGAGCACCAGGCGATCCAGTTCAAGCTCGCCGACATGGCCACCCAGGTCGACGCCGCCCGCCTGCTCACTCTGCGCGCCGCGCGGCTGAAGGACGCGGGCGAGCGCTCAGACCTTGAGGCAGGCATGGCCAAGCTGTTCGCCTCAGAGGCCGGTCGCTTCTGCGTCGAGGAGTGCTTCCGCATCCACGGCGGCTACGGCTACTCCAAGGAGTACGAGATCGAGCGTCTGTACCGCGACGCGCCGCTGCTGTTGATCGGCGAGGGAACCTCTGAGATTCAGCGCATGGTGATCGGCAAGAAGCTGCTCCAGCGCCACAAGATCTGATGAGTGGCGGGACCCTCAACCGGGAAGAGGTGAGCCGATGAGCGGCGACGCCAAGACGTTGATCGAGGCCGCCGCGCGGCGCTTCGTCGAGGAAGTGACCGCGCTGGCGCCGATGAAGGTGGTCGTCGGCGTCGAGCTGCACGGCCGCGGCGACATCCAGCACTTCCGCCTGCAGATGCCCGAGCTTGCGGTCACCAAGGGCCCGGCCGACGATGCGCGCATCAACGTCGAGATGCGCCGCGAGTTCTTCAACGTGATGGCGGCCGAGGGCAAGGTCCCCGACTGGATCGAGGCGTTCACCTACGGCAAGGCCAAGGCGACGGGCCCCAGCCAGTACTTGAAGCTGATCGCCAACGTGGTTGACAAGCACCAGGAACGCGAACGGCTGAAAACGGCTCGCAAGCACGCCTGAGGCGCGGCTGTGGAGGTCGGGTTGGGTCGGTCTTTGTGGTCGATACCGACAGTATTTGAGGACTGGCAGGCGACCCTATAGCGGGCTTTAGGGTGCCCGCTTGTCTCTAAAGCAATGATGGGTTTGCTTTAGGGACGCTAAGGTGGGGTGGTGGATCTCAGGACCTACGCATCTACGCCCTTCGGCGAAGCGCGGCGCACGCCCGGACGGCATGGGTACGTCGCGTACTTCCCAGCGCCGATCCCGCGCGCGATCGAGCTGCCGGCGTCCACCATCCTCCTGCTTGCGGACGCGGAGGCGTCGCTTGGGCGGCTCGCTGGCGTTGGGCAGTTGGTGCCCAACCCGCACCTGTTGATTCGCCCGTATCTCCTGCGCGAGGCGCTTTCCTCGAGCCGGATCGAGGGAACACAGGCATCGCTGGCGGACGTCTTCGAAGCCGAGGCCGGCGACGAGCCGCCCAACCCAGACGTCGAGGAGGTCCTCAACTACATCGACGCGCTCGAGTGGAGCCTCGCGCGGCGCCACGAGCTGCCACTCGGCGCTCGTTTCATCCGCGAGATGCACCGCCGGCTGCTCGCCGGCGTTCGCGGCCGTGAGCGGATGCCCGGCGAGTTTCGCACGACGCAGAACTGGGTGGGCTCAGCCGGATCGACGATCGAAAGCGCCCGCTTCGTGCCCCCGCCGCCGGTCGAGCTGCCCGCGCTGCTGGCCGACTGGGAGCGTTACGCGCACGAGGATCTCCAGGTCCCGTTGCTGGTGGCGAACGCACTGCTCCACTATCAGTTCGAGACGCTGCACCCCTTTCTCGACGGCAACGGTCGACTCGGACGACTGCTTACGGTCTTCCTGCTGGTGGAGCACGGACGGCTTCCCGCTCCACTGCTGTACCTGAGCGCGTACCTCGAGCGCGACCGCGAGCGCTACTACGAGGCGCTTCAGACGGTCCGCGAACACGGTGATGCGCTTCCGTGGATCGAGCTGTTCCTCGACGCCGTTCGCTCGCAAGCAGCGGATGCGGTCGCGCGCGCGCAGCGAATCGTCGAACTTCGGGAGCGCTACCGCGCGGCGGCCGTGACGATCACATCGAGCAGCGCGATGACACTTGTCGATCTTGCCTGCGAGACGCCTATCCTCTCCTCACGCACGGTTGAGGTCAGGTTGGGCGTGACGCGCCCGACGGCCCTGAGGCTGCTCCGCCAACTCGAAGGGGTGGGCGTGCTCGAAGAGGGAAGGCCGGGACCAAGAGGTCAGCGTCGATATATCGCCCGCGATCTGATGGCGGCGGTCGCGGACGAGAGTGTCAGTGATACGCCAATATCTGCTGCGCCAAGAAGGCCAGTGAGGCCAGCATGAACAGGCACATCACGATCAGTGAGAAGTTTTCGCTCACGTCGTGAACATTACTCCCGTGCCGGGCGGCTGTGTGTCGAGCGCCGCCCACCCGGAGGAGATCAGGAGACGTGAAGGGGCGCTGAGCTGCCGAGCACGGTGCCGGTGGCGCTTAGCGCGCGGCTCTGCACGAAGGTGGAGGCAGCGCTGACGCTGGCCGGCAGGCTCACGGTCGCGGTCGTCTGGAAGCCGCCCTTCGGCACGGTCGCTACGACCGAGAGCGAGCTTGGCGATTCGCCCACGAGCAGCTGCCAGGAGGCGACTTCGGTGGCGCCGTTCCAACTGGTGCTGAGCGTCGCGCTGGTCGTGCCGGTGCGCGTCGCGGCGATCGCCGGCGGTTCGCTCGGGTGACCCGCCCAGGTCGACAGATAGGTCCGGAAGTTCTGTACGCCTTTGCCGAGCGTGCCGTCGAGCAGCACCGCGCCGCTTGCGCTGTACTCGGTGAAGTTGGGCAGGTTGCCGTAGCCCATCAGCCAATCTCCGCCGGGGAGCGCGAGCGTGTTGCCCTGGGCGGCCGCCGAGAGTGTCTTGGTCGGGTTTGTGAAGGCTTTGATCAGCGTGACGGTCCTGTGCGTGAAGTCGGGCTTTAGCAGCACCCCGCGCGACTGCTTCTCCTTGACCGGCGTAGCGCCGTTGTCAAACGCCGAGATCAAGCCGCCTTCCTGGAACTCGGCGTCGTGCTGGAAGTACGTGCGGGCGCCGGCCCGGAGTTTGAATGTCGAGTGCGGACCGCCGAGTTGCCAGTTGAACGCCCCAGTCTTCAAATTGACGTCATACAGCGCGCAGGTGTTGCGCGAGGAGAGCAGCAGATCGCCTGAGCTGCCCGGATCGATCGAGTTGATGTGAAAGACATCCCACGGATAGCTCGAGCGCTGCGCGGCCATCGTCGAGTCGCTCAGGGGTATGTGCCCGAGCGCGTGCCACTCCCACATCACAAGCCCCGTCTTGACGTCGATCTCCTGCACCACCGAGTCGGTGAGGATGCCGTTGCGGACGCCGTGCTCGGCCGAAGTGTCCATGTGGATCGGGTCGAACTCGTCGATCCAAGCGGTTCCGTTTGAGCTCAGGCGGATCTCGTGCAGATCGGCCCTGTAGCCGTTGCCCCCTTTGATCGTCGCGATCTGTTTGTAGGAGCTGTCGTAGATCACGTCTTCGCCCTGACCGAAACCGACGCCGAGGATCCGTCCCTGCCACCAGGTGAGCACGGGATTGCCTTCGTACTTCTGCACGCGGAAGTTGGTGGAGGAGATCCCCTTTGCCAGGGCGTGAAACCAAACGAGCGTGCCGTTCTGTTCAGAGATCATCTCGCCGGGCGTGCCGAGACCCTGGTAGGGCGCGAGGAACAGGTCGCCCGGCGCCGAGCCGGCCTGGGCGGGCGTGGTCAGGCTGACCGTGGTGGGTGTGAGGGTGGGCGCCGAGGCGAAGTGTTGGATCGCTTTGGAGTCACCCGGTTCTTTGGCGAACTCGGCTTGACTGACCACCGCCTGATGGGCGACCGTGAAGACGGTGGTCACCGGCTTACTCGGCGCCCCCGACCCACGGCCGACGAGCGCGTGCACGGCGACCTGCTCGCCCGCGCTCAGCGGCTTGTTGAGCACGAAGCTCTCGCCGGTACCGGTCGAGTAGTGGCGCAGTTTGCCCGAGTGATTGCCGCTATGCGAGCCCACGACGCTGACGTTCGCGACCTTCGTGCCGGCCGGCCCGAGAAAGCTGATCTGGGTGTAGGGCGAGGCGTCCTCGGTTCCAGGGATGGGGGAGACGGCCACCGAGTTGGCCTTGGCCTCCGCCAGCTCGCGGCTGGGCGTGACGCCGGCCGCGTCGGCGCTTGAGAAGACGCTTTCCCCGCAGGCGCACAGCCCAGCGCAGAGTGGGGCGCAGAGGGCGGCCGCAACCGCGCGCCAGAGGGCTCGCGGCGTCATCCGGCGCTCACCGAGAACGGTTGGGAGATGCCGACCGGGCGCCCGGCGGAATCGAGTGCCTGCAGCTGAAAGCGCGTGTAGGCTCCGGTCCGCGCGCTGCTCGGCACGACGATGGCGGTCTCGAAACCGGACTTGGCGGCGCTTCTCACGGCGCTCAGCCTACCGGTGGCGCTCCCGGCAAGCAGCCGCCACGAGGACAGCTGCGTGGCGCCGTTCCAGCTGGCGTACACGACGGTCTTGGTCCCGCTGTGCCGGGCGGCGCCGGACGGATCGGTCAGCGGCAGCCCGACCCAATGCGCGAGCGTCGCGCGATAGCTGACGTCGGGCCAAGGGAGTTCGCCGTCGAGCACCAACTGACCGGATCTCCCGAACTCCGAGAAGTACGGTTCTGAGCCCCAGCCGACGAACGCTCCGCCGCTTGGTAGCGGCTGCGCGTCGCCCATGTAGTCGGCGGCGAATTCGCGTTCACGCACGTACTGGGCCACCAGCGTCGCGGTGCGTCGCTGCTGGTCGATACGCAAGACGAGCCCGCGCGAGGGTCCGGTCGCGGGCACGTTCTTGCCACCGCTTGTGATCTGGCAGCAGTGGTCGTCGTACATGCTCAGCAGGCTTGACGAGCTCGAAGCGCTCGCCCCGGCGGTTGCTGTTCCCGCGGAGCTCTGGCCGGCGGATGCCTGTCCGGGCTCGAAGGCCACATCGTGCTGCCATTGGAACGCCGCGCCGGGCCCGAAGCGGAAGTCCGAGCGCTTGCCGCCGAGCGTCCAGAGGATCTTGCCGCTCGAGGTATCCACCAGGTAAGCCGCCCACGTGTTGCGCATCGAGACCAGGAAGGTGTTGGGACCGACGAGCTGGATCGAGTTGACGTGGTAGGCGTCCCACGGGAAGCCGTTGGTCGGCAATGTCGCGTAGGAGTCCGCGAGTGAGATGTGATCGAGCGCGTCCCAGGTGCGCAGCAGCTTGCCGCTCTTCAGGTTGTACTCCTGCACCGCCGAGTCGATCAGCGCGCCGTTGTAGGCGCCGCCGTAGTCCGACAGGTCGAGCGCCAGGTTCTTGTTGGCCGTTACCCAGGCGTCTTGGCCGTCGATCAAGAACTCGTGCAGCGTAAGCACCCAGCCGTCCGCTCCCCTCAGCCGGGCGATCGGTCGGTAGTGCTGGTCGACGACGACGTCTTCGCCGCTCTCGGTCTGCCCTGTGTTGGTGACCAGCCCCTGCCACCAGTTGAGCACGGGTCTGCCTTCGTAGCTCTGCGTGGCGAGGTTGGAGGCGACGACCTTTTCCGGGACGGCCTGGAACCACACCGGCTGAAGTTTGTTGTCGAGGATCAACGGCCCGCTCTGGCCGATCAACGGCGGATAGCTGAGGTTGTAGAAGTTGGCCGTCAGGATGTAGCCCGGCGACGGTGTGCCAGAGGTGGCTCGGCCGGGTGTGTGGCGGACGATCGGCGGGTGCAGGTTCGGCGCCGAGACGAAGCTGTAGGCCCCCTTCGTGGTGTAGGCCCCGACCGACGGACTGTGCGAGTTGGCGAACGCGATGTCGATCGCGACGAAGCCCACCACGAGCACCGCGATCGCCGCGCCGAAGCGCCGCGCCGAGCGCATGCCCTCGGGCCGGCGCATCGCGATGAAGGTCATCAGCGCAGCCGCGGCCGCCAGTCCGCCGCAGATCAGGTAGGCAAGGCGAAAGCCCTCGGTCAGCGCCTGTGGCACCTGCACGCCTTTGCCGATCAGGTGTGTGCTGCGCTCGGTGGCAAGCGTTACCAGGATCGCCAGCCCAAGCCCGCCGCCGATCTGGCGAGAGGTGTTCACAAGGCCGGAGGCAAGCCCGGTCTGACCCTGCTTGGCGCCCTGCGTGGCGGCGATCGTCGAGGGTACGATCGACATCGCTATCCCGGCAGCCGTCAGCAGTCCGGGGATCATCACATAGACCACGCCGCTGCCGCTCGATCCGATCCTGGCCAGCAGGAACATGCCGGCGGAGAGCATCACGAGCCCTGCGCCGAGCACGGGTTGCACGCCGAAGCGACCGACCAGCTTGCCCGCGCGTCCCGCCACGGCCATGATCATCAGCGTCATCGGTAGGAAGATCAGGCCGGTGCTCAGCGGCGAGAGCCCCAGCACCTGCTGCAGATACAGCGAGCTGACAAACCACATCGGGAACAGCGAGGCGCTGAACAGCAGCACGATGTTGTTAGCCACTCGCAGCGGACGCGTCAGTTCCTTGAAGGGGATCAGCGGTTCAGAGGCAAAGCGGGTCTCGATCAGTCCAAATACGACCAGCAGGGCGATGCCGGCGAAGATCGGCCCAAGCGCGATCGCCGTGCCCAGGCCGGACAGACCGGCTTCGACGATCCCGTACACCAGCACCAGCTGCCCGACGGTCAACGTCAGCGCGCCGGCGATGTCGAAGCTGCCGGGCCGCTCGCGCCGGCGCTCGCCGACGACGGTATAGGCGAGCACCGCCGCCGCAACCGCGATCGGCGGGTTGATCAGCAATACCCAGCGCCAGCTGAGCGCTTCGGTGATGATCCCGCCGAACAGCATGCCGGCGGCTCCGCCCAGCCCGTTCATCGCCGCCCACGTGCCGATCGCGCGGTGCAGCTTTGGCCCGGGCGCAAACGAGGAAGTGATGATCGCAAGCGAGCAGGCCGCCATCAGCGCGCCGCCGATTCCCTGTGCGGCGCGGGCGAACACCAGCGTGGTGCGCTCGCCGGCCAGCCCGCCGGCCAGCGATGCCAGGCCGAAGAGCAGCAGCGCCGCCACGAACACGCGCCGCTGGCCGAAATGGTCGGCGGCGCGCCCGCCGAACATCAAGAAGCCCGCGAAGGAGATCGCGTAGGCGTCGACCACCCATTGCAGTTCCGGTGCGTTGAAGCCGAGGCTGAACTGGATCGAAGGCAGCGCGACGTTGACGATGCTCAGGTCGAGGATGACCATGAACTGAGCCGCGCAGCAGACGGCCAGCAGCCAGCCGAGACGCTTGTCGCGCTCTGTTGCCTCGCCGCCCTCGACGGGCGCCGTTGGTGTGAGCGTGCTCATGCGCGCCTGGTAGGGTGAGCGAGCGATGAATGCTCGGCCGATGAGACGTAAGCCACTGGCCGCCATGCTAACGCTGGCGGTAGTTGCCGCGACGGCGGTTGGCGTCGCCGGCTGTGGCGGCAAATCCTCGAGCGGCACGAGCACGTCGACGTCGACATCGACGACCTCGACCAGTCATAAGCAGCCCTCGCACGCGCCCGGCTACTGAGCATAGGGTTGGACCTTCGCGCTGGGAGAGCTTGCCAGCAGCCGACCTTGGGAGCTGAGCGCCTGCGCCAGGACGTAGGCATAGCGCTTGCGCAGGATCGTCTCGCTTTCGAAGTCGCTATCGGGAAATGTGGCCACCGGTTGTAGTTCCTGTAGGGAAGGACCCGCCAGCACGCGCCACGACGCGACGGTGGTGGCGCCGTTCCAGCCGGCGCGCACGATCGTCTCTTCGCCGGTGTTATTGAGGTTGGCAACAACCGCCGGCGGGCTCGCCGGCTGACCGCTCCAGGGGAAGCGGAAGGCGCGGTAGCTGGACATGTCGAAGGGCAGGTGCGCGTCGAACAGCAGCGCTCCGCCGCGAGCGAACTCGCTGACCTGTGGCACGCCGCCGTAGCCGATCACGACGTTGCCGCTGGGCAATGTCTGCATGTTGCCCTGGCTTGCGGCCAGCACCGGCGCACTGGGATGGACATAGGCAAAGCGCAGCGTCGCGCGGCGGTGGGTCAGGTCGAGCGCAAGCCGCACGCCCCGAGACTGCGAGTGGACCGGGGGGTTGGAGCCGTCGTCGAACATGCTCACTTCCCCGCTCGGAAGCATCCGCGCGTCGTGCTGCCAAGCGGTCTTCGTGCCGGGGCCCATCGCAAACGAACTCTGGTTTCCGCCCAGGCGCCAGAGGACGTTGCCGCTGCCCGCCTGAAGCTGGTAGGCAGCCCAGGTGCTTCGCGCGGAGATCAACAGATCGCCGCTTGGCTCCAGGTCGATCGAGTTCAGATGAAACCAGTCCCACGGCGCTGAGGTCTTCGGTGCTGCAGTTTCGGACTCGGTGACCGCGATGTGGTCGAGGCTGTGCCATTCCCAGCGCACCAGCCCGGTCTTTACGTCGATCTCCTGCACGGCGTTATCGAGCAACACCCCTTTGTTGGTCCCACCTTCGACAGAGGAGACGTCGCAGCGGATCGGGTTGAAGGCGGTCGTGTAGGCGACTCCGCGAGGAGCGAGCTGGAAGTCGTGCAGGTCGGCCTGTAGCCCGTTGCCGCCGGAGACTTTGGCGATCTGTTGGTAGCGGTTGTTCATGATCACGTCTTCGCCCTGCCCGAAGCCGAGCGAGAGCACCTTCCCCTGCCAGAAGGTCAGATCGCGCTGCCCTTCGTAGCTTTGGACGCTGAGGTTCTCGGCGCTCTTGCCGCCGCTGAGCTGGTAAAACCAGATCAGCCGTCCCTGCGGGCTGTAGATCAGCGGCCCGTACTTTCCGGCGCTCGGCCCGTTGCTCGTGAAGATGTCGCCGGCCGCGGGATCGCGGTCGGGCACCGTCACGTTCAGTGTCGGCGCCTGGACGCCGGGCAGCGTCGCGAAGCTCTGGTAGTCGGCGGGCGAGGCCTGCGGGTTGGGGAAGGGCTCGGCGTTTGCGGTCGAGTAGGGGGTGTCGATGCGGAAGGCGTAAGCAATGACCGCTTCGCGTTCACCCGAGTTCGAGTTGCGATTCAGCACCGCCTTCACGCTTACCTGCTCTCCGGCGAGAAAGGGTGTACTTGACAGGAAACTCGCACCATCGCCCTGCGAATAGCTCTCCAAGCGCCCAGAGTGGGGGCCACTGCGCGCGCCGACGACCGAGACTCTGGCGATCTCAGAGCCAGGTGCCCCCAGAAAGCTGATCTGGGTGTCGGGGTTGGCGGTGCTGGTGTTGGGCGCGGGGGAAACGTCAATCGGGCTCCCTGGCAATCGTGCGCTGTGCTCAAGCGTTGCAGGTAGACACGCCGGTGCCCTGGCGCTGGAGGACCCGCTCAGGGCGCCGGTCACAGCCAGCGCGGCCACGACCACGACGGCGAGGCCGACCAGCGCGATGGCCGCTCGGCGCACTATGCGGTCGCGGAGCTCAGCGCTTCGCTCTCAGCCGCGCGCCACTCCCCAAGCTTGCCCAGCGCTCCGTCGATCACGCGACCGAGGAACGTCTCGCGGTCGTTGACGTGCGGCAGCGGCTCGGCAGGGACCGGAACCTGCAGGAACTCGCACAGCGGCTCCCAGCCTTCGGTCACGCTCCAAACCAGCAGTCGGTCGGCAGGGACGCTTGCCTTCACCAGCTGGTTGTGGGCCTCGAACTGCTCCATCATCTGCTCGGGCGTCTCGTGTCCCGCGGCGAACGTGCCGTGCTCGCCCCAGAACATGCGATCGACCAGCTTCAGGTAGCGATCCCACTGCGGATCGACCTGGGCGCGGGCGCGCGAGACGAGATTGAGCACCGAACCGCCGAAGCACATGTTCCAGATCGTCTCGCGGAAACTGGGCTCCCACTTCTCGGCGTCGCGCACGCTGAGCAGCACCTTCGCGTCGGGGTAGTGGTCCATCAGCTCATGCCAGAAGTAGCCGCCGGGCCAGTCGACGCTCGCCTGAAATCCGGCGAACACCTCATCCCAGGGGCCCTCGCCGTCGAGCGCTCTGTTCCAGACGCCGACCTGTTCGAGGTCGGCGATCACGTTGACCCAGTGGTAGCACGGGTCAAAGCCGAGCGTCTCGAGCGCCACCTTCTGCGTCAGCGTCCCCGTGCGGGGTAGTCCGGCTCCGATCAGTCGCATCTGTGGCCCTCCAGGCTGCAGGTTCTCGCGAAGAGTTGATGAAGAAGCATGTGGATAGGATGAAGAGTCTATGAAGAAGATCCGACGAGGCGCCGCTCCATCGCGGTTGCCGACGGGTTGTTTCCGTATGCTCGGGGCGCCGCGACGCTCCTTCGCGCTCCCCTACACCCGACCCACTACCGGACAAACATCTTGAAAGTTATCGCAGCCGAGCTACCGAGCTTTTTCCCGACCATTGCCGCTTCCTCGGCGAGGCTGCCGCGCATCGCGGGGCTGGCGCTGGCCCATCCGGACGCCGTTTACACGCAAGAGCAGGTGCTCGAGCGCCTTGGTCTGGCCGAGGACGAGTTCGCCCGGCGCATATTTGGACGCTGCGGTGTCAAGACTCGCCGGCTGCGACTGGACGACGACTTCCTGGACGGGACCGCACAGGCTCGTACGCCGGCGATCGAGCAGATGTTGCTGGCGGAGGCGTGCAGGGCCGTGGATGAGCTTGCGATCGATCCCGCCGAGATCGGCGTGGTCGTGACCTCCAGCCTGTACACGCTGGCGGGCCCGACACTTGCGCACCGGCTGATCGAGCATTATGAGATGGATCCCGCGACCGACAAGTACCACGTGGTCGGCGTGGGCTGTGCCAGCGCCGTGCCGCTGGTGCGCCTGGCGGGGCAGACGCTGGCCGGTCAGCCGGGTAAGAAGGCGCTGGTCGTGGCCGCGGAGAGCATGAGCGGCATCCTCAGCTGCGCACGCGAGGGCGACGAGCGCTCAAAGACGGTCGGCTCCTCGATCTTCGGCGACGGCTGCGCGGCGGCGCTGATCGAGCTGGCAGGCGGAGAGGGGGGCTCTGAAGACTTGGACATGCTTGGCGCGGACTCTGGGCCGAGCGTGCTCGCCTCCAAGGTCCATCAGATCGCCGGAACGCTCGATGCCGTGCGCATGCAGCTGAGCACGCAGGACAGCTATCTGCACTTGATCCGCGAGCTGCCCGATGTGGCCGCCGAGGGGCTGGCCGAGCTGGTCGATGACTTCCTTGCCGCGAACGAGCTGGGGCGCGAGGCGATCGACCGCTGGCTACTTCACCCGGGCGGGCGGCGGATCATCGAGAGCCTGCAGGAAGGGCTCGAGCTCTCACACGAGCAGGCGCGGTCAAGCTTTGACGTGCTGGCCGAGCACGGCAACATCGGCACGCCGGCGATCCTCTATGTGATGAAGCGCTCGCTTGACGAACGCGCTGCCCGGCCAGGCGAGCATGCGCTGATGGTCACCGTGGGTCCCGGTGTCACAGTCGGCCTGATGCTTCTGCGCTGGTAGCGGCCGGCCGGTGGCCGGGCCGATCAAGAGTCCGCGGCAGCGTCATTCGTCGCGGCGCCCACCAATCGAGGCATGCCAAGCAGGTCGAGAATCGCGTCTACCGCGCTCGGGAGCGCCAGCTCTGGGGTGATGCGCAGATCGGGAGCGCTCGGCGGCTGGTAGGGGTCGTCCACGCCCGTGAAGCCGTCGAGATCGCCGGCGTAGGCGCGGGCGTATAGGCCCTTGGGGTCGCGCTGGGCGCACAGCTTCACAGGGGTGTCCACGAACACTTCGAAGAACGGCAGGCCGTCCTGTTCGTGGCGCTCGCGCACATGGGTACGCATCTGCTCATATGGCGAGACGACAGCGGCGATGGCGATCGTGCCGGCGTCGGCGAACAGCAGCGCAAGCTCGCCCACGCGGCGCACGTTCTGTTCGCGGTCCTCGCGGGCGAAGCCGAGGTCGCTGCACAGGCCACAGCGCAGATTGTCGCCGTCGAGCAGGTAGGCGCCACGGCCCAGGTCCACAAGCCGCTGCTCGAGCGCCGTGCCAAGCGTCGACTTGCCCGAGGAGGGCAGACCGGTGATCCAGATCGTCGCACCGCGCGCCTGCAGCGAGCGCCAGCGATGCTCGCGCGTGAGCGTCTTTGCGTGTGGCGTTACGTTTGGACTGGTGCTCATACGGGCGCGGCTCAGACGGCGAGCTTCGCGCCCTCATCGTAGAGCTTGATCACGTCGAGTTCGCCCGCCGGCGCCACCGCCAGGCACAGGCCGCACAGCACGCACTCGTCGAGATTCTCCCGCACGATCTCAACACCGCCGCCGTCTGCCTGGGCAAAAATGTCGACCGGGCAGGCTTCGGCCAGCTTGGCGGCGAGCGTCGCGTCAGCCGCGACCTCGTCAGAGACCTCGACCGCGATGAAGATTGCCTGTGACCTCATACCGCGCTCCCTTGCTCGATCTTCGCGCGGATCATCCCGGGTATGTCCTCGATCCGCTCGGCGACGGCGATGCCGGCCTGGGCGAGACGCGCGATCTTCTCGCTCGCCGTGTCCTCCTTGCCTTCGACGATCGTCCCGGCGTGACCGAAGCTCATGCCGGGCATCTCGTCCATGAAGCGGCCCGCCATGAAGGCGACGATCGGCAGGCGCGATTTGTTCTCGGTAACCCAGCGCGCCAGGTCGGCCTCCATGCGACCGCCGGGCTCGGTGTAGATGACGATGCCGCGTGTCTGCTCGTCGGCCTCGAACAGGGGCATGAGCTCGGCATAGCTCTGGCCGATGATCGCGTCGCCGCCGATCGAGACGGCCGTCGATTGGCCGAGGCCGGCGGCGGAGAGCGTGGAGGACATCTCGGTGGTCATGCCTCCAGAGCGCGAGATCACGCCGATCGGACCGGGCGTGTAGGCCTGCGCGGCGTTGCGCGCGGGACCGCCGATGCCGCCCATCTTGATGACGTCGGGGACGATGATCCCAAGGCAGTTGGGGCCGATGATGCGCGCGCCTCGCAGTGTGGCCAGCTCGACCATCTGCGCGACGTCGCGGCGAGGGATGCGCTCGGTGACGATCACGATCAGCTGGATGCCGTTTTCGATCGCCTCGAACACGGCGTCCTTGGTGAAGGCGGGGGGGACCGTGACGACCGAGCCGTAGATCGGCGCGCCGTGATGGGCGACCGCCTGGGCGACCGTGTCGAACACCGGCACGCCGTGCACCTCGCGACCGAGGCGGCCCGGCGTCACGCCGCCGACGACCTTCGCGCCGGCGCCGTAGTCCAGGCACTCGCGCGTCAGGTTGACGGCCTCTCTGCCGGTGATGCCCTGGACGATGAAGGTTGTGTCCGCGTCGATCAGGATGCTCATCAGGCAGCCACTCCTTGGATCTTCTCGACGGCCCGGCGGGCAGCCTCGTTGAGCGAGACGGAGCGATCGGCGTAGTCCACGCCGTAGCGCTCGAGGATCTTGAAGCCCTCCTCCTCCCAGGCGCCGGGGATGCGGAAGATGGCGATCTTCTCGGCCGGGTCCATGCCCAGCTCGACGCAGGCCTTGATCACGCCGCGGGCGACGATGTCCACGCGCGTGTTGGAGACGATCGACATCATCACCGCGATCTTGTCCACTCCGGGCTTCTGCAGCACCAGCTTGGCCAGGCCGCAGGCCTTCGCCACAGACGGGTTGCCGCCGATCTCGCAGTAGTTGGCAGGCTTGCCGCCGTGGGCGCGAACGGCATCGAAGAGGGTCAGCGAACCACCGCCGGCGCCGATCACGAGGCCCAGGTTGCCGTCGAACTCGGTGACGTTGCCCGCCACGCCGCGATGATCGGTGGCGTCGACCTGCTCGCCGGCGATCTCAAAGGCAGTGGCCTCGCGTGCCTGGCGGGTCTCCTCGTTAGCGACGTCGAGGTCGGCCAGCAACTTCTTGTGGCGCCCGCGCGCCTCGTTCTCGATGTCCATGTGCGCGTCGAGCGCCACGAACGAGCCGTCGGCGAGCTGACCGAGCGGGTTGATCTCCGCGAGCGTCATGTCGTTCTCGACGAACAGCTTCGCCAGACGCGTCACGATCGGGACCAGCTTGTTCAGGGCCGAGCCGGTGACGCCTGTGGAGGCGATCACCTCCTTGGCCTCGAAGTCGCCAAACGGAAGGATGTTCGAGAAGTGGCGACGGCCGACCTTCTCGGGCTGCTCCTCGGCTACCTGCTCGATGTCGATGCCGCCGACGGGGGAGAAGATCATCACGGGCTGCTTGCGGGTGCCGTCCCAAACGACGCCGGCGTAGTACTCCTGGGCGACCTCGGCCTTCGGATCGACCAGCACGCCACGCGGCATGTGGCCGCCTATCTCCAGGGCGAGGATGTCGCGCGCGTACGCCTCTGCCTCATCGGGCGTGTCGGCGAACTTGACGCCGCCGGCCTTCATGCGCCCGCCGGTCAGCACCTGGGACTTGATCACCGTCGGGCCGCCGATGCGCTCGGCGATCTGCTTGGCCTCGGCCGCATCGGTCGTGAAGCCGTAGTCCGTCACCGGTATGCCTGCGCGCTTGACGATCTCGCGCGCCTCGTACTCGAAGAATCTCATCGCGTCCCTGAGGGTCGTTTTGGGGATTGCCCGTCGGCGGCGTCGGCCGGACAGGCGTCGGAACCCTACAAGACGCGGCTGGGTGCGTGCCCACGCGGCAGGCGGCGAGCACGGCGGACGGAGCCGAGACTGGCGTCTTTACCCGGCCCCGCCGCCGCGCTCACTCGGCTAGGAGACCTCGATCGTCTCGTACACGTCGACTTTGCCGCCGCCCTGCAGCACGGGGCATTTGGCGACCAGAGCCGCCGCAGCGTCGAGGCTGTCGGCGGAGATGATCGAGAAGCCGGTCAGACCCGAACCCGCGCCGCCGTTGGCGCCCGACGCGCTCACCGACGTGGAGGCGCCGACGGGGTTGCCGGGCTGTACGACCGCCGGGCCGAGCTCGCCGAACCATGCGCCCCAGGCAGCCATCGCGGCCTCGCGTTCGGCGTCGGTTTGGGCCATGCCGCCGCCGGTGTATGCCAACAGGTAGTTCGCCATCTGTTTCTCCTTGCTTGTGTGTATGGATTTTTGGGGAGGGCCGGCCTGACGGCCGCCCGTTGGGCGTGCGGGTCGGCGAAACCGGCCCGCTGCGCGCGTTACGCGGCGGCAGAGAAGCCCCGCTCGCGGAAGATGTCCATGCAAGCCGCCCAGCCGTGGGCGTGACGGTCTCGCGACGCGGCGTCGGGGAGACCTGTGTGTTCGAGCACGACGTTCGTGCGCTCGCCCTCGGCGTGGAACTCGACCGTGACGGTGCTCGCCGGACCCAGGTCGCCGGCGTCGAGCTCCCACAGCCAGCTGTACACCAGCCGCCGCGGCGGATCGACCTCGAGGTACTCGCCCTGGACGGTGTGCCTCTCCCCGTCAGGTCCCTCCATCGAGAGCCGGTAGCGACCGCCCTCGCGCAGGTCCACCTCGGCGATCGGCGTACTGCCGTCGGGGTGCACCGCCCACCAGCGCCGCAGCACCTCGGGGTTCGTCCAGGCGCCCCACACCTCCTGTGGCGAGGCGTCGTAGCTGCGCTCGATGCGCAGGCTGGTCTCGCTTGTCATCACCGCATCGCTCGTGTCGACCGTCTCGGTCATATCGCCTCCTTGTCTGGTTTGCCCGCTGCCGTTGGTCGGCTCTCTGGTTCTTCCCGTTGCTGGCGCTGCTCGCGCAGGTATTCCTCGACGGTGTCGAGCTTGCGCTCCCACAGCTCGCGTTGCCTGGTCATCCAGGCATAGGCGTCGTCGAGCGGCTCGGCGCGCAGCCGAAGTCTGTGCGTGCGTCCGTCGATCACGCGCATGATCGTCCCCGCCTCCTCGAGCACCTTCAGGTGCTTGGAGATCGCCGGCTTTGAGACGCCGAAGTCTTTCGTCGCCTCGCCGACCGTCATTTCACCTTCGCTCAGCCGCTCAAGAATCCCGCGCCGGATCGGATGCGAGCAGGCGGCAAAGGAGCGGTCTAGGACGGGGTCGAGCACTGCATTGTTAGCCATATGGTTAACGATAGCAGGAGATGTGGATGCGGCGCGAAAACCGTCCGCACCATTGCATACAATGCAGTGCAGGAAGGTGCAGCGGCGCGGTCGCCGCAGCCGATTGATAACCGTGCTTTCGGAGTGACCTCCGGATGGGTTCGACTCCCACACCTTCCGCCGCGTTTGGTCGAGTGGCATGAGCAGGCAGCGACAATCATGCGCCGAGACGGGCTGGTCTCCGTCGTGCTGCAGTCACTCGGCCAGCCTTAAGCGGTCGCCGTTTTGGCTGGTATCCTAGTAAATGGTTATCAATCGGCTGCGCGCCCGGCCCGCCTTCGCGGGCCGCGTCGTTTAAGGGACGGCCCGCTTAGAGCCAGCCAAGCAACGGGCCGAATACCAAGCCCGCAATCAGCACAAGTGCGGCCAGCGAGCCGACCACCTGCAGCTGGCGGCGGCGGTCAGGCATGTCGTAGACCCAAAAGGCGACGATGTAGAACGTCAGGTAACCGAACACGACGATCACCGGGAAGGTGGCGACGTTCCACCACCAGTAGTACCAGTGAAAGACGCCGTCGGCGTGCAGCAGCAACTCGACGCCGACCGACACGAGCGAGAGGCCGATCGCCATCGCCCAGCGGTTGGGCAGGCCGAGGATGCGGACGCTGCGGTCGGCCGGCAGCAGCTTGGTAAAGACGATGCCGTTGATCGCGAAGAACAGCGTGATCTCGATCGTCAGGCCGATCAGGATCACGTAGCTGCTCGAGCCGGTCACCGTCCACAGGGCGGCGTGACCGTTGAAGTGGAGGACGAGGGCGTTGACGATCTCATTGGCCCAGTCCATCAGCCAGAAGGTCAGGCCGGCAAGGATCGCGCTCCAGTTGGCGCTCTGCACCTCGACCGCGTAGACGTAGACGACCAGCGCCAGCAGCGTGACCGTCGACCAATGGAACAGGCCGGGGGCGCGCAACAGGTGCTGCGCTTCCAGCGTGAACTGTGGAACGCTCGCCATCGTCAGTACGGCCCCCTATCGCTGTTGTCGTCGTGAGTTGCGCGCCGACCCTGCGCGCCGGGCCTCTCGTTACACGGCCGCGGGCGTAAACCCGTAAGCCTCGGCCAGCTCCGGGTCCTTGCGCGCGAGCATTTCAGCCAGCTGCACCATCACCTGACACTGCTTCCAGGTAGCGTCGTCCTGCATCTTGCCGTCGATCATGTGCACGCCGCGGCCGTCGGGGATCGCCTCGATCACCTTCTTGGCGAAGGCGACCTCATCCGGGTCAGGCGAGAAGACTTTCTTGGCGATCCCGATCTGCACAGGATGCAGCGACCATGCGCCGACACAGCCGAGCAGGAAGGCGGCGCGGAACTGCGTCTCGCACCCCTGTACGTCCTTGATGTCACCGTAGGGCCCGTAGAAGGGCAGCGCGCCGACGGCGGTGCAGGCGTCGACCATGCGCGCGATCGAGTAGTGCCAGGGGTCCTGCTGGTAGCTGGGGCGCGGCGCATCCTCGTTCTCGGGGTCGGGATCGGCGATCGTGCGGTAACCGGGGTGCCCGCCGCCGACGCGCGTCGTCTTCATCCGTCGCGAGGCGGCCAGGTCGGCCGGCCCGAAGCTCATGCCCTGGATGCGCGGTGAGGCGGCCGCTATCTCCTCCAGGTTGGCCACGCCGAGCGCGGTCTCGAGGATCGCGTGGATCAGGATCGGCTGCTCGAGTTTCGCCTTGGCCTCCAGTTGGGCGAGCAGGCGATCGACGTAGTGGATGTCCCAGGCTCCCTCCACCTTGGGCACCATGATCACCTCCAGGCGATCGCCGATCGCGCCGACGACTTCGGTCAGGTCATCGAGCACCCACGGTGACTCCAGCGCATTGACGCGAGTCCACAGCGCCGTGTCGCCCAACTCCATTTCGCTTCCGACCTTGATCAGCCCGGCCCGTGCCGCCAGCTTGCGATCGACCGGCACCGCGTCCTCCAGGTTGCCCAGCAGGATGTCCACGGTCGGGGCGATGTCGGGCACCTTGGCGACCATCTTCTCGTTCGAGAAGTCCAGAAAATGGATCATCCGCGAGGGCTTGAAGGGAATCTCGCGCGCCGGCTCGGGCGCGCCGATCGCGAGGGGCTTGTCGAAGGCTCGGGGATTGCGCAAGTTCTCTCTCCTGGGGTGTTGCCGTGGTCGTGGGCACAGCGAACGCTATCGCCTCACTGGCTAGAGTTCCCGCCGACCCCACACAACACAGGAGAATCGCCCCACGATGAGCGAGAACCCCACCGTCGAGACAGACCAGGCAGCACGCGAGGCATCAGGAGCCCACCCGTACGGCCGCTACCTGGAGGAGTTCGAGGTCGGCGCCACCTACAAGCACTGGCCCGCCAAGACCGTGACCGAGGCAGACGACCACCTGTTCTGCCTGCTCACGATGAACCACCACCCACTGCACATAAACGACGTCTACGCCTCCAAATCCCAGCAGGGCCGCAACGTCGTCGTCGGCCCGCTCGTCTATTCGCTGGCGCTCGGCATGTCCGTCTCCGACGTCTCGGGCAAGGCGATCGCCAACCTGGCCACCGAAGAGCTCAAGCACCCGGCGCCGGTCTTTCACGGCGACACGCTGTTCTGCGAGTCAGAGGTCTTGGAGAAGCGCGAGTCGCAGTCAAAGCCCGACCGCGGCACGGTCAGAGTGCATACTCGTGTCTACAATCAGGATGGCGTGCTGGTGGCGGAGTTCAAGCGCCTGGTGCTCGTTCCGCGGCGCTGATAGGCTGCAAGCACACGCCCCCCACGGGCGTTTTTACGTTCCCTGGCGCCTTTGCGCGCGGCGGCATGCCGCGCGGGCCCAGACCCACGCGACACTGAGGAGCCGCTCGCACGTTATGGAGACCACAGCCACCGCCGCCCCAAATACGAACCACAAGCGCCTGCTGGCGTGGGTCGAGGACATAGTCGAGCTGTGCGAGCCCGAGTCCGTCCACTGGTGTGACGGCTCGGCGGCGGAGTACGATCGCCTCTGCCAGGCGCTCGTGGACGCCGGCACCTTCACCAAGCTCTCCGAGGCCAAGCGTCCCAACTCCTATCTGGGCCTCTCCGATCCGGGCGATGTGGCCCGCGTGGAAGACCGCACCTTCATCTGCTCCTCCACCGAGGCCGAAGCGGGTCCGACCAACAATTGGCGCGACCCCGAGGAGATGAAGGAAGCGCTCAAGGAGCTGTTCACGGGCTGCATGCAGGGCCGCACGATGTACGTCGTCCCCTTCTCGATGGGCCCGATCGGCTCGGACAAGAGCCAGATCGGCGTGCAGCTGACCGACTCCGCCTACGTGGCGGTCTCGATGCGGATCATGACCCGCATGGGCGCCCGGGCGCTTGAGTCCCTCGGCGAGGAAGGCGACTTCATCCCTTGCCTGCACTCGGTCGGCATGCCTTTGACTGACGATCCCACCCACCCCGTGCAGGACGTTCCCTGGCCCTGTAACGCCGATAACAAGTACATCGTGCACTTCCCGGCCACGCGGGAGATCACCTCCTACGGCTCGGGCTACGGCGGCAACGCGCTGCTCGGCAAGAAGTGCTTCGCGCTGCGGATCGCCTCGGTGATGGCCCGCGACGAGGGCTGGATGGCCGAGCACATGCTGATCCTCAAGCTCACCTCTCCGGAGAAGGACGTCAAGTACATAGCCGCGGCCTTCCCGTCCGCCTGTGGCAAGACGAACCTCGCGATGCTGATCCCGACGCTGCAGGGCTGGGAGGTCGAGACGGTCGGCGATGACATCGCCTGGATGAAGTTCGGCGAGGACGGCCGCCTGTACGCGATCAACCCGGAGGCCGGTTTCTTCGGCGTGGCGCCCGGCACCGGCGTGCACACCAACCCCAACGCGATCCGCATGGTGCAGTCCGACACGATCTTCACCAACTGCGCCCTGACCGACGATGGCGACGTGTGGTGGGAGGGCCTGACCGACGAGGTTCCCGCGCACCTGACCGACTGGCGTGGCAAAGACTGGACGCCGTCCTCGCAGACCCCGGCCGCCCACCCCAACGCTCGCTTCACCGTCGCCGCCGCCCAGGACCCGGCGATCGCGGCTGAGTGGCAGGACCCGGCGGGAGTGCCGATCTCGGCGATCCTGTTCGGCGGCCGGCGCTCGACGGTCGTACCGCTCGTAAGCGAAGCGTTCGATTGGGAGCACGGCGTCTTCATGGGCGCGACGATGGGCTCGGAGAAGACCGCCGCGGCCGCCGGGACCGTCGGCGAGCTGCGCTTCGATCCGTTCGCGATGCTGCCCTTCTGCGGCTACAACATGGCCGACTACTTCGCGCACTGGCTGAAAATCGGTCGTGAGGCCGACGCCGAGAAGCTGCCGAAGATCTTCTACGTCAACTGGTTTCGCAAGGACGAGGACGGCAAATTCCTATGGCCCGGCTACGGCGACAATTCGCGTGTGCTCGCCTGGGTGTTCGCTCGTTGTGCCGGTCACGGCGCCGCGACCGAGACGCCGATCGGGTACATGCCGCCGGTCGGCTCCGGGGGACTTGACACCTCCGGTGTCGATATCTCCGAAGAGGACATCGCCGAGCTGCTGCGCGTCGACGTGGCCGAGTGGAAGGCGCAGCTGCCGCATTTCCACGAGCACCTCGCCAAGTTCGACCGCTTGCCCGCCGAGCTACACCAGCAGTTGCTCGCGCTAGAGCAGCGTCTGTCCGCTTAGGAGGGCTCGACCGCCGGTTCGCGCCGGTGCCATGTCAGCGCCAGCGCGATCGACTGGACGGTGAGCGCCACCACGATCGCCACAGCGAAGCCGGCCGCGATCGAAAGCGAGCCGAGCGACTGCGCCAGCGCGAAGCAGAATAGGGCGTAGGCGACCAGCCCGAGCACGAAGCCGCGCATGATCCGCAGCAGATCCTGCTCGCCGTGCAGCACGTGCGTGAACACCGCAAGCACGCTGGCGATCACAGGGAACGGCGCGAGCAGCCCGCTCAGTTTCGCTCCCAGCTGACCCGCCAGGGCAGTGAGCGCAAGCACCAGCGCCAGCGCGCTCGCGGCACGCAGGGGAAGATCCCATCTGGGCGGCGTGATCGTGCTCAGTGACTGGCCATCGGAGCGCGGTAGTACCAGCAGGGCAAGCGCGATGGCCGCCAACACGCACGCCAGCGAAATCGCCGGCGCCACGGAAAATGCGCTGAGCGCCAGTGTCATCGCAAAGAACGCCCCCCATCCCCAAAAAAGGCTCGCCACCCAGTGGTTTTTGCTCGCCAGCCGCGCGTACACCACGATGAAGGCGATCAGAGACACGATCCCAAGCAGCGTCGATGCGGACGCGTCGGCGGCAAATGTGCGCCCGTGGTCAAGGGCGAAGACGAGCAGGATCGGCCCGGCCACGACCGGCAGCCCGCCCACCAGCCCGCCGATCCGCGCGCCGTAGCGCCGCGCCGCGATCGAGGCCCCCATCACGAACGCAGGGGCCAGCACGATCTTTGCCACGAGCACGCCCATCGTTTAGATGATGGCCTTTATTCGTGGACGTCGTGCGCTTCGCCGCCCGCGGAGGCCGGCGGTCGCGACTCCTCGGCAAGCGAGGTGATCGTCAGTCCGCCGCGAGCCGCGGACTCCAGCACGTCGGTCGCCTCCTCAAGCGAGCGGGCGTACAGCTCGACCAGCAGATGCACGACGATCTGGTCTTCCTCGTGCTTGTGAAAGCGCACGTGTGTGAAGAACTCCCGGACGCCGTACTCGCCGAAGGCCGCGTAGGAGAGCGCGTCGCCGGCCTCCGGCCCCGAGCAGATCTCGACGTCGTCGGAATCGACCGTGACGGTGCAGGACGCCACCCAGGGTGTGCCGGCGATCATCCTCTCCCAACGGTCCTCGATCGGCTCGACGCGCCCGTTGGCAAAGCCGAGGTGCGGCTGGTCGTGCATGCAGTCAAGACATTGCACAACGGCCTCCTGCAACTCGTCGACGACTTCCGAGCGCTCGCCGGTGTCGGGATCGATCTTGTGGATCCCCTCGTAGTGGACCTGCACCTCGAGGTTTTGCGACCAGCAGCGGTAGCAGCGCAGCCAAGCGCGCGCAGTGGTCTCGGGGGCCGGACCGTCCATGGCGCTCATTGTATGCCTGCTGAGCAGGCGAGCCGCGAATGTCCCGCCGGTGAGCGGAGCGAGTGGCCTATCCGAAGGTGAACGCGTAGCCCGAGACGCCGGGCGAGAATCGCAACGACAGTCGTCGTTGCGCGTCGGCAGGCAGCGACACCAACGAGTACAGGCGCTGAGCGCGCACCGTGACCACGCCGTTTTGCACGTCGGCGCCCGCGTCCCTGGCTTCGATCGGCCGGCCGTCAAGCAGGACCTGGACCGTGCGCGGCGCTTCTCCCTGCGAGCTGAGCACCAGATAGACGTTCTTAGCCTTGAACTCGGCGTCGACGCCGGCGCCGCTGAGGGCGGTAGCCGGTTGAGCGGCGATGTTCCAGGTGCCGCTGAAGGCGAATTCGTTCAGAGCGAGCTGGGAGGGCGCCGTGGCGCCGTAGAAGTGCGTGCCTTCGTGGGGCCCGTCGCGCCACCCCTGCGCGCGATTGGTGCCGAGATAGGTCTCCGGCGTTGCCACTTCGCTAGGTGTGATCACGTTCGCGGGACGGCTCATCGCGCCGACGCTGTGCCCCGCTTCGGCCAGCAGGGCCCTGATCGCCGTCTCGGTCTGCGCATAGTCGCCCTCGCCGGCGGCGGCGTAGCGAACGTGTCCGCTTGCGTCGATCAGATAGTCGGCGGGCCAGTACTGATTGCCGTAAGCGTTCCAGGTCCCCATGTTGTTGTCCTGGACGACGGGATAGCGAAGCCCGAAGCGTTCGATCGCGCTCTGCACGTTGCCGGCGTCGTGCTCGAAGGCGAACTCGGGCGTGTGCACGCCGACGATCGTCAGCCCCGCTGTGCGATAGCTCGCATCCCAAGCCTTCAGATAGGGGAGGGTGCGGATGCAGTTGATGCAGGTGTAGGTCCAGAAGTCCACGAGCACGACGCGCCCGTGCAGCGAGGAGAGCGTCAGCGCTCTGTTTGAGTGCCCACCCGCCCCTGTGTTGAACCACCGCCCGGTTTCCCTGAACTCAGGCGCTTCGCCCAGATCCTTCAGCCCACGCGCATCGGCAAGAAGCGTCGCGTCGCTGGCGTTCTTTGCCGCGACGGCTACTTTGCCGCCGCTTGTCTGCGCGTACTTGGCTTCGTGCCCTGAGATTTCGTGCAGTCGCGATTCGACAGCTTTTGATTTCTCCAGTCCGGCGGTGAGGTTGACGTTCGGAATGTGTTCGGCGACGTACTGGTCGAAATTGACGTCGACTCCGGCGATGATCGCCACGGCTGTGATCAGCATCACCGCCCCGAGTGTCCGCTGTAGCGCCGGCCCGCGCCCGGCCGCGCGGATGCGATCGAACAGCGAGCGCCCACCGAGCATCAGAGCCAACAGCACCGCCGCGCTGCCCAGCGAGTAGGCGATTGCCACGACGACGCTGCGCCCGCTGGCGGCGCTGACGGAGATGACGGCGGCGAGGATCGGCCCGGCGCAGGGCGTGTAGACGAAGCCGAGCGCGCCGCCGACCAGCAACCCTGAGCGAAACCCGTCGCCGCGATCGCGCGCTCCCCCCGCGCCAAAGGCGGCAACGCGCGACATGCGCGCCTCGACCCTGTCGGCGACGCTCGGCACGAGCAGCGCCAGCCCGGCCGCCAGCAGCACGGCGACGGCCAGGTAGCGCAGGGGATCGGCCCCAAGTCCGACGCCGCCCACGACATCGGCGATACCGACGATCGTAACCGTGAAGGTGACCGTCAGCCCGATCACGACGCCCAGCGGCCGGCGCTTGCCGCCGACGCCGCCGGAGGCAAGCAGCGCGGGCAGGACCGGCAGCACGCAGGGCGAGAGCGCCGTGCCGGCGCCGGCGAGCAGCGCGAAGACGATCAGGACGATCATCTCTTGACCATCACATACACGACGCTGATGGCGAAGCCGATCTGGCCGAAGGCGAGCGCCGTGCCCAGATTCACCGCGCCAAGCGCGCCCGCCAAGGCGCTTGCCAGGACGAACGCGCCGGCCATGATCAGCAGATCTCGGCCAACGTCAGCCACGCGCCGCCTCCTCCAAAGTGGCCGTGAGCGTTTGCGTGTCAAGGCTCGGATCCTGGGCCGCCAGCAGCTTCTCGGCGGCCCGCCGTCCCCCGAGCGCGCGCAGTCCACGCTCGCCGTGCTCGGCCGCGAAGTCGAGCAGCGCGCCGGCGCGTCGCGCCCGCGAGCGCCGCTCGCCGATGTCCACGCGTGAGCGGTGCTCTGCGAGCGCGCCTGTGAGCTCGTCGATGCCCTGGGTGGGTGGTAGCGATGAGACCGCCACCACCTTCGTCTCGCGCGCGCCGAGCGAGCGCAGCGCGGCGCCGAGGTCGCGCCTGGTCTGCAGGGCGATGTCGCCGAGGTCGGCCTTGGTGACTACGAGCACGTCTGGAGTCTCCATGATCCCGGACTTCAAGAACTGCAGTACGTCGCCGCTGCCGGGCTGCACCACGACCGCGACGGTGTCGGCGACCTCGGCGACCTCGGTCTCCGCCTGCCCGACGCCGACGGTCTCGATCACGACGATGTCAAAGGCGGCGGCCAGCGCCTGAGCGGCGGTGCGGGTGGCGCCGGCAAGTCCGCCGAGGCGATCGCCGGCGGCGGTCGAGCGGATCAACACCCCTCTGTCGGCGGGATCGAAGTCGATCCGCGCGCGGTCGCCGAGCAGCGACCCGCCGGAGCGGCGCGAGCTGGGGTCGACCGCAAGCATCGCGACCGACGTGCCCTGCGCGCGCCAGGCATGCAGCAATGCCGAGAGCAGCGTCGACTTGCCCGCGCCCGGGGGTCCGGTCACGCCGACGATGTGGCCGGCAGCCTCGCCGCCCAGAGTCGCGGGCGAGACCTCGCGCAGCAGGGCGCCAGTCTGCTCGCGGTCGGCCGGCGCCGTGCTCTCGATCAGGTTCAGCGCGGCCGGTGCTGCGGACAGGTCGTGCTCGCGCAGACGCTTGCCTAGCTCGGCGCCGATCATGCGGTGTCGGCGCTCTGCGCCGCGAGCACGAAGACGCTCATGCCGGGGATCGTAAAGCGCAGTTGGGTGCCATCGACGGTTAGTGTGCCCTGTTTGATCAGATCGTCGCGCACGCTTGAGAGCTGCTTGGTGGTGCGGCCGATCTCATCAGCGACGGCGCGCGCGGTCACCGGATGTCCAGTGGCGGCAACGGTTGCGACGGCCGCAAGATAGCGTCGCTGCTGCGGGCTGGCAGCGGTCCAACGTGCCGCGTAGAGACCGCGCTCGAGCTCGCCCTGAGCGCGCGGAAGGGCAGTTTCAACGGCGTCGAGGTCTATGCGCTCTCGACCGGTCGACGCTCGCCATGCGTGGTGTCCGTACAGCTGGATTGCATACGGGTAGCCGCCGGATGCCTGCGCGAGCATACGGGCGGCGTCGTCGTCCATCGGTCTGCCTGCCTCCTCGGCTGGACGGCGTAGAGCTTGAACGGACTCCAGACTATTGAGCAGTCCCAGTTCGTGCCAGGCGCCGCGCTCCAGGTAGGTGACCGAGTGCTCGGCGGCGCGCATGAGCGGCAGCCCAGCGAGGACCACCACCATCGGCCACTGCTCGCCGGTGCCCTCTTGGAGAAGAGCGGCAAGCGCCGCAAGCTCCTTACGCTCAGCGAGGTGGGCCTCATCGAGGGTCATGACCACTCCACTCTCACGCTCGCCCGCGAGCTCGGCAAGCTGCGTCAAGGCCGCCCGCAAGGCGGGCGTCGGGTCCTCTTCGGCGTCGCCGGCGCGAGCAAACCGAATCTCACCGCCGATGCCCGGCACGCCCGCACGTACGGTCACCGACTCGGTCTTCAAACCGAGCTTTGGCGCAGGTTGCTCTAGCAAACGACTTGTGCGCCGCGCCGCGCCGATCAGATCGGGCGTGAACGGCGTATCGGGTCGCATCTCGACGTGGAGTCGCGGCCAACCGAAGCGAGATCCGGCGATTGCGGCTGCTTCTCCCAGCAACACGGTCTTGCCGACACCTCGCGCTCCGACGAGCAGAGTCGGTCGCGGCATCCGCCCGTCGATGGCGGCGACTTCGATCGCGTCGCGTAGATCTTCAAGGACGACTTCGCGACCCGCCAGCTCCTTGGGTGGCTCGTTGAAGCCGGGACGGTAGGGATTTTCAATCCGCTTCATCCGACCAGTCTAGCTTCGTCTAGCCCGTCTAGCTTCGTCTAGCCCGTCTAGTTCAGACCGCTGTCGCCACGCCGCTGCGCTCGCCCACGAGTCCCACGATGTCGCGAACGATGCGCGTGATGTCGAAGTCCTTCGGGGTGTAGACGGCGGCAACCCCGGCCGCTTGCAGCGGCTCGACGTCCTGCTCGGGGATGATGCCGCCGACCACCACCGGCACATCGACACCGCTTTCGCGCAGAGACTCGATCACCGCCGGGATCAGCTCGCGGTGCGAGCCGGAGAGGATCGAGAGCCCGATCACGTGCACTCCCTCCTGCAGCGCCGAGGCGGCGATCTGAGCGGGTGTCAGGCGGATGCCTTCATAGACCACGTCCATGCCTGCGTCGCGCGCGCGTACCGCTATCTGCTCGGCGCCGTTGGAATGCCCGTCGAGCCCCGGCTTGCCGACCAGGATCTTCGGACGGCGGCCGAGCTTCTCGGCCAGCTGGGCAACCTGCTCGCGCAGCTCCGTCAGCTCCTGGTCGGCGGGCGCGGCTACGGCCTCGCCGACGCCGGTGGGGGCGCGGTAGCCGCCGAACACCTCGCGCAGCGTCTTTGCCCACTCGCCGGTGGTGGCGCCGGCGCGCGCGGCGGCGATCGTCGGTGCCATCAGGTTCTCGTCAGCGTCATCGGAGGCGGCCACGCGGGCAAGCTCGGCAAGCGCCGCGTCGACCGCGGCCTGATCGCGCTGTGAGCGCCAGCGCTCGATCGACTCGATCTGCTGTGCTTCGACCGCCGGATCGACGACCAGGATGCTCGGGTGGGCGGGTCCCAATCCCGCGGCGGTCAGCGGGGACTCCTCGGTCTCGGTGAACCTGTTCAGGCCGACGACGATCTGCTCGCCGGACTCGATCCGCCTGATCCGCTCGCGGTGAGAGTCGACCAGCGCACCCTTCATGTAGGGCACCGCCTGTACCGCTCCGCCGTGCTCGGCGACCTTGACCATCTCCTCGCGCGCGCCCACGAGCAGTTCCTCGACGAGCCCCTCCATCACCTTCGAGCCCTCGAAGATGTCCGGGTACTCAAGGATGTCCGTCTCATAAGCAAGCACCTGCTGGATGCGCAGCGACCACTGCTGGTCCCAGGGTCGCGGCAGCCCGAGCGCCTCGTTCCACGCCGGCAGTTGGATCGCGCGGGCACGGGCGTCGCGGCCGAGCGTGACGGCAAGCGCCTCGAGCACTATCCGCTGGACGTTGTTCTCAGGCTGCCCCTCGGTCAGTCCCAGCGAGTTGACCTGCACGCCGTAGCGGAAGCGCAGATGGCGCTCGCTTGAGACGCCGTAGCGCTCGCGGCCGAGCTGCTCCCAGAGGATCGACATCGCGCGCAACTTGGCGTGCTCCTCGACGAAGCGCACGCCGGCGTTGACGAAGAAGGAGATGCGCCCGAACACGTCGCCCATCAGCTCGTCGGCCCGTGAGCCGAGACGTTCCTTCGCGGCGTCGAGAACGGCGATCGCGTTGCTCATCGCGTAGGCGATCTCCTGCACGGGGGTAGCTCCGGCCTCCTGCAGGTGATAGGAGCAGATGTTGATCGGGTTCCACTTCGGCACGTGCTCGACGGTGTAGGCGATCATGTCGGCGATCAGCCGCATCGAAGGCGCCGGCGGGAAGGCGTAGGTGCCGCGTGCCAGGAACTCCTTGATGATGTCGTTCTGGGTGGTCCCCTGTAGCAGCGATGGCGGGGTGGGTGGGTCTTGATTCTCGGCGGCGACGATGTAGAGCGCCAGCAGCCAGGCGGCCGTGGCGTTGATCGTCATCGAAGTGTTCATCTCCCCGAGCGGGATCCCGTCCATCAGCGCCTGCATGTCGCCGCGGTGGCTGACGGGCACGCCGACCTTGCCGACCTCGCCGCGCGCCAGCTCGTCGTCGGGGTCATAGCCGGTCTGGGTGGGCAGGTCGAAAGCGACCGACAGCCCTGTCTGCCCCTTGGCGAGGTTGCGGCGGTAGAGCTCGTTGGATGCCTTTGCCGTCGAGTGCCCGGCGTAGGTGCGCATCATCCAAGCGCGGTCGGGCTCGGGCAGGCGCGGGCTCTCGGGATCTGTGCTCATCAGCGCAATTGTATGGTCAGAAGCGGTGTTTGGGCGGGCGGCCTTTATCCTGATGGCGCATGACCGAGACGATCGAGCTGCCGAGAACCGACGGGCCGGACACGGGAAGCGGCGGCTCCTGGCGTGTGATCGTGCGCAACGACGACCACAACACCTTCGATCACGTAGCCCGGACCTTGGCGCGTTTCATCCCCGGCGTTACGGTGCAGCGCGGCCACGAGATCGCGAGCATCATCCACAACGCGGGCCAGGCGATCGTCTTCGCCGGCCACAAGGAGCCGGCCGAGCACTACTGGGAGTTGCTCAAGGGCGCCGGGCTGACGATGGCTCCGTTGGAGCGTTGCTGAGAGAGCTCTCCGGACGCTGTCACGTCCCACCAGCCGTAGAGCACCGGTACCTGGTACCAGCTGGAGTGCCGCACACGAAAGTCGACCATCTCCGGCCCGTGCCAGTAGCGTTCCCAGTCCATGTGATCCTCGAAGTGGGCGACCTGCTGGAAGCGGTAGCGGTCCTCGCGGGAGCGATAGACCGCGTAGGAGGTGGCGCCGTAGCGGAGCGCGATCGGCGCGATCTCGTTCAGCGCCGCCTCCAGGCCCTCCTTGCGAAAGCCCGTCGCATACCAGGGGACGATCACCGTGCCGGCCATCTCAACCTCCAACCTCGGCGTGGATTGCTCCTGGGCCATCGGCGGTCTTGCCTTCATCTTCGGATTCGGCGCCGACCAGGATCGAGATCTTGCCCAGGTGCTTGTTTTCGAGCATCAACTGGTGTGCTTCGGCGACGCCCTCAAAGCCCAGCGTGCGCCACAGCACAGGACGGATCTGGCCGGACTCGATCAGCTCGTTTGCCTTCATGCACTCATACGCGTTGGCGAAGTGCGAGCCGAGGATCTCCTTCTGCTTCATCCATAGGTAGCGGACGTCGAAGTCGAGGTTGAAGCCGGTCGTGCCGGCGCAGATGACGACCTTGCCAAACGGCTTGACCGTGAAGACGGACGTGGGGAAGGTCGCCTGGCCGACGTGCTCGAAGACGATGTCCGGCGCGTCGCCGAGGATCTGCTTGACGCGCTTTGAGAACTCGCGCGAGGCAAGAAAACGCGCCTTCTCCTCTTCGGGGGTCTCGCCGCCCTTGCGCATCATGCCCGCGAACTCGGCCCGGTCGATGTAGTCAACGGCGCCCAGCCGCTTGACCAGCTCGCCCTTCTCCGCGGAGGAGACGACGCCGACGCAGTGCGCCCCGGCGGCCGCGCACAGCTGGGTCGCGAACACGCCGAGCCCGCCGGCCGCGCCCCAGATCAGCACTCGATGCCCGGCCTGGAGGTGGCAGCGGTCGATCAGCATGCGATACGCGGTGAAGTAGGTGAGCCCGTATGCGGCCGCCTCCTCCCAGGCCAGGTGGGCCGGCTTGGGCAGCAGCTGCTGGGCCT
>JBOGXY010000080.1:0-3662 GCA_050696495.1 Solirubrobacteraceae bacterium
CTCACGCCCTGAGCGCTGAGGTCGGTGGGGAGCCAGAGGATGAACCCGTAGTTGACCAGCCCTGCGCTCAACCCGAGCAGCCCCAACGCCGTCGTCCGGCCGATCAGGGGTCGGCTGACCAGCGACGCTAGCGATGACGACTGCGGCAGCGCGCCCGCCACGCCGGTGGCGGAGCCATGCTCGGCGTCGATCACCGCCATCCCGTAACGTCTCAGCACTTCGTCGGCCTTCGACTTCTGCCCGACCGTCAGGAGAAACCGCGGCGACTCGGGGGTCGCGTAGCTGAGCAGGACGAGGAACAGGCCGAGCGGCGCCCCGACCAGCCACAGCATCCGCCAGGTGTCGTGGGGCATGAGCCAGGTCGCCAGCCAGCTGGACGCGGCATAGGCGAGACCCAGTTCCCCGCCGATCACGACCATCATCCAGCCGCGATGGCGGGTCGGGAGGACCTCGGCCAGGAACGCCAGGGCCACGGGGAGCAGACCGCCGCTGGCGATCCCCATGATGCAGCACATCACCACGTTGGTCTGCCAATGGACCATCGACCCACAGCTCGAGGTGACGATGAAGACCAAGCTGGTGTACAAGAGCGCGGGGCGCCGTCCGACGCGATCGGCCATCCATCCCCAGAACACGGACCCTACGGCCGTCCCGCCGATCCCGAAGAACGCGAGACACGCCGCCTGCGCACCTGTCAGCGAGTACTCGCCCTTGAAGCCGGGCAGGACGAACCCGACCGTGATCGGCTTCATGAAGTCGATCGCGACCGCGAGGGTCATTCCGACGACGACGAGCCAGTGCGCGGCCGTCAGCTGCTGGCTGTCGCGCGCGCGGACCTGCAGGTCCGGAGTCTTGCGCCGCAGGATCTCGCCGAAGGACGGGAAGAGGCTCCACCAGCCGAGCACCAGGCCCGCCGCCATGGCGACCATGCCCACGTACATCACCGGTGTCATCGTGGCGCCTGCCATCCCGCGCATGACGTAGTGCGAGCCGCTCGTGCTGGCGTAGACGATCGACTCCATGCAGAACCCCGCTATCACGAGCGCCGCCGCGGGCACGTGCGCCCAGCGCCTTCGCTGCTCGGGCAAGTCAATGTCTTGCACCGCCACGGGGTGCTGGACTGTCATCTAGCTTCTCCTTCGCTCTTGATCTTCGGCGCCACTTCGGCACCGGCGCCCCCGCAGCTGAACCCGATCCGACGGCTCGCCAGCGCCCCCGAACCCCGGCGTCGTGCACCGTCGGCGCGGTCCGCTCATGCCGTCGCGCAAGCTGGCCAGGCGAGGCGCCGCAGCTCCCAGCGCAGGTGCCCCTCGGTCGGGGATTGGACGGGGAGGAAGGCCGCCTCGCGCAGCCTGCGCGCGGTAGGGCTGGCCGCGACGTAGCCGCAGCCCCCGGCCACCGCAGCTTCGACGCGCACCGCCTCACGCGCGAGCACCGCGGCATCGAGGCGCAACTCGAGCAGCTTGCAACGCCGATTGGAGCACGAGGAACGGACGTCGCACCCGGGCGACGAACGCGCCGAACGGCTCCGGGTGCACCGCAGCGGCGTCAATGCGCGCCCCGTCGAGCACGAGCTGCCCCCACGCGGTCGCCTCGAGCGCCAGCAACCCGCGCGCCGGGCGGACCTCGACGCCGGGCGTCGCGAGGGCGAGCACCACCACCAGTGGACCCTCTCCCTGCACATCGGCGGCGAGCACCGCGAGCGCGCCGGCGTGCAGGTTCGACGCCCACGGGATGCGACCGTCGAGCACGAGCTCGTCACCCTCGCGCCGCCCGCAGACGGGAAGGGGCGCGATGCCGGCGGCGGCCTTGAACGCGCTTGCCATCGCCGAGCTGCCAATCCGGCGCTCGCCGGCGAGCTCGCGGAGCGCACCGCCGCCGGCCGGAGCGACGTACTCGAGTGCCATGCGATGCCCCCAAGCACAGAAGGCGGTCGCCATGCACGCCTCGGAAAGCTCCGCGAGCACAGCGGCCTGCGCCGCGATCGTGCCGGCGCGGCCGGGCACCCCGAGGGTCAGCAGACCTGCAGCGGCGAGCTCGCGGAGCGCACCGCGCGGGTCGTCTGTGCCGGCGTCGACGGCCCCTGCGCTCTGCACGACCATCGCTCGCAGCGATGCCGGCAGGGGTCCGGCGATGGCGTCAACCGGCACGGCTACGGTCGAGCTCGTGGAGTCGTGAGATGGGCGTCGAGACCGCCTCGCGCGCCCGGCGGACGTCGCCCTCGCGGCCGGCGTCATACAGGCACAGGCACTTGGACATGTCCTCGCGTACGTAAGTGCGAAGGAACGTGACCTCTGGGACCTGGGCGTACAGCGGCGCCTTCTCCTTCTTGCGCTGCAGGTAGGCGTCCATCGTCAGCCCGGCCGGGAAGTCCCACTCGACGAGTTAGCCCGCCTCGCCCCGGTGCGCGCGTACCTGCTCCTCGGCCGCGCCGACGAGCCGCACCTCGTGGGGCCCGCTGTGCTCGAGCCCGCGGCTTGTGCCGCCTCGGCGACGACCTCCGGCTTCGACGCACTGACGACCACGAACGCGCGCTCGTGTTCACCGGTCACCGTCGCGTCGAGAAGCTCGCCGCCGACCGCCGCCGCCGCCGCGCCGGCGACACGATCGATCGCAGCCGTCGCAGCGGCACGATCCGAACCCCCGGTCTCCACCTCGAGCAGACAAAGTGACCTTTCCGATCTCCTTTGTCAGGTTTCGAGACCATAGCAGGCGGGCGGTCGCGCGGCATCGGCCGTTCAGGTCCTTGTGGGTGGACCGTCGCCCCCGTGGCCCGCCTGTCACCGGGTCGCTGTGCCGACCGGGAACGTGCTTGTCACGCTCCTCAGCACTCCGAATCTCAGGAGCACTCAGCGCGACTCCAGCCCTGCGGCCGAAATTTTCTTCTTGACACCGCTCGGCGCTGTGGTAAGATACGAACACACGTTCCCCCTCGCCCCGTGCGTGGAGTCGGTACGGTTCGCAGGCTGCAAGCGCCGGCCTCCCAGATGTCCTCTACATGGAAAGGGTCCGGCCGGCACCGATGTGCGAGCGGTTGTCACAGATCAAGCAAGCGATGGCGGAGTACGCCCGTACCTTCGATATCGCCTTGCTCAGCCCCGCCCAGGCGGTGGAGATCGTGGCGGACGCGGCTGCCATCGAATCGGTCGCGGTCACGATCAAGTCCCTGGCCGCCGCCCGCGGAGCGCAGGCACACGACAGCGCCGCCAGCGGGCATCGCAACGCCGCCGAGGCCCTCGCCACCCAGACGAGCACCACGGTCGGGCGGGCACGCCAGACCCTGGAGACCGGCGGGCACCTGGCGAACCAGCCGGTGCTTTGTGAGGCGGCCCGATCTGGCGCTTTGTCGCCCGCCCAGGTCGAGCTCGTCTCCAGAGGCGCCGCCGCCGACCCCGCCGCAGAGGCGCGTCTGGTCGAGCAAGCCAAGCGGTCGTCCCTCGCGGAGCTTCGCGACGAGGTCGCCAGGCTCATCGCCGAGAGCCGACCCGACCCCGAAGAACACCGGCGTTCGATCAGATCACGACGCCGTCTGTGGCATTGGACCGACATCGAAGGAGCCTGGCATCTGCGCGCCATGGGCAACCCCGAAGATGGTGCCCAGATCATCGCGGCGCTACGACCTATCGCGGACGCCATCTTCCATCGAGCCCGCCGAGCCGGCC
>JBOGXY010000081.1:0-15745 GCA_050696495.1 Solirubrobacteraceae bacterium
GGATCGATGAGGGCCCGGCGACCGCCTATTTCGACCTTCACGAGCACCTGGATGTCAAGCATGCGCAGGCTGCTCGTGAGCTGGTCGAAGAGCGTCTAGCGGGCGCCGATGAGCAACGTCTGCTGAATCAGGCGGAGCGTGTGCTGCGCGCCAACTGGACCCTGCTCGACGATGTGGAGATGGACGCTCTGGCGGCCTGAGACGTGGGAGGTGGGCTCGGCGGGCTAGCCGATCGAGCCCACCATCTCCAGCTGGATCAGCCGGTTGAGCTCGACCGCGTACTCCATCGGCAGCTCCTTGGTCACTGGCTCGATGAAGCCGTTGACGATCATCGCCGCTGCCTCGTCCTCGGTGAAGCCGCGTGAGCCCATGTAGAAGAGCTGATCATCGGAGATACGCCCGACGGTCGCCTCGTGCGCGACGGTGACGTGTGGGTTCTGGATCTGGATGTCGGGCCAGGTGTCAGAGCGGGAAATCCCATCCATCATCAGGCCGTCGCACTGCACGCGCGCCTTGGAGCCGGCCGAGTTGTGACCCATCTTGACGAGACCGCGGTAGCCCATGATGCCGCCGTCCTTGGAGATCGACTTGGCGAGGATGTTCGAGGTGGTGTTTGGCGCCAGGTGCACGACCTTCGCGCCGGTGTCCTTGTGCACGCCCTTGCCGGCGACGCCGACGTTCAGGTGATCGGCGCGTGCGCCCTCGCCCATCAGGAACGAGCCGGGGTAGAGCATCACGTACTTGGCGCCCATCGAGCCGCCGACCCACTCGACGGTTCCCTCGGCGTCGACGACAGCGCGCTTGGTGTTGAGGTTGTAGACGTCCTTGGACCAGTTCTGCACGGTCGTGTAGCGGGCCTTGGCCCCCTCGTGCACGAAGATCTCAACGACGGCGGAGTGCATCGAGTTGACCGAGTAGGTCTGCGCCGTGCAGCCCTCGATGTAGTTCACCTCCGAGCCCTCGTCGGCGATGATCAGCGTGTGCTCGAAGGTCCCCTCGCCTGCCCCCTCCATGCGGAAGTAGGCCTGTAGCGGCAGATCGACCTTGACGCCCTTGGGCACGTACAGGAACGAGCCGCCCGACCAAACCGCGCCGTGCAGCGCCGAGAACTTGTTGTCCTGCGGCGGCACGCACTTGTTCATGAAGTACTTCTGCACCAGGTCGGGATACTCGGTGATGGCCGTGTCCATCGAGCAGAAGAGGATGCCGAGCTTGGCGTACTCTTCCTTGAGCCCCTCATAGACGGGCTCCTGGCGCCACACGCCGACGACGCCGGCGAGATGCTCGCGCTCGGCCTGGGGGATGCCCAAATCCTCGTAGGTCTTCTTCATCTCCTCGGGCACGTCATCCCAGGAGTTGAAGCGCCCGGCCGTCGGGGGCGAGTAGAGCACCAGCTCGTCAAGGTTCAGTCCGCTCAGGTCGGGTCCCCACGTCGGCACCGGCTTACGCTGGAAGATTTCAAGGGACTTGACGCGCTTCTGCGCCATCCAGTCGGGCTCGCCCTTGACCTTGGAGAGCTCGCGCACCACCTCACGAGAGATGCCCTGCTTGGCAAGCAGCTGCCCCTGCTCGTCCTCGACGATCGGGCTGGGCTTTGCGATCTTGGTGCGGTCTAGCGTCGCCATATGGCTCCCTTTGAGAATCCTGTGCTGTGGACTAGGAATTGTATCGAGGCCGGGACGCGCCGCCCGCCAGCCTTGCGTGATCCTCCCGGACGGCCGCGTCTCAGCCGTTTTCTTGGTCGGGCTCAATGTCCCAACAACCAAGCAAGAATGCCCGCGGGTATAGCCCAAACTGGCTCGTTTGGGTTGGTCAGCAACGGTGAGCGGGTGACCATCACGCCACGGCCATGTCGAGCCTTCATCGTGAGAGCCTCTCTGCGCCAGCCGCCGTCGGTGTACTTGCACTCGAACGGCACCTCCAGGTCCGGGCCGACGAAGTCGATCTCCGCGCCCGTGTCGGTGCGCTCGTACATGACCCGGTCCGCTTGGACAAATGTGGCTGGGGAGCTTCGCGAAACAGCACGCGCGAGCGCAAGCCCGATCTGCTGTTGGGTGAGCTTGGCTCCGTCCGGGGTGGGGAAGCGCGCGTTGCGCCGATTGGCGAGCTGTGCGATCAGCGGGTCAACGAAGTACAGCTTGCGCTGGGCGGCGGTATTGGGCCTGTCCTCGCGGATGCGGTGACAACGCCAAGCGAGAAAGGCGCCGACAAGATCCTCGATGCGGTTGAGCGCGCTCTGGTGGCCGGAGAGGCCGATATCGCGAGCGACGCGCGAGGCGTTGATCGGGCTGCAAAGGTTCGAGGCTAGGCGGTTCAACAATGCGGCCACTTCGGCTTCGGAGATCGGGGACGCACGGATAGCGTCGCCGAGGACAACATCCCAAAGTCCTTGCATGAACCCGTCGCTGACGCCCCCTGTTCCCACGTGCTCGCCGACTGCGCGGGGAAAGCCCCCCACGTCGAGATACAGCTCCCAGGCGTCAGCCAGCGCGTTGCTCCAAGGCTCGAGATCGGCAACAGCGCATTCGGCCTGAGTACCCATGATCTCCCGTGGGTGTACGGCCTGCGGTGGCAGCTCATCGAGATCGCCAAGCGCTGTGCAAAAGGCTCGGAAGCCCATGGGCGTCAACAGTCGATCGGAGTCGGCGATGCCTCCCCGGCGGTCTGCGAGATCCTTGCGCGCCTGCTCCAGATCGCGCGCCGAGGATCCGGTGAGAACGACGCAGGCCTCGCGGAAAGCCGTGTCTTGGTCGCGTAGCTCCTTGATCGTCTGCGACCAGCCCGACACAGCCGTCACCTCGTCAAGCAGCCAGTGGAAGGGCCCTGTCAATGTGCGGGTAGCGCTGTGTCCCTGTGCCACCAGACGTCGCAGATCTTGTTTGGAAAGCCCGTCGCAGGAGCAATAGAAAATGGTCTTCGGGTCGGCGCCGCCGGTGATGAGTCGCGCCACTGTGCGCTTTAGCTCCAGGCTCTTGCCGACTCGCCTCGGACCTCGCAAGACGTACAGGCCGGGCGCGTGGATGTCCGCCAACGGCTGAGGCTCGTAGTTGAGCGGTAGCCGTCCCGCCTCTCGCAGGTCGGGATCATCAGAAGCCCAGTGGGTCTTTGCTCGCCACGGACTGCGCTCGGCAAGCAGCCGCCTGAGCTGAGAATCATTCATAGAGATATGATAGCGAAAATATATATCTTTTCGCAAAATAAATAGCGAAAATACATATTTCCTCGCAAACTATATGGCGAAATTATATACTTATGATGATTGCGTAAGAAAACCGATCGGGGCCTAGCTTGCCCCCACCGGCCAGCTGTTATCGCCCGTGACGGCCCCCTTGACGACCTTCAGCCCGAGCAGCGCGCACTTGCGCCGCGTGGCGGAGACGGGAATGCCGAGCAGGTCGATCGCCCAGTCGGCGTCGAGCTTGCCGACCTGCTCGATCGGCATCCCGATCAGCTCCTCGGAGGCGATCGAGGCGGCCGCTTGGGAGATCGCGCAGCCGTGCCCGTTGAAGCGCAGGTCCTCGATCTGCCCGTCCTTGACGCGTATCTGCACTTCCAGCTCGTCGCCGCACAGCGGATTGTGCTCGAGCGCGTCGAGGTCGTGGGGATCGAGCTCCCCGAAGTTGCGGGGCCGCTTGTAGTGATCGAGGATGTAGTCGCGGTAGAGGTCGTCCATCACAAACCGAACACTTCCCGCCCGACAAGCAGCGCGTCGATCAGCGCGTCGACATCGGAGCGCTCGTTGTAGACCCCCAGGCTCGCCCGGGCGGTTGCCCCGACTCCAAGTCGCGCCATCAGGGGCTGGGCGCAGTGGTGTCCCGCGCGGATGCAGGCGCCGCCGCGGTTTGCCAGCTCCGCGATGTCGTGCGGGTGCATCCCCTCGATCGTGAAGGAGACGATGCCACCTCGGTTCTCGGCCTCCGGCGGCCCGACACAGGTGAGGCCGGGAACTTCGCTCAGGCGCTCGAGCAGATAGGCGGTCATCTCACGCTCGTGCTCACGCACGCGATCCATCCCAAGCGCCGAGAGGTAGTCGACGGCCGCGCCAAGCCCGACCGCCTCGGCGATCGGGGGTGTGCCGGCCTCGAACTTGAAGGGCAGCTCGTTCCAGGTGCTCCGCTCGAAGCTGACCGAGGCGATCATGTCGCCGCCGGTAAGAAATGGCTGCATCTCATCGAGGATCTCGCTGCCGCCGTGCAGGACGCCGATGCCGGTCGGCCCGAGCGCCTTGTGCCCGGTCCACGCGTAGAAGTCCGCCCCGAGTGCCGTGGCGTCCACAGGCATGTGCGGGACGGCCTGAGCGCCGTCTACTAGCGAGATCGCGCCGGCTGCACGGATGCGCTCGGTCATCTGGGCCACCGGCACGATCGTGCCCAGAACGTTTGAGACGTGGGCAAAGGCGACGAGCTTGACGTCGCCGCGCGCCAGTTCGCGGTCGAGCTGCGCAAGCGATAGTTCGCCGCGATCGTCGACCTCCAGGTAGCGAAGCTCCGCGCCCATCTCGCGACAGAGCTGCTGCCAGGGCACGATGTTGGCGTGGTGCTCCATCTGCGTCGTGAGCACAGCGTCGCCGGCGCCCACGTTGGCGCGCCCCCAAGCGTATGCGACGAGATTGATCGCCTCGGTGACGTTCTTGGTGAAGATCGTCGTTTTTTGGTCCCAGCCAACGAAGCCGGCCACCTTGCTCCGTGCCTCATCGTAGGCGGCGTCGGCCTCCTGCGCCAGCGCGTATACGCCACGGTGCACGTTGGCGTTGTGCAGCCGGTAGTAGCTGTCCATCGCCTCGATCACCGCATAGGGCTTCTGTGAGGTAGCGCCCGAGTCGAGGTAGACGAGCGGCTTGCCGTCGAACTCGCGCGAGAGGATCGGGAAGTCGCCGCGCAGATCGAGCGAGTGTGGCGAACGATGGGTGCTTGCCACCGGACTCATCGCGCTGTGGCGTAAGCCTCGATGTCCTCGCGCGCACGCGCCAGCTTGGCGGCGATCTTCTCGCGCACGAGCTCTTCCAGCGGCTCGTCTTCGAGCTGGCCGAGTACCGGCTCGAAGAACCCCTCGACCAGCAGTCGGACGGCCGTGGGCCGGTCCAGCCCGCGGCTTGCCATGTAGAAGATCGACGCCTCGTCCAGCTCGCCTACGGTGCCGCCGTGGGAGGCAGACACGTCGTCGGCGGAGACCAGCACAGAGGGAATCGCGTCCAGCCGCGCCTTCGGGGAGAGCATCATCGTGTGAATCTGCAGGTAAGTGTGAGTCTTCTGGGCCCCCGGGTCGATCTGGATCAGTCCCTCGAAGCTCGCCCGCGAGGCGCCGGTTGCCGCTCCGCGCCAGTGCACGTCCCCGCCCGAGGGCCCGGTCTCGTGCAGGTCGACGGCAAACGTGTCCAGGTGCTCGTCGCGCTCGCAGAAGAACAGCCCGCGAAACGCCATGTCCCCGCCGGGCTCTGAGACGGCCAGCTCAAGGTGGTGGCGGACCAGGTGCCCACCCAGAAGGGCAGGCAGCCAGTGGCAGTAGGCGTCGCGGCCGACACCGACAAAGCGGGTGGAGGCGTCGAACACGTCTCCCGTGCCCCAATCCTGCACCTGGGCCAGGCGGCAACGGGCGCCGTCTTGCAAATACATCTCAAACGCGCCCGCGTGAAGGCTCTGCCCAGCGTCGAAGTCGGCCGCGAGGTCGTGCTCGTGCAGCTTGAACTCGCTGTGCTTGCCGCCGATGACGAGCGTACGTCCATACTGCGCGACGCCGGGCCCCGAAATCGCATAGACGATCTCGAACGGGCTCTCCACGACTACGTCATCGGGTACATACAGGAACGCCCCGCCTGTCCAGAAGGCCGCATTGGCCGCCTCGAGCTTGTGGCGGTCGATCGTCAGTCGCTTTGAGTACCACTGAGCGAACAGCTCGCTGTGCAGCTCGGCGGCCTGCTCCAGCGAGCACAGGATCACGCCCTGCTCGGCTAGGGCGGGGTCGAGCTCGACGTGCACGACCGAGTCATCGAGCTGCACGATCCGCCCGGCGCGCGGACGCTCGGGGATGGCGCTCGTCACGAAGTCGGGTGCGCCCGCGTCCTGTGGCGCCGGCGCGCCGCTGCGCGGCGCCAGCAGTCCCTCGTCCAGCTCGGCGAAGCTTGTCGTCCAGAAGCCCGAGCGGCGCCAGACGGGAAGCTCGCTGCGTTCATAGGCGGCAAGCGCCGAGCTGCGCAGCTCCTCGAGCGTTCGTCCATCGCCCGCCCCGGCACCGGCAAGGGCGTGATAGAGCGACGCCTCGCGGTGGCGTCCCGGCTTGACGGCGACCTCAGGCGGCACCGGCGCCCACCTCCTGGCGGATCTGGTCATAGCCCTCGCGCTCCAGCCGCTCGACCAGCTCGACGCCGCCCTCCAGCACTATCCGACCGTCCATCAGGATGTGCACGAACTCGGGCTTTACGTAGTGAAGGATGCGCTGGTAGTGGGTGATGATCAGCGCGCCGAGCCCCTGCTCGTCGTGCAGCTTCTGCACACCCTCGGCGACGGTGCGCAGCGCGTCGATGTCAAGTCCCGAGTCGGTCTCGTCGAGGATCGCCACCTCGGGCGCGAGCATCGCCATCTGCAGGATCTCCGCGCGCTTCTTCTCGCCGCCGGAGAACCCCTCGTTGAGGTGGCGTGAGGTGAACGCCCGATCGACGTCCAGCAGCTCGATCGCGTGCTGCAGCTGCTGGCCGAACTCCTTGACGCGGATCGGCTCCTCGCGTTTGGCGTTGATCGCCATGCGCAGGAAGTTGGCGACAGAGACCCCGGGGATCGAGACGGGATACTGGAAGGCCAGGAACAGTCCGGACTTGGCCCGCTCATGCGGCTCGGCCTCGGTGATGTCCTGCCCTTTGAAGATGACTTTCCCCTCGGTCACCTCGTAGGAGGGATGCCCGAGCATCGTGTTGGCAAGTGTCGACTTGCCAGACCCGTTGGGCCCCATCAGGGCGTGGATCTCGCCCTTGTCGATCGAGAGGTTCACGCCTCGCAGGATCTCGCGATCCTCGGTGCGCACGTGCAGGTTGATGATTTCGAGATCGGCCATTTTTCCTTTGCGTTCTTAGGCGGGGATGGGGGAGGGGGTTGCCCTGGCTGGCGCAGGCGCCTTGTTGGGCACAAGCAGGTCGGCGAGGGTCGTCTCCTGGAGCGTCTGAACGATCGAGAAGCGCACCTTGGTCCACAACAGCTTGGTCGGGCAGACGTGTTTTGGATCGGACTCGCGCGAGCAGACGATCGTGCCGTCGGGCCCTTGGGAGATGCACTCGATCGGGGCGATCGACCCCTCCAGCGCCTCGACGATCTCGGCGGTGGTGATCTGCTCGGCCGGACGCGCCAGCATGTAGCCGCCGCGCGAGCCGCGCCGCGAGTCGATCAGCCCGGCCTTGCGCAACCGCGCGACCAGGTGCTCGAGATAGGCCAGCGGCATGCCGTCGTGCTCGGCGATCTCCGCGAGCGGCACGACGCTGCTAGCGCCCTCGCCGTCCTGGCCGGCCCGGCGGGCCAGCTCAACCATCACGCGCACGCCGTACTCGGCCTTTGTTGAGAACATCATCGCTGTGAATAACCTACCTGCGAGCTAGGTTATCAGCCGGCCTGCAGCAGGCCGATGTCGTGGGAGAGCCCTTCGGGCGTGATCTGTTCGATGCCGAAGCCGACGCGCTCGCTCCCGCGCTTGTCGATCAAAAGGACGGTGATGGCGTCTTCGGCCGCTGATGCGCTGCTGCCCGGCTTGACGGCATGGTAGGCGTTCCAGACGGGTCGCAGCCGCGCTCCACTCGCGGTCAGGTAGCTGACACGGCCGAGCAGTTCGTTGCGGGCCAGGAACCCCCGCAAGCCTGCGGGGGTGACTGCGGGATTGGTGTTGATGAGGATCGTGCGCACCTTCGGGGCGCGAGGCGCGTGGGATTCCAATTCGTCCAGGGCGCCTCTGAGTTGCTCGGCCACCAGCAGGCAGGTCCGGCAGTCACCGGGCATGAACACGAGTGCTACGACATGCCCGCGCTGTGAGCCCAGGGAGACGGGATTGCCGCCCAGGTCTGGCAAATCGAAGTTTGGTGCGCGCACGCCCGCGGGAAATACAGCGCCGTCGAACTGTTCTTTGCCCGAGGTGGAGTGACTGCCGCAGCCTGCCATGGCGACGGCCAGGAGGGCCGGCGCGAATCCCCTTCTGAGCACCTGGGCAGAGTACTGATATGGCGCTACACTTCATGAAGTAATGAATCCCGACCGCCATTTAGGAGTTTTGCGATGAGCACCTCGAGCGGCGAGCTGTTGCGCCAGGTCAAGAGCGAAATCTCAGAGATCGACCCCTCTGAGGTCAACGAGCTGCTGCGGGAGGGAGCGGTGATCGTCGACGTGCGCGAGACCGAGGAGCTCGCCTCGGGTCAGTTGCCCGGAGCAAAGCACGTCCCACGCTCCTACCTGGAGACGCGGATCGAGGGCATCGTCGCCGATCGCTGCGCCCACGTGATCCTCTACTGCGCCTCGGGTAACCGCTCCGCCTACGGCGCGCGCACGCTGCGCGAGGACCTCGGCTACGAGCATGTCCAGTCGATGAAGGGCGGCATCGCGCTGTGGAAGGACCGCGGCTATGACGTCGATATCCCCAAGACGCTGACCGCCGAGCAGCGCGATCGCTATTCGCGCCACCTGCTCGTCCCCGAGGTCGGCGCCGAGGGTCAGCAGAAGCTGCTCGACGCCAAGGTCCTGCTGCTTGGGGCGGGTGGCCTGGGCTCGCCGACCGCGCTGTATCTGGCCGCGGCCGGCGTAGGCACGCTCGGGATCGTCGACGACGATGTCGTCGACCTCTCCAATCTGCAGCGCCAGGTGATCCACTCCACCCAGCGTGTCGGCATCCCCAAGGTCGACTCGGCTGAGGAGTCGATCCATGCGCTCAACCCGGATGTGAACGTCGTCAAGTACCCGGTGCGCCTGGATGCGAGCAACATCATGAGCATCATCGAGGGTTATGACGTGATCGTGGACGGCGTCGATAACTTCCCCACGCGCTACCTGCTCAACGACGCGACCGTGCGCCTGAAGATCCCCGTCGTCTCCGCCTCGATTCTCGGCTTCGACGGCCAGCTCTCGGTGTTCGCGCCATACGAAGGCCCGTGCTACCGCTGCCTGTTCCGCGAGCCGCCGCCGGCCGAGCTTGCGCCTTCCTGCGGCGCCAACGGCGTGCTAGGCGTCCTACCGGGCACGATGGGTCTCCTTCAGGCGACGGAGGTCGTCAAGTTGATCGTCGGCATCGGCGACCCGGCGATCGGGCGCCTGTTGCTCTACGACGCCCTGGCGGCGACGCTGAGCGAGGTCAAGGTCCATCGCGACCCGCAGTGCCCGATCTGCTCGCGCCCGCCGGATGAGATCTCAGACGAGGAGATGGGCGTCTTTCCCGACTACGAGGCGTTCTGCGCCGCCGCCGGCTAGCCGCTACGCTTTCGCGCTCGATGGCGACGATCAAGATCCCTCCGGTTCTGCGCGCGTCTGTGGGCGGCGAGCGCGAGGTGAGCGCCTCCGGCGAGAACGTCGGGGAGGTTCTACGCGATCTGGCCGACACCCATCCGGCGACGGCGAGCCAGCTGTTCGCCGAAGACGGCGAGCTCAACCGCTACGTCAACGTCTACCTCAACGACGAGGACGTGCGCGTGCTCGACGGTCTGGACACCGCCGTCTCAGACGGCGACACGGTCGTGATCCTGCCGGCGATGGCCGGCGGCTGCTGAGCGGCCTGTTTTCCGCGCAATTTGCGCCCTTTTAGGTGCGCTTGATGTGCCCGCGCCGGTAGCGTCGCCGGTTCGCGCTCGCCCGTGACAAAGCGCTGTATGGCCTGTCCGTGGCTCTGCCGATAGATGGAGAGACGATGAGACCTCGCCCTCACATCACGCTGTTTGCACGCCCGCTCGCGCTGGGGATCGTCGTGCTTGGCGCAGCGATCGTGCTCGCCTGCGCCGGCTTTGCGCTCGGCATGGCCGATCACACCGGTTGGCCGCGGATCGGCCATCACGTCGGGCATCCACGCAATGAAAGCGGCACGATGCACGGCTGGAGGCATGTCCACAACATGCTGCTCGGCGGCGACGGCAACGACAGGATCTACGCCGGTGAAATGGGCGATGTGATCTGGGGCGACTCGCACGCCTACGGGAACCCGTCCCACCAGCACGACGAGCTGTTCGGCGGCCCCGGCGAAGACTGGCTCTACTCCAGCCACGGCTACAACCACATCTGGACCGGTGCCGGCAACGACCACGTAGCCCTGGTCTACGGTCACGGCATCGTCGACTGCAACGGCCCGGGCCTGAAGACCCTGGTCGTGCGCTATCTGCCGCAGAACCGCCCGTGGACGCTAGTGGGTTGCAAGCACGTCAGAATCGTCCGCTACCGCGCCTAGCGTCCCGAGACCGCGGGCAGCAACGTGGCTCATGGCATGCTCGGCCAGCGCCGTGATCGTAAGGCTCGGGTTCACGCCGACGTTGGCGGGTATCGCCGCGCCGTCGCAGACGAGCAGGTTCTCGTAGCCGAACACGCACTGGTGGGCGTCCACGACGCCGCGCGAGGCGTCTGAGCCGATCACCGCGCCGCCGAGGATGTGCGCGGTGGTGGGTATGTTGAAGACCGCCTCGGTGATCGAGCTCTGCGCGACCCCGCCGGTGCGCTCGGCGAACCATTCAGCGGCCTTGTTGGCCACCGGGATGAAGGTTGGGATCGGGCGCTGCGGATCCTGTTCGGTGCTCAGCCATAGTGTTTTCAATGGACCCTGTTTGGGCCGCAGGGCTATCGCGTTGTCAAGCGTCTGCATCACGAGGATGATGATCGTCCTCCGCGACCAGTTCTTGGGACGGACCACCTCCATAAAGCGTCGAGGGTGGCGAACGATCTGCCCGAGCAGCTTCAGCGGTCGCGTGACGCGCGTCCCATCGCCTGTGAGCAGCGTGTTGAGCCGGTGCATCGAATCGCCGTCGTTGCCGTAGGTGACAGTCTCGATGTGGGTGTAGGGATCGGGATAGATGCTCGAGCTGATCGCCACGCGCTTGATCAGGTTCTCCGGATAGTCCTCGGGCACGGTAACGGCCAAGATCGCCTCTGAGTTGGTGCGCACCAACTCGCCCAGTCGCGAGGAGATGCGAGGCAGCGAGCCGCCCAGGCGGCAGCGCTGAAGCAGCGTGTTCGTCCCGAGCGGACCGGCTGAGACGACCACGCCACGCGTGCGCTGGACCTGGCGTTCGCGGCGCAGCCAAGCGCCGGAGCGGATGCTTTCCACCTCATAGCCATCCGAGCCATCCCCCGCGCCCAGTGGCCGGATGTCGATCACCGTCCGTTCAGGGCTGACCTTGGCGCCGCGCTTCTCGGCCAGGAACAGGTAGTTCTTGACCAGCGTGTTCTTTGAGCCGTGCGGGCAGCCGACCATGCAGCGCCCGCACAGTGAGCAGGGCGTGCGATCTGGTCCCTCGCCGCCGAAGTAGGGATCGCGAACCGCGCCGGCGAGCTCGTCGCCGGCGTCGTCGGTCGCGCCCTCGACCCGGGCCGCGCTCGGCTCGCCGAAATAGACGCCCACGGGAGTCTTTTTGTAGGTGTCAGAGACACCGAGCTCCTCGCCCAGCTCGCGCAGCAGCGCGTCGGCCGGATCGTCGTAGGGATTCATCGTCACCCCGAGCATCCGCTGAGCTTCTTCATAATGGGGCGCGAGCTCAGTCTCCCAGTCGGACATGTCGGCCCACTGGGGATCCTCGAAGAACGGCTTGGGCGGCACGTACAGCGTGTTGGCGTAGCCGAGCGAGCCGCCGCCCACGCCACAGCCGCTGACGACCGAGACGTCTTTGAAGGTGGTCAGGCGAAAGATCCCCTTCCAGCCGATCTTCGGCCGCCAGAAGTAGCGCTTGTAGTCGCTGGTTGACTCCGGGAACTCGTGATCGGCGAAGCGCCGTCCGCACTCGAGCACGCCGACCTCATAGCCCTTCTCGGTCAGCCGCAGCGCCGAGACGCTGCCGCCGAAGCCCGAGCCGATCACCAGCCAGTCGTAGTCGAACCCCTCGCTCATCTCCTCTCCAGCATATTGGTTGCGCGGCCAGTTTGGGATTCGCCGCGGCTGCCAAGGGCCGCTATATTCTGTGAAGTAATGGCGGCGGAGCGGGTCAAGAACAAGCCCTGCGGTGGGCGCTACGGGGACATCGTCGAGTCGATCGGCAACACCCCGCTGGTGGAGCTGCCGCGCCTCTCGCCCAAGCCGGGCGTCAGGATCTGGGCCAAGCTAGAGAGCCGCAACCCGACCGGCTCGGTCAAGGACCGCGTGGCGAAGGCGTTGATCGAGGACGCGGAGTCCCAGGGCGCGATCATGCCCGGCCAGACGATCCTCGAGCCGACCTCCGGCAACACCGGCATCTCGCTGGCGATGATCTGCCGTCGCAAGGGCTATCCGCTGAAGGTCGTTATGCCCGAGAACGTCACGGCGGAGCGCACGCAGCTCTTGCGCATGTACGGCGCGCAGATCGTCTACTCGGAGGGCTCGCTCGGCTCGAACGGCGCCGTCGAGAAGGCGCTGGAAATGGCCGAGGCCGACTCCTCCTATTACATGCCCTACCAGTACGGCAACGTCGCCAACCCGAACGCCCACTACAACGGCACGGCCCTGGAGATCCTCGAGGAGCTCGACGAGGTCTCGGCCTTCGTCGCCGGTCTCGGCACCGGCGGCACGCTGATGGGCAACGGCCGGCGCCTGAAGGAGACCTTCGGGGATGCCTGCAAGATCGTCGCCGCCGAGCCGATGCAGGGCGAGCCCGTCCAGGGCCTCCGCTCGCTCGACGACGGCTTCATCCCGCCGATCATCGACATCTCGATGCTCGATCGCAAGATCTTCGTCACCAACCGCGACGCGATCATCTGGACGCGCAAGCTGCTCGAGGAGGAGAGCGTGTTCGCCGGCGTCTCAAGCGGCGCGATCGCGCGCGTGGCGGTTCGCATCGCCGGTGAGCTCGAGGAGGGCAATGTCGTCTTCATCGTCGCCGACGACGGTTGGAAGTATTTGTCAAGCGGCATCTACACCCTCCCGGTCGACGAGATCGAGAATCTCGACGCCACCGTATGGTGGTGAGTGGGCGTGGATATCGCGCCTGAGTTGCTCGAGCTGATCCTCGCCCACGCCCGCGAGGAGGCGCCCAACGAGTGCTGTGGAGTGGTGGCCGTGGCAAGCGCGGAGCTGGGCGACGAGAGAGCGCGTGCGATGGATGTTCGCCGCGCTCGCAACGTGCACGCCTCGCCCAAGCGCTTTGAGATCGACGGCCGCGACGTGCTGGCGGCGATGCGCGAGTTCGAGGCGCAGGGGTGGGAGATCGGTGCGATCTATCACTCGCACACGCACACGGAGCCCTACCCATCGCAGACCGACATCAACTTCGCGGCCAACTGGCCGGGCGTAGAGTGGATCATCGTGGGCTTGGCCGGTGAGGCGGAGGCCGACGTGCGCTCCTACCTGATCGAGGAGGGGGCCGTCCGTGAAGTGGCCGTGGAGCAGATCACGGTCTGAGCCGGGTGTGCTCGGGCAGAGCGAGGACGATCCGACGGCGAAAGGTGCCTCCGGGCGACTACAGCTCGTGAAGGTGGCCTACGCCGCCAACCTGCCCGAGGCCGAACTGATCCAGGGTTTGTTGCGACAGGAGCACATTCCAAGCATGGTCAGGCGCAACGGAGCCTTCGATCTTCCGGACTTCATCGCCGCCGGCGGTCGTGACGTGCTCGTCCCTGTCTCGCAGGCCGACAGGGCGCGGGAGCTGCTGGCGTAATCGACAACACGCCGTCCAACGGTGGTTACGCTATAGCCAAGCGGAAAATTGCGCCAATATATAGCGTAATTGTGCGCTACTCTATGGCGCAATGTCGAATCCTTTCGTCTTCTCTGAGCCGGTCACGCCTGCGGACTTGCTTGATCGTGATGACGAGTCCGCGCTACTGGTCGACAGAGCGCTTGGTGGCCACAACTCGCGTCTGGTCGCTCCGCGCCGGTACGGCAAGACTTCACTGCTTAGGCGTGCACTCGCTGATGCTGGTGCAGCGGGGCTTGTCGGGGTCTACGTGAACTTCTTCGGTGTGCTCACCCCAACAGACGTGGCGGCGCGCATCGAGGCCGCCTATGCAGAGCAGCTGCCGCGTCGGCTAGCGCATTGGTTTGAGGGAGTGAGACGCACATCGCGCGCCTCGGTTCGAGCCGGCGGAGGGCCTATCCCCGTCAGCGTTGAGATGTCTGCAGGAGGAGGACACGAGCGTGGACTGCTTGAGTGGCTTGCTCTTCCTCGTCAACTGCACGCGTCAAAGGGTGTACGCGCGATGATCGTGTTCGACGAGTTTCAGGATGTGATGCTTGCCGGAGCACGTATCGATGCAGTCATACGATCCGAGATTGAGCATCACGGAGAGGCCGCGAGCTACGTGTTCGCCGGCTCGCATGTGGGAATGATGCGCGAACTGTTCGCGTCCAAGCGCCGGGCATTCTACGGGCAGGCCGGAGCAGTGGAGCTTGCGCCGCTCGCTCCCACCGATATCGCCGAATACGTTGGCGGGCGATTCGCCGGCGCGGGTCGCGATGTCGGCACGTCGCTGGGCCCCCTGCTCGACTTCTCTGAAGGCCACCCCCAGCGGACCATGCTGTTGGCGCATGTCGTATACGAGCACACCCGAGCAGGCATGACGGCTGACCCGTCGACCTTCTCCGTTGCGCTCAACCACGTCCTCGATGTGGAGTCCGGAGATGAGCTGCGGGCGGTTTGGTCGGCGCTTGCCCCCGGGCAGCGTCGCGCTCTCACGGCGATCGCCGAGGATTCCGGCCGGCTTTACGGCGCGGCCGTCCAGGCAAGCGTCGGGGGCACGCGTGGGGGCTCAGTCACCACGGCTGTACGCGGTCTTCTCGATGCTGGGGAGGTTGTTGAGGACGCCACCCGCAAGACGGGCTATCGAGTCGTTGATCCGCTGCTCGGCCACTGGGTGCGAGCGGGCCGCCCCGGCGGTTGAGTCGGGGCGCTCCTAGACGAGAACGGGCTGGCCCATCGGCTGCACCGCTTCGCGCGTGATCGACTCGATCTCTTCGGCCGCGCGCTCGAACTCGCTGTCGGAGAGCACGGGCGTGCCCTCGAAGGGGAGTTCGCGTTGCAGTTGCAGCCAAGAGCTACAGCCGCCGTACTCGTCCTTGACCTTGACGGTCACCGGTCGCGGGATCCTGTAGGTGCGCAGCAGCAGCACGTGCAGGGGATGGCGACGCTTCCACTCCAGGCGCTTCTCGGCATAGTCGGGTGTCCACACGTAGAAGGGGGACAGCGCGTCCACGCAGCGGGGATCTGAGATCGTGAAGTGCCCGGCCACTTCAGCCCAGGCGCGGATGCGCACGCGCTCAGGCTGCTGGATCCCGCCTTCGACCGAGAACGCCTGCACAGGCGGCTCGCCGTCGTTCCAGACGCCTTCCTCGAGCGCCCGGCGAAGCTCCGGCTGGTGGGATTCGCGCACGAGGTCGTTGCGCTGGTTGTCGAACGTGGGGTAGAGGAAAAAGCGGTCATGCTCGAGCTTGAAGTGCTTTTCGGGCTCGCGGATACCGCCCTTGCGTAGGGTGATCAGCTGCTCGCCTTCGGCGAGCGCGCGGACAGTTACTGCCCATTCCTTCAAAGCGATTGGCATGGCAAAAAAAGAGAGGAGAGAGAGGAAAAAGGGGGGGAAAGAAGCTGGGACCTGGAGCGCTGAAGCTTGAAACTGAGATGTCGCTGCCC
>JBOGXY010000082.1:0-3772 GCA_050696495.1 Solirubrobacteraceae bacterium
TCTGCCCGGTCGTGACGGACGACAGGAAGCCGGCGATGGTGTAGGCGCTCTCTCCGGTGGCTTCCCTCATGCGCTTGGCGGCCCGGCCGCTCAAGGCCATCTGGAAGCGCGGCAGACCCGTGGTGTCCAGTAGCCGGTACAGGGCCTTGAGCACCGTCGTTTTGCCTACGCCGGCGCCGCCAGTGATCACGCTGAAGGCTTGTTCGAATGATCGCTTGACGGCCTCACGCTGAGCCTCGTTCAGCGCAAAGCCAGGGCTGGCCGACTCCAGAGCTTCTTCGCGCTCGAAGGCTGAGATCAGTTCATCGAGGTTGCCCTCAAAGAGCGTCGACTGATGCGCGGCCGTGAGTCGTGCGTGGATGAACTCGGCGACGCTCCGCTCCATGATCCAGGCGCCGGCGGAGTGATAAGCGTCGTCGACCTCAACAATCGCGCGGTTTTCTCCCGCCACGTCCAGGGCCTGATGTGCAAGCGCGGCGCTGCCCAGGAGTCTCGCGAGGCGGGCCATGACCGCCGTTTTGGTAACGGAGGTGTTACCCTGCTCCAGCTCCGTATACAGAATCTGTTCGACGGCCGCACGCAGTCGCCGAGGGTCGTCGGGGAGCACTCCCAGTTGTACCTGAGCGATGCTGTCGACAAGCGCCCAGCTGGCCGAAAACGAAAGCAGCCGGTAGGGGTCCTCCTGCATCTTCTCCAGGGCTGCAGCGCCGTGAAAGCGGATCACCTTGCGCGACAGATCGAGTGGGATGTGGTGTTGCTGCATCCAACGCAGGGTCTTCGCATCGCCGTCGCGCGCCCAAACAGCAAGCAGATTTGCGGCCACCTCAGGAGTTTTTACCACGCGCAGCAGAGCGTCCGCCTCGCCGCGATCGAGCGCGGTATACAGCACCTCGCCAAGCGCATCCCAGAGCCGTTGGGCTTTGACCGTGCCGATTCCAACGACCTCCTTGTGAGTCGCCAACCACTGAACGATCTGGCTGCCCGAGGGCCTCACCAGCCAAAGGCCGGTGGCGTCGATTTGCGTTTCGCGTAGGCTTACCCCTGCGACGGTTAGGGTACGCTCGGTTACCGCACCCGTCACTTCCCATAGGTCTCCCACTTGGATGTCGGCGCAGAATGGTCCCAGCGCCTTGACGACAATGGCGCCGCCCTCCGCCGTGGCTTCTTCCAACGCATGGCCGCTGAAGATGACACCGTTCGTCTTGCGGCTTCTGATGGTCGCGACGCGCAGCCGCCGGGTCACGGTGCCGGAGTCGCTCACCGTGGGAGCCTGCCGCTGTCGAGCAAGTATTCGTCCAGCAGCCGGTAGCGCTTGAGCAGCGCCTTCAGCGCGTCGTTCTCGGCTCTGAGCGTCTGATTTCGCTGTTCCAGCTGATTGAGGCGCTGTTTCAGTCGATCAGCGGCCGCCTCGGCTCGCTGCGGTGGCGGTCCGCTCGGGGCCTCTGCTCGGAGGATTTGGCGGCGCGCCAAATCACCCTCGACCCTCGCGAGTGCGGCTTTGATCACGGGGTTCTGGCCAAATACCGCCTTGGCGAACCCGCACTCGCGTGCGATCTCGCTGCGGTTCAACTTGTTTGCCCGGATGTAGGCCGACCAATCCTCAGCCGCGCAGCGTTCGAGGACCCAGCGGTCGAACTTTTTGGCGTTCTCTCGGGCGATCTCTTGTCCGCTACCGGCCATCGCGGGTCTCCTTCAGGACCTTCTCGATCGCGCTAACGTAGCCTGGTTTGTACAACGTTCGGCCGTCCTCGTCCTTGATTCGCCCGTTGGCGGTGGGAGTCCACCCTTTCTGCGTTAAAAATGCCTCGGAAATCGCCGCTTCCAGCGCCTCCCGTTCCATCGGGGTGAGGAGACCGCCCAACGCCGGCAGAACCTCCGCGGACGACACCTCGTGCTGAGCGGGGCGGCAATCCACAACGATCTCTGCTTGAGCCTTTAGAATGCGGTTTTCTGAAAGATACCGGTTGCGCTCGGCGATGATGCTGCCGATCACGGCCCGCAGCGCCGGCTCCTCAATGCGCTTGAGTAAGTCCTCATCGCGGGTCGGCAGGTGCTGTCGGTTGGTCGGCGACAGCGGCTTTTTCGTAGTTGTGCCTTGCGAGGCCGCATAAGCTTCGATCAGGCGACGGTAGTCGGCACCGTTTTTGTTGCGGATGGCTTGCGTGCTCGGGCCGCCTGCGGTTGTGGAGAGCCGGCCCAGGGTGGCGATGGAAAAATCGACCACACCGCTCTTGGCCTGCTTCTCCAAGAGGCCGTAGATGAGATCGAGTGTGGCGCGTTTGCGGCCGGTTGCCCGCGCTTTGAGTTCCTCAAGGAGCACCGTCGGATCAACGCCCATGGGTGGCCTCTAGCGCAGGGACCTTGGGTGATTCCAGCAGCTGAGCGAGCGGCATCACTTGACGGTGCCACTGATTTTCGAGTGCTTCGATACCGCTATTCAGCAAACCAGCCTCGCGCAGAGACCGTCCAGCCTCGATGAGACCCGCCACGCGTCGGTAACCTTCCACGCGCCAGTCTTCCGGGCACGCCCGCCGAGCCATTGAGCGCATGAGGGCGTTCCCGAGAATCAGCTGCATTTGCTCATCCATCTGCATGAACACCGGGGCATAGCCCTCGCGCATCAATACCGTGTTTAATGCACGGGAGCGCTTCTCGATGGCGGGACTCTTGCGCAGTTCGTCACGGAGATCGGGGTAAATCTCGGCGTCTTCGCAAATCTCCGACAGTTGCCAGAGCTCTGATTCGATGTCCAGCAAACCAATCGGATGGTGCAGGTCATCCAGAGCGCCAACCGCGACCAGCTTATGGCGATCATCGTCTTCGGTTCGCCCCATTTCGATGGCCACGACGCGATGGATGAGGGTGAAGGAAGCGCGGAGGTCCTTTGCGAATTCATCAGCCTCGACTAGCTGCTTTTCGTAGCGCCGCTCGGCCTCTTGCAATTCCGCGGCTCGAACAAAAGGGCGAGGCTGCTGTTCGGCCCTAAACCGCTCGTCCTCCAGCGCTTCCTTAGCCTGTTCGCACTCCACCGCCAGTCTCGCCGCCCCTGAGGCACGGTAGCTCAAGTTGTTGAAGTGCGCACGCAGAGCGTCGAGATAGCGTGCATCTGTTACGAACCAACGACAGCGCACGCAATTTTCTGGCCCGTGGGGTACGGGAGCATGTATACGTTGCTGTGCCACCTCTGCGTCCCTCACAAGTTCTCCGCCATTCCAGCAGCCAGCCAGTGTTCCCATCTCGTCGGATCGGACTGTATTGCCACCTGCAAGGCATAGGCCGATGTGACGGTGCTCCCATCCAACGGGGTTGCGGTTTGCCAACACTGCCTCGATGCTGCGTTCATCGCGGTAGGCAGTCTTGGCTTTGATCTGGCGGAGATCGGCGTCTTGAAGGAAATCGCGTAGGCTCGCCCCCGCCTGCGCATCGATCTTACTCTCCGCCTCTCCCATCTTGTCGCGCATCACTGCTGGGGAAATCTTTGTGTAGTAGACAGTCATCATGAGCCGCGAGTGGCCGGCGAGTAGCTTCGAAAGCACGGGCAGCGGAACGTCTCCTTCCACGGCATAGCAGGTGATGAGCGAGACACGGAGACTGTGTAGAGGAAACTCGGTGGCCACCCTCCTAATTCCACTGTGTTATAAATAGCGCACGGTGTCGCGGGCTTTCTCGGAGAGACGACTGCCCCGGGCAGGTGTTGTCGTAAACAGGTTGGCGATTGCGTTAGCGAGGCGTTCGCGTAGGGTTGCGATCGACCACGGCACGTGACGCTGCA
>JBOGXY010000083.1:0-1676 GCA_050696495.1 Solirubrobacteraceae bacterium
ATCCAGACGCTCATTAGCGGCCCCCCGTCCAGGGGTTACTTGTCGCATCGCTCAGCGGCGGCTGCCGAATGAGTTCATCGATCTCTGGGCCGCTAAGCGTCTCCCGCTCGAGGAGCCCCGCGGCGACTCGTTCGACGGCTCCCCAGTGCTGAGCGAGCAGCTCGCCTACGCGCCAATCGAGCGCGTCCATTCGAGCGTCGAGCAGATGCTCGTCGTCCTCGTCCTGCATCAGTGACTTGATGAGTCCCATAGCGCGATCGAGGTCCTCGAGCGCGCCCTCGAATCCCTCGAGGCCCTCAGCGGGCGAGCCAAGGTGTCTGCGATCTGCCATACAGCCGGCGATCAACATCATGGCGTAGCGCTCAGTCTGATCCTGAACTTCCGGCGTCCCCGGCGCGTGATGCCTCATGCCGTTGTGCGTTATGTGCCCGAGAGCGCCATCGGCCGAGATGATCGTGGCCGTCCGCACGTCGATGTCGAGTAGATGTGCCACAGTGGCATGGCCAGCCTCGTGGTAAGCGATGCTCTGCCGGTCGATCATTTGTGTTTCCTCAATGGCTGCAGCAGCGCTTTGGCGTGCTCTGCGAGCTGTTCGGGTGTTGTCACGTCAGAATGGTCCTTGAATGCTTGTTTGACTGCGGCCGCGCGCTTCGCGTGGCTCGCAACATGGGGCAATAACTCCGCCGCGGCCCGGCGTAGGCGCTGATTCTTCTGGCGCTGAAGGACGCCGGCATCATTGGCCGCTGTAGCGCACTTGTCGGTGCAAAAACGACGCTTGCCAGTTCGCACGAAGGACTCGCCGCACTGAGGGCAGCGCCTGACCAACCGGTATTTTGGGTGCATGAGTAGCACCGCAACCAGCGCATAGAACCCATCGAAGTTGGCGACGTCAGCGTCGTATCCGAATGCGACGCCCTTGGGTGTGCGCCGCAGTCGTCGAGTCCATTGAACCCCTGTCTCGAAGCGCACGGCGATATCGGCTAGGAATTCGTCGGACGGATTCTCGAGGCCGCCGTCGACGGCCGCCTGCAGCAGCTCGGCCAGCTCGCGGCCCGGCCGCTCGAGCTCGGGCACCGTCACGGACTGCCGATGGGCGTTGGCAACGTCGCAGGCATAGCCGAGCAGGCCCCCGACGCGGCTGAAGTCCCGCCGCTTCGCCGTCACCGGTAGGTGCACGTTGAAGCGAAAGACCGGCACGTCGAACGCTGAGGTTTTGAAGGAAGCTGGCCCGGTCGGCGACACTACTTTTTTCACCATATCCACTGAGTAGTTGCACGACCATACGCCCGTGGCACCCTGCCGTCAAGCAATTGAGGATTCGCCCATGTTTGACGAGCCATTCAGCCGAACGACGACCGAGATCGCCGCGCAGGTGCTGTGCGATCCGCAGCTCGTTCGCGATTACGCCGGCCGGGGCTGGATTGAGTGTCGCGTGCTGGCGAACGGCATTCGGTTGTACCAGCCCTCGGCCGCCGAGAAGGTCCGCCGTATCCGGGCCGAGCGGATCGCCCGTCGCGGCCGATATCTGCGAAATGCGAAGCCAGCAGCGGAGGCCACGGCCTGATGGACGATCGCGAGCAACTCCTCGATGAGCTGGCGCGCTGCTATGCGCGCGCGGCCGTTGATGCGTGGCTTGCGGGCTCCCTGTCCCTAGATGCGGCACCGCCCGCAACTGC
>JBOGXY010000084.1:0-3469 GCA_050696495.1 Solirubrobacteraceae bacterium
GGTTTGTGCCGCGATGCGAGGGTCGGCGGCACAAACCCTCGGCGCCGGTCCTGCGAGATACCGGCGATGTCGCTCAGTCGAGGAGGAGGTCGTCGATCTCACGGAGGTCTGCCGGCGCCAGCAGCCACTTGCTCAGCACCCGGCGTAGCGTCTGCTCACACAGCGAGACAGCGTCGTCCAGTTCGCCCATTCGTTTCAGCTCCTTGGGCTTCGGATCGTCGCCGCCGTGGACGACATGCGAGCGCCAGCCATACGCCTTGCGCAGTCCGCCGGCGATCGCGCGACGTTCCTCGCCGTCGGACCCAAGGTACCGCGCAATGCGAAGGGACGCGCGGAAGCGCAGCTCTGTCTTGGTGTCCGGCGCGAAGAGTGCCTCGAAGGCAATCCAGCAGTCGATCAGGCGATCCTCGCGCGAGAGCCGCTCAGCGGAGGTCTCCAACCGGCGAAGCGCGAGCGCAAAGGAGCCGTGCTCCGGGGCGCTCGCCAGTAGGGCGTAGATGTGTGGGAGCTCGGCGGTCTGCTCGGGCGTGAGGCTTGTGCGCCGGCCTGCGCGCGACGGGACAGCCTGGCGGACCAACCCGGTGTGGGCTCCGAGCCTGCCCAGGTAGGAGGCAAACGGTCCGCTCACGCGCAGCCATGAGACACCGAACGATGCCGCAGTCGCACCGCCCAGCAGCAGTGCCAGCCGAGCACGCTCGGCCTTGTGTTGGGCGGTCCCCCAGTTCCAACCACCTAGTCGCTCCCCAAGACGTTGATCACTTCACTCTGCGGCGTCCAGGGCCGCTCGCGGTCGTGGACGGTGGGAGCGTCGATTCCCAGCTCCCGGGCGATCAGCTGCTCGGCGATGAACAGCGAGCTGCCGGTTTCGAGCGCCGACATGGCGTTGAGGCGCAGTCGCCATGTGTCGATGTCGGTGTCGATCAACTGCTTGCCCGACCCGTCGGACTCGGCCTCAATTCGCGGGATCGGCTTGGTCGGCACGTCGCCGTGCTCGATGAGCTGGGAGACGGCGCGCTCGAGCTTGACAACGAGCGGTCGCATCGTCGTCGCGATCGCCTCAGCGGACATAACCATCGCGCGATCCTCCCATGCCACCCGACGGCTTTCCCATAGCGCCAAAATACTGCGGAGCGCGAGAGCACCGTTCGGCAGGTCTGGGAGTTGCTTCGAGCGAGCGGCTAATCCCTTGCGCCGACGCCTGGAGCGAAGCATGGTGCAGGCCGGGGACCGGCCGCGACAGGAACGCCCCGACGATGCCGACCAGAACAGCGACCAGTCCAATAACCGCTAGCGCGATCACAACGATCAGCCCCGCCGTCCAAAGAGCGTGTGGCCGGGATGCCTCACCCAGGGCGGACGGGAGCTGGATGCGTTGCCGCGAGCACTGTGGCGAGAGCGGCCGCTAGCGCCATCGCCGCACCCCCAAAGGCAGCCGTGCGCAGCAGCCAGGACTGGTAGTGCGAGCGCGACCAACGCAGCAGCGAGGCGGACCTACCCATGTGCGCAGCCTATTCCCGCTCGGGCGGATGAGGCTTGGAGCGAGCTAGGCGTTCCACTGCGCTTCGGGCTCAAGATACGTCCCGAATTGCACCGCCTGCACAGCAACGGCTTCCGGAAGAAGATACACGACGCACCCACTCTCACGGGATTCGGAAAGGAGCGAGTATTCACCGAATCGGAAGTCCCCACACTGCGCCGGGGTTGAGCCGACCCACACATAAGGATCAAAGTTGTATGTAAGGCCGTCGGACCCGACTATTTTCGTAAAGCCGTTGGCATCGCCGCTGATCGTCCCGTAGCTGTTGTTGGTGAGGTTGAGGAGCACGGCAACGGCCCGGTAGCCTTCCTTCGGCGTCTCGCCGGGTCCGTACTGAGCGGCAACTGGGTCCTGCAACGTGGCCGACACCTGGAGTGCGTCGCCGTGCTCGTGGACCGTGAGGACGGACCCGATGGGCGCCGCCGGCAGCCGCGTTTGGATGAACGCTTCAAGGGCCTCCATCGCACGGCGGTAGTTCGGACCGCCCTTGAAGCACTCCGTGGCGGTGGCGCCGTGGAGGCAATCCCAGCCGTCCACGCTCCACGTCTCGGTAGTGCCGACCGTGTGCTCGACGCCGCCGCCCCCGACGCGTTGTTTTGCCGCCCAGGCTCGAACTCGCTGCTCATGCGCGCCGGCCTTACGGCCGGAGAAGCGCCCGACGTAGAGGCGAAGCTGCCGCCGTGCCGGGGCCGTCGTGACGGTCGGTATCGTCGCCTATTGCCTCGCACGCCTGCCTCCGCGAGGGCGTAGATCCCCATTGGCGCGAAGATCAGGATTCCTCTATATTCTGATGATCGTGCCATCAGCCACCGTGGACATAGATGATGTAGCGCAGGCCGTTGGAGCGCTGTCCACCGAGCACGGCGGCGGCGTGACGGTCGCGCAGCTCCGCGACAAGCTCGGGCTGTCCGAGCGCACCCTGCAGCGAGCCCTCAGCCGCCTGGTAGCGAGCGGCGAGATCTCTCGTCTGAGCCGTGACCGGTACGCCGACCGCACATCAGGCGTCTCGCTGAGCAGCGCACCGGCGAGAGAGATCGTGCGCGTGATCAAGCATCTGGAAGCCGACGCGCACCTCTCGGGCTATGACGTGCTCGCCGGCTTCACCCATCAGTTCGTCTTCGACTATCCGCATCTCGTCTGCTGCCACCCCTCCCACGCCGACGGTGTCGCCGCCGCGCTGGCGAAGAAGAAGTTCGTCGTCCTGCCCGCCGGGCCCGGCGCGGCGATCGACGCCGCACTGCAGAAGACGGTGCTGCTGCGCCGCCAGCCGGCGATCCACTCTCGTACGCTGGTGCAGGGCACGATCGCGACGCCGGAGAAGGCATGGGTTGACCTGCTGCGCGAGACACGCCGCAGCGCAGCGCCGTTTGACTACGGCGAGCTCGGACGGCTGCTGGGTGCGATGAGCGAGCAGACACTCAACTTCCGAGCGCTTCGCTCCTACGCTGCCCGGCTCGGCTACCAGGACTGGCTCGCCGCCGCCATCGGCCAGCGTCCGCCCAATGGAGCTGCACAGCGCCGCCTCGCCGCAGGCTACGCCGCGTGAGCATTTCCGCAGAACACCTCTCGCTGTTCAAGGCAGACTGGATCGGCGACCCCAACAGTCTGAAGGCGCTCGCCCGCCGCCACAAGTACAACGACCTCTTCACCGCCGAGCTGGCCGCATGGTGCGCAGAGGTGCACGAGCACCTCCACGATTTGGAGGACACCGTCGGCGTCGAACTGCTGCTCATGGGCGGCAACGCGGCGTCCTTGCGCTTCGACGCGATACAGCAACGCGGCTCCCGCGACAACGACTACCGGCATGAAACTGCTCGGAGGAGAGTCGTCCGGTTCGGGTCATAGCTTCGGCTGACCGGGACGGGGGCCTCCTGGAGCAGATGATGGGGCAGGCCGTTGGAAGGGTATGGGCTGCGAGCCCGAACGACTACC
>JBOGXY010000085.1:0-8533 GCA_050696495.1 Solirubrobacteraceae bacterium
GGTAGTCGTTCGGGCTCGCAGCCCATACCCTTCCAACGGCCTGCCCCATCATCTGCTCCAGGAGGCCCCCGTCCCGGTCAGCCGAAGCTATGACCCGAACCGGACGACTCTCCTCCGAGCAGTTTCAAGCCGGTAGTCGTGCTTCTGCGCGGTCTTGGCGTTCACGGAGGGCGGCACCGTGATGGTCTTCTGGGTGCAGCAGGTCGGTGGGTGCTCCGGCGCGCCCGGGATGGTTGGGCGATCGCATGGGAGGCTCATCGACTCCGTCCGGGTTGGGCAGCGGATCTTGCCGGCGGCGGCGGGGCAGATCACGCGGTGATAGCCGTCTTGGTCGGGGCTTGAGATCGCTGAGAGCTTGTGGCGGGAGAGCTCCGCGCTTTGACGATCGTGCTCTTCTGTCTGCTCGGCGCCGGCGGCGGGGGCCAGCGGGCCGAGCGTGAGCAGCGCCTGCGGGGTGGCTGGGCAGTAGAGATTCCCGTTGCAGATGATCGCGCCCATGTGGGTGCCCTTGACTCCGCGGTCGTTTGGGTGCAGGTCCATCACGAGCTTCGCGCCGGCGGAGCGCATCGGCGCCGCGAAGGTCTCAGGTTCCCGGTAGGAGTATCCGCTGTCGGCAAGCAGGTCGCCGATCTCGATGCCCTGCTTGTGCATGCGCTCGATCACGGGCGTGATCATCGCGGGCGGGTCGTGTTTGGGGGAGGCGATCTGGATGCGGGCCACGAGCTCCGGAACCTGGGGGCCCTTCTCCTCACCGACGTTCGTGACGGCCTGCAGGTAGCAGCCGTAGAACATCTCGCTCTTGCCGGGAGTGTTCACTTTGCGGTGCCCCCATGCGGCCTCGGAGTCGGCGCAGCCGTCGTGGCTGCTTTGGGCCTCCTGACCCTCGGCGTCCTGCTGCTCGTCCTGCTGCGGAGCCTCGGCGGCCTGCTCGGCGGGCTTGGCGGCTTTTTTGCGAGGCGCTCGCGCGAAAGACTCACAGTCTGACCAGTCGATCGCATAGGAGCTTGACTGGGGTGCCCTCTCCCCGCCGAGCACCTCGACGCTGCCTTCAAGCAGGTTGTCGAGGACTTCGGAGAGGATCTCCGATGGGGCGCCGTCGGGCTTCTCCTTGGAGAGCGCTCTCACGACGCGCATGAAGGTGTACTCGAGCTGGCGGTAGGTGAGCTGGTGCGGGCCCTGCTTCCACTGCGCGATCACCCCGAGGCGGCGCTTGTCCTTCTCGGGCAGGCCGATCAACGCCTCATGTGCCCTGCTCAGCTGCCCGGGGCGCTTGTCGGCGAGCGCAAGCAGGATGGCGAGCAAGAGCGTTCTGATCCTAAGCTGGCGCGGACGGATGCCGGCCGGCAGCAGCGCCTCGATCCGTGCGGGCACACCGGAGGCGTCGATGATCGCCTCAAGGCGGCCCAGCTCGCCGGTGGCGCTCACGATGATCCCCCCAAGAGCGCGACCAGCTGCGCCTCGGAGATCGCGGGCAGGGATAAGGCGATGTCCCCGAGCCGTTGGGAGCAGGTGACCCCCGCGGCTTCCATGAACGCTCCGAGGCCGATCGCCTGTGCGGCCTCATGCAGCCAGGTGGACCTGAGCCGTCCGGCTTGCAGGCGCGGCAGCGCCTGGTCGCTGAAGAGGGTGGTGATCTCGCAGGTGAGGTTTTTGCGCTGCGGGTCTGATCCGCCGAGGACCAGGTCTTGCCCCGCGAAGGCGGCGGCGGCGATCAGCGGCTCCTGAAAACGGCAGAGCACCGGCACGATCCGCGACCGGGGCGGACCGCTGGCTCTGACTCTCACGATCAGGCCGCCGTGGACCTCTCTGACGTCGATGCCCCGTATGTAGCGAAGCTCGCCCGCGACGATCCCCGCGCCGGCTCCCAGGCAGATCAGCGCGCTTGCGCGCATCTGCCGCGAAGGGGTGGAGAGCGCCTGCGCGGCTGTCAGGAAGAGGCCGATCTCAGCCCTGCTGTAAGGGGGCTTGGCGCGCTCTCTGGGCAGCGGCGTCGGGGCCGGGCAGGGGTGCGCCTCAAGCACGCGCGCAAGCGCCCTGAGATTGGTTCTGAGCGTCCTGCGCGTCGCGGGCGAGAGCCCGCGACAGCCGCAGAGGATGAAGCGCTCGATCACCGCTGGGCAGAGCAGCGCCTCCGCGGCAAGCTCAAGACCCACCGACTCCCCGAAGGTCGCGATCCGGCCTGCGGCGAACAGGAGCGCCTTCGCGCGCGCAGGGCTGGCCGGTGCTGCTCTGGCGAGGACCTCGCGCACGAAGGCGGCCGCGGCATCGCTGAGCGCGCAGGGGCGGTAGGCGGCGATCATGGAAGCCGCTTGCGAATCTAGCCTGTCCGGCGTCTGGACGATCATCGTGATCGAACTCCGATCCGAGAGTACTGCTACTCTCGGACAGAACAAGCGATCATCCCCCCATGCCCACCAGCAGACCACGAAGCCCATCCGCCATCGAGCGCCGCCAGCGCAAGCTCGCCGCGCAGATCGCGCAGATCGACCACATCCTGCCCGGCAGCATCAACATCGTGATGAACCGCTGCGGCAAGAGGAGCTGCGCCTGCCACGCAGATCCGCCGAAACTGCACGGCCCCTATATCACCTGGACGCGCAAGCTCGAAGGCAAGACCGTCACGCGCCGGTTCAGCGCAAAGCAGCTGGAGCGCTACCAACCCTGGTTCGAGAACAACCACCGCCTGCAAACGCTGATCTCAGAGCTCCAAGCGCTGGGGATCGAGCTCCTGGAAACCGAGCGCAGCCACGACTGAATACGCCTGTCGGTGTGGTCAAACGGCGCTTAAGGTGTGGACGACCCGCAGAGCAGCCCTGAAACACCGCCCAAACACAAGGAATACGCCAAACGTGAAGACCTCATTTTTTGACCCTTATTAGAACCGTGGCCGTTGAGAACGGCGGTTGCGGTGCGCGTGTTCCGCGCGGGGCGGTGGGAGTCGCTGCGCGGCGTGTCCCCGTCGAGCGCGTCGAGGAGGTCTGGTGCGGTGAGCGTGGCGAATGGCTCGGCGAGGTCGGCGTGCTCGATGTTAGTGTCGTGGACGTGCAGGCGGAGGAAGAGGGCTTGGTTCCATTGGCGGCGTAGGTGGCCGGGCGCCTTGGTGTAGGCGGTTTGGCATCCGGCGAGCAGGTCGAGTGCCTTGTCGAACGTGGTTTGCACGTCGGCGGCCGAGCGTTCGGCGAGCGCGAGCTGAGCCTCGGCGGCGGCGGTTTCGGTGGCGATGCGGTCTTGCTCTTGGTGGAGGAGGTCTATTGGGATCGCTCCGTGGTAGTAGGCGTGTAGGAGCTTGGTGCGCTCGTCGGTGAGCTTGGCGAGCCGGCGTTCTTGGCGGGCGGTCTCTTGCTGTGCTTGCGTGCGCATCCCGGTCAGCGCCTGGTCGAGCTTTACGCGCACGGTCTCGATGTGTTCGGCTGCTGGCGCGACGCGGGCGTACCCTTGCTCGACGGCTCGCTCGATGACCTCGGTGTGGAGGTATGGCTGTTGGCAGCCGTTTCGTCGCATACGTCCGATGCAGAAGAAGTAGGGGTAGGTGCCGCCGTTGCCTTTGGCGTGGATCAGGCTCATGCGTGAGCCGCAGCGCCCGCAGTAGAGCGTGCCCTTGAGGTAGTGGTCGTTCTTGCGGTCGCGCTCCTCGGTGTGGGAGTGTGCTTGAAGGACCGCGCGCGCCTGGTTGAACGTCGTCTTGTCGATCAACGGCTCGTGGTGGCCCTGGTATTCGACGCCTGCGTAGCGGACGATCCCGATGTAGTACGGGTTCACGAGCAGCGTGGCGAGCTGTGAACGCGAGAGCGGCTTTGCTGGCCGTGTGGGTGTGGGGCGGGTGAGGAGTCCGCGGTCGGCGAGCGCGTCTTGCAGGGTGTCGAGGGTAGTGTAGGCGCCGGTCGCGTAGGCGGTGATCGCCCAGCGCACATGCGGCGCGCGTTCCGGGTCGACCTCGACTGAGCCGGACCGGGTTTGACGGAGACGGGGTTAGTGGGTTTTCTCGTTCATGAGTGGGCGGGCGTGGCCTTGGTTTTTCGCAGCGTAGAGTTCTTCGACTTCTCGTGGTGGGCGATCGTCGAGCGCTTCGTGTAGACGACTGTCGTTGAACCAGGCGATGTACTCGACGATCGCGAGCTCCAGCTGGCTGCGGGTGCGCCAGACGCGGTCGGCGATCAGCTCCGTCTTGAAGCTGTCGACGAAGCTCTCGGCCATCGAGTTGTCGTAGGCGTCGCCGGTGCTCCCGACCGAGGCGAGGACGTCGTGGTCGGCCAGGGTTTGGGTGTAGTCCCCGGATACGTATTGCGAGCCCCTGTCGGAGTGGTGAATGAGCCGGACCTCCTCGACGCGTTCGCGGGTTGAGAGCGCCATCGCCAGCGCGTCCAGCACGAGCGTCGTGCGCATGTTGCCGGCGAACTGCCAGCCGACGACCTTGCGGCTGAAAACGTCGATCACGAAGCTGAAGAAGACGACGCCCTCCCAGCAGCGCAGATACGAAAAGTCCGCGACCCAAAGCTCGTTCGGGGCAGACGCCGTGAAGTCGCGATTGACGAGATCGGGCCGGTGTCGGGCTGCCGGGTCCGGCGTGGTCGTGCGCCAGGGCTTGCCGCGTCGCTTGGCGCCCTGGATACCGTGCGCGCGCATCAGCCGCTGCACCCGACAACGCCCGACCCGCTCGCCGGCCCGTACGAGCGCCTTCCAGGTACGCCGGTAACCGTAGGCGCAGTAGTTGGTCTCGTGCACCTCGCGGATCCGGGCGAGCAGCCGCTCGTCCTCGAGTCGGCGCGGCGAGCGCTCGCCGGTCTTGCGCTGGTAATACGCGGACGCCGACACGTCCAGGGTCCGGCAGATCGGCTCGACCCCGAAGCGCTCGCGATGCTCCTCCACATACGCGCTCACCTCGTTCGGTCTGGGTCGAGCTCCTTGGCAAAAAACACGCTCGCGGACTTCAGGATCTCGTCCGCTCGGCGCAACTCGAAGTTCTCGCGTCGAAGCTTCTTGATCTCCTCACGCTCATGGCTCGTGAGCATCTCGCCCCGCTTGCCGCCGTCGGCCTCGGCCTGACGCACGCGCTTTCTGAGCGTCTCCGCGTGGATGCCCAGGTCCGCGGCGACGTGGGCGATCGGTCGTTTGCTCTCCAGCGCGAGACGGACGCCGCGCTCAAGCAGCTCTGGTGGGTACTTCGTTCCTCTTGGCATCGCAGAAGACTCTCTTTCCACGCGGACGAATCCACGCATCGGAGTCTCCGTCAAAGCCAGCCTGGCTCAAGCCGCGATGAGCTGACCGAGGCGTTGTGGCCCGCCCAAGACTCCAAGAAGACCCGGCCCCGCCTATGAGAATCCGCCACCGACGCTCGCGCGGCGCTCGGCGACGCCTGGATCGCAGAAGGCGAGCGCTACCGCCTGGACCGCAGCAAGGTAGAAATCGACCTCGACCAACTCGACACGCTGCTCTCCGGCGGCGACCACAACGGCGAACCCAATCCGCAGACGCTGGAAGCGGCGCTCGCTCTCTGGCGCGGCGAACCGCTCGAAGGCTCCGACTACGCCTGGGCCGACGGGCACATCCACCGCCTGCGAGCCACCTGATCGGACTCCTCGAGCGCGCCGGCCACACACGCCTGGAACGCGGCGACCCGCGCGGCGCCTTACAGTTCGCCGAGCAAGCAATCGCGCTCGACCAGTTCCACGAGGCAAGCTGGCGCCTCGCGCTCCAAGCCGACCACGCACTCGGCCTGCGCGAGTCGATCACCCGCCGCTACGACCAGCTGACCCGCGCACTCGACGAGCAGCTCGGACTACAGCCCACGCGCGAGACACGGGTCATGTACCGGGAGTTGCTTGGGCAGGGCTGACGCCGGTCGTCTTTAGCGCAGCAACCCAAAGGATTGGCAGCAGCTAAACGAAGGATAATGTACGACTCAACAGAACGATTGCTACAGCCGGTCTGCCGACAATCCGCCGAGGGATGTGATTTGATGCGCGCTGCCCGCCGGTCCCTGGGCGAGGACGAACCGTAGGGAACTACGATACATCGGGAGGAACGCAACACCAGACGACGGCCGGGTAGCCCGGTCGCATCAGGCGTGCGCTAGGACGAGCAGATGCGCAGAGCACCCCATATCTGGCCCCCAAACGGCAGCTTGCGCTGGCCATTTGCGCAACCTCGGCCTCATGTCGCGTGTTGGAACAGCCGCCACGGTCGCGGTCCAGTCAACCTACGCGCCTCGCGGCGCACCGCCGAACAATCGGGAAGGGGAGCAGGATGCGTAAGGCAAGCATGATCGCATTGTGTGGGCTCGTGGCTATCTACATCACAGAGACGGCAGCTGCCGCCAGCGCTCAAACGAGGCGTCAGGAGGCGAGCGCTTCCGTCAAGCACACGACGCCGCCAATGGTGGGAACGGTCCACATGAAACTGTTGGCACGGATATCGCCTCCGCTCCCCGAACACAGCTTTAGAGAGGGCGCGACTGGGCTAGTTACTGACGGTGGGCGGTGGGCGGCGTACGAGCCCGTCCTTGGCACTACGCGATTGATAGACACTATGAACGGACGCAGCGTTGACCGCCCTGATCCCGAAGGATGCGCAGGTGGACTTGCGGCCGCTGGCGATGGGGAGCTGCTTTACGAATGCGAAGATCCAGAATGCCCTAATTCAGCGCGCTTTTGCATGACGCCTATCTCGAAATCGGTCGAACCCCTCTACTGGTCGCGACGCTATGTTGCACAAGACATTGAAAGTGGAAGTAATCATATTGTAGCGGGCACAAGTCACTTTACGCTACCCCCGAAAGAAGGGTTCTTTCTAACCGAAATTGGAGCTAATTGGATATTCGGCGGTGTGCTCAGCTCTAACTATCATGAACATGTAACGTTCTTTTTGAATTGGCGTACGGGCCGAGTAGTACAGCCGACGCATATGCCAAAGGCTTTTTGGAATTTGAACGCAGAAGGACTGACGCAACCAGTGTGTGCACCGCTGCGCTGGACATCTGGCAACTTTTTGTTTGCGTCCGAAGGGCCTTTTGCCGTAACGGGCATAGAACTACCCGAACCGGGACCCCAAGGGACAAGGTCCAAACCCCTTAGGCTTCTACGCTGCGGTAGCCATTCGGAAGAAATCCTGACCGGCCGCACGCCGCCGTCTTCAAGTTCAGTGCAGCTTGGTGGCGGGGTTGTGTCATGGGTAGGTTCTGCGGTGATCAGTGAAAAAACATTTGGCTCCTCCGAGACGATGTATATGACTCGCCTGCACAGTCGCGGCCGGCCGTGGCATGGCAGAGACTATCGCCTAGCCATACCGAAACCAGCCCATAGAGATATATCGCTGCAGCACACATCAACAGAGGTATTCGTCAGTGCCAGCACTGTAGGAAAGCCTACCGAAGTCTACTTCGCACGTATTCCCAAGAGTAAGTAGTAAAACGATCGGTAAAAGTTCAGCCGAAGCATAGTTAAAGGGGGGCAAATGGAGACGGGTGAAGGCCGAAGCATGACGAAGGAGCGACGTATGTTTTCGCGGCCTGCATGCTGGCGACCCTTGCGTCAAAGAGTCATAAAGATAGGTTGTGCTTTCGCAGCCACGGCCTTTATGACGGGCATCATCGCTGGCACAGATGCATATGCTATCGGATATGTTGATGGAATCTCCGACCAGAACATCGCTTCCCCTTCATGGCACGAAGGCTTGAATGGCGAATCATATTTTGCAAACTTTTTCGCGAGCACATGGCTACCAGCCGGACACATTAAATACGCCAGGTATGTGGTCCCGTGGACCGCGATGGGGGAAACGCAGGGGCCAGGTACATATCCAACGAGATACATGGAATGGTGTGCGGAAGCAAAGAAATATGGTCTCGTCCTGGATATGGCTCCGACAACGTATACCGCGTCATTCCCAAAAACGACGGCAGAATACAAGCAGGACCTTTCAGCCCTAATAACTGCCCCCCAATGTTCTGGTAGTATAGCGTACGTTGAGGCGTGGAATGAGCCAAACGGTGGAAAAACGTTACTTACTCCATTGAAAGATGCCGAATATACACTTGCAGCTTACGAATTGTGCAAAACGCTCGGATGCCATGTTATTGCCGGTGACTTTGTGGACTACCGAAGCGAAAGCGAAATAGCAAAATACGAGGATGAATACGCTGCGGGGCTAAAAGGTCTAAATATCTCGGATTGGGCCATACACCCGTATACCTCGGTCGATATCGAGACCTTTGCACGCGTTCAGGAATTTGTTAACCATATGCCGCAGAGTAAAAAACTGTGGTTTACGGAGGTTGGGGCATACAAATGCGAGCGCGGGGAAAACTATCTCTTTCGCAACCCCGCAGAACAAGGGGAACACGCTAACTGGCTCGTCAACCAACTTTCCCCTCATTTCAACCCTGATCACGTTTTCTATTACCAGTTTATTAGTCGTAACTGTTCAGGTCGGTCGTCTGCGGGGCAGGGTTCTGGGCTTGTGCAGGGAAGTTCGCGGGCGTGGAGGATGCAGAGAATGTTGCGGGGCGGCCGAGCTATGAGGAGTTGGCGACGCTGGT
>JBOGXY010000086.1:0-3040 GCA_050696495.1 Solirubrobacteraceae bacterium
CACGAAAGTCGAGTCACCAGCATCCCTGGCGTTATGCCGACAACTACGCCGCGATCAGCCCAAACCGCAAGGACTTCTCAGCCAAAGTCGGCATAACGCCAACATCGGCATATTCGTGGAAGCGCAGCTGCCGCAAACCGGCGCGCTTGAGCGCTGCCTTGTAGCGGCGGCGCAAGGCTGAGTTGTCTAGGAACGTGCCGGCGTCGCCGACGAACACCAGATCGTCGGGGCTCGAGAACCGCTCGCGTTCCGAGAGCTCCCTGAGGGACTGAGCTACGTCCGGCGCAAGCGGTACTGAACGGACCTTGCCCGACTTTGGGGTGGTCAATGCACCAGCTGCCCGGCTGAGACGAACGCGGACCACAGAGCCGTCGAAGTCGATGTCGCGCCAGCGCAATGCGATCAGCTCCCCCATGCGTAGGCCGGTGAACGCCGCAGTCAAGAACAGCGCGCCGTCCTGCTCGCTCTTGGCGGCCTTGACTAGCGCCCATACCTCATCGGGCGAGAACACTTCGATATCGCCGCTCAAGCGCGTGGGATGACGCTCGATCGACGCGACGGGGTTGACAGGCAGCCCGTAGACCTTGCACGCCCGCGCGAATACGCCATGCAACAACAGCACGATGTGGTTCTTGGAGTTGTTCGTCAACGGGGACTGCTGCTTCGCGGCGCCGGCCGAGTTCCCCGCAAGCTTCTCGTCCTTGTCCTGCTTCTTGTGGCGAGGTATACGCGTCAGTTCAGAGCGCCACCGCTCGATCTCGGCGCTCGTGATCTTCTCAAGCGCCCGTCCCTTGAACGCGGGGAGCAAGTGGGCGTCCATGATCGAGCGGTAGCCGCGCAGCGTCGAGGGCTTTAGCTGCCGGTCCTGCTCGGCGTAGCGCAGGAACTCAGCAAAGGCATCCTCGAACGTCGCGCCGGTGACGACCATCCCCCCGAGTGTCCCGCGCCGCGCCTCATCCAACGTGTCACGCAGCCAATCTTCAGCGGTCCGCTTCGTGAAGTACCCAGCCGGAGGGCGCCCACGCTCGCCCCATGCCGGACCGAGCTTGCGCTGGACCTGTCGACCGTCCGGCAGTCGGTACTTGGCGTACCAGACAGCGCCGCGCTTTCGCTCCACCCGATACACATGGCCGCTCGGCGGTCGGGTTGTAATCGCGCGAACAGCTCTCCTGTCGGTCGCTTGAGCGGGGGCTGCGAGCGTCGCGGCGGTCCGTGCCATCCACACATTCTACCAACGTCTCGGGACATATTCGGGACACGCTCCCCGACTCCCTCGTCCCGACCCCGCGCCAAATTGGCTCTAATGCTGATGATTCTGAACGCGCCCTGAGAGATTCGAACTCCCGACCTTCGGTTCCGTAGACCGACGCTCTATCCAGCTGAGCTAAGGGCGCAGAGCCGCCTAGTGTACTTCGCCCGCAGCGCGAGCCGGTTCGCGCTGCGCGATCCGCCTCGCCGCGTCTACTTCAAGGGGACCGTGATCGGACCGGGCAAGCGACGATAGACGGCGAAGAAGTCGCGGTCGTCGGGGACGAGGTAGCGATCGGAGGACTGGTGGGGCTGGGGCTCGACCATTTTCGCGACGAGGTCGCCGTTGTGGGTGTAGGCGATCAACGTGTGCCAGTCGGGGTTGATGTCGAGCTCCATCGCGCGCACCGCGCCGATGTGCTTCAGGAGCTTCGCGATCGAAATCACGGTCTGGCCTTCGGCGGCGACGAACATCAGGTTGCCGCGGCGATCGATGCCGACGCCGGTGCGCCACACCCGCGTGACGCCGCCGAGCGTGTAACCCCATGCCGGACTGTTGGGGTCTTCGTTTAGGGCGGGATTCAGGCGCCCGTTCCATACGATTGGCGCGAGGCTCTGGCGCGCCCAGGCGACGTCTGAGCCCGCATTCGGGCCGCCGCTCCACTGCACGATTTCGACGCGACCGTCGCGATAGCCCACGAGCGTTGCCTTGCCGTCCTTTAGCGGCTCGTTGACGTGACCGTTGACGGTCGAGCCGTTTTCCCCGTCTTCGTAGGTGAAGCCGCCGTTGAAGGTCGCCAGCAGCCGCGGGCGCTGGCCGTAGGGCACCATCATCGGGCCGCGCACGGCCGCGCTGGGCGGCTCGTAGCGTCCCGGGTAATAGCCGATAGCGGTGCGCGTATGGTCAAACCACGCCACGTAGGCGAGCAGCTGTGGATATTCGGCTTCCGGGCGAAAGCTCGCCACCAGCACCGGCGGTCCGCCGTCCACCGGCGGGCCTGTCGGTTTCCAGATGCCTTCCCCGGGCAGCCGATGCGCGAACACCGGCTTGATCGGAGGCGGCCAAGCCGCGGTCTGACCGACGCGCTTGAGGCTCAGCCCTACCGCCGGCACCCGCTTCGGCGCCGGTCCGCCCTTCCTCGGCGCGTTTGCGGTGTAGTAGACGTGCTCGACGTTATCGACGATCGTGTTCCCGAAGGGCACATCGGCTCTCACCCACTCGACGCTTCGGGCCCCGAGCGACATGCTCGTCGGCTTCAGCATCCAGATCGCATAGGAGCCGGCCGCCCAGATAAGCAGGCCAAGCAGAGGAGTCCCGATCAATAGGAGTCGCCGCCGCCTGCGCCGGCCCTTGCGCCACTCTTCCCGACGCGCCTGGAGCCGCTCGAGCGACATGGGGAGACGCGACATGGGGAGACGATAGGTGGCACCGGCACCGGCACCCCATGAGAATTCATTTATCGGAAAACGGGGAGATCGGGACGACCTGCGAACCTGGATGCTGGCTCGCCGGAGTCGTGAGTGGCTGTTACAGGCCGTCAGCAGGCCGTCTTGGCATCAGATTTGCCGGAAGACCGGAAGAAGTCTAGATTAAGCGGGCCGAACCCACACGGAGGGGTGGCAGAGTGGTTGAATGCGGCGCTCTCGAAAAGCGTTGTGCGTCTAAACGGCGTACCGGGAGTTCGAATCTCCCCCCCTCCGTCCAGTCTCATGGCGCGGCACGCGCTCCCCAGGGACTCGTGCTAGGCACAGTACCCTCGCCAAGGACCTTCCGCGACCGCCGCCATAGAAA
>JBOGXY010000087.1:0-7047 GCA_050696495.1 Solirubrobacteraceae bacterium
GGCTTCTGTGGGCGCTGAGTCCGCCTCCGGCCATTCCTGGCGTGGAGGTTTGAGTGCGGCGATTATGGTGCGCTCGAGTGGACTCGAACCACCACGGACCATACGGTCCACAAGGCCCTCAACCTTATTCACGGGCGCCATATGCGTCCGCCAGCGTCCAGATCGTCCATATTGTGCGGATTCCGGGACGCATAGGACGCATCGGACAAACTGACTTGGGCCAGAGATGGGTCACGCCGAACGGGTCTCAGAGACGGCGGCTCTGGTGGCCGGCTCTGTAAACGCCGCCGGGATCGGGCAGAGCCGCGCCCTGTGCCGGGAGGGCCGGACGCGCTTTCGGTTCGGTTTATATTCTTTCAAGATTTTCTATTGTTTGTTTCGATGATGTATCGTGGGCTTATGAGCATCCTGTCGCCAACCGACCGTGCTGTGCTCTGGCGCATGACCGTCACGAGTGGAAGCGAGGAGCGCGCATCGCGGCTGAAGATCCTCGCGTCGGAGATCCTTGAGAGCGCGGGCCGTCGCTTGGACCTCTACAGCGACCACGACGAGGAGGTCGTCGAGACCGTCGAGATTCTCGACGCCTCTGGGCTCCTCGGCCGCGACGATCTTCGCGAGGCGTTTGAGGACGCCGACGAGGACCACGATCGAGCGCAGGCCTTTGCCGCACTCTTGGCCAGCCATCTAGATAGTGCGGCGGAGGTCGAGCGACTCGGCGTTGATGTCCGCCTGAGGGCGCTTCGTCTTGCCGGGGTCTGGCGGGGGCACGTCAGCGATCGAGCACGCGACGAGGAGCCCGAGTGGCTGTCCGCGGCCCAGGTCGCTGCACGGTATGGCGTCACGCCGCAGGCCGTCTACAAATGGATCGATGCCGGACGTGTACGCGCGGAGCGAACCCCGGGCGGCTCCTGGCGACTCGCGGCCGACCAGTTCGAGCCCCAACGCGCTCGACAGCGTGCCGCGACAGCGCTCAAGGCAAAGCTGGTCGAACGCGCCGGGAGCGAGGCCAGCCCCTCCGACGAGGAGTTGGCGGCCGAAATCGTCGCTCGACGCCGCTCCTGAGTGCTCGTCGCCTTCGACGCCACGGTGCTCTGCGGCGCCCTGAGAAAGCCGACGGGCTACAACTTCAAGCTGCTCGAGCTCGCCGCCGAAGGTGTGCTCCTTCAAGGCTTCACGACCGATATCGCCGGGATGGAGTTCGTACGCAACGCCCTCGACGGGCTGGGGGGTGTCAGTTACGACATTGAGTTGATCGAAGCGTTCCTCGATCACTTCGCCCCGTTGTTCAACCCGGACAACGTCGAGCCCTCCCCGATCGGAAGGGCGCTGCCCGCGCAGGCGTCCCTCCACAACCGGCCGATCGGCGAGGTTGTCTACGAGTTGACCGGACGCACACGCGAGGACCTGCTCGACGGCTTGTCACAGCAACTGAGGCTCATTGCGGGCGAGTTCGACGCCTACGACGTACACCTCCTCGCCGCCGCGGTTGCACGCGACGCCGACCTGATCTGCAGCGCCAACCGCGCTCACATGCCCGAAGGACCGCTCGCGGGTGATCTTCAGGTCATCGGACCGGGACGGCTGGCGGCGAATCTCGGCATCGCATAGACAGGTCAAGCACCGCGGCTGCGGTATCGCTCAAACTGGCGCCGCTCCAGTTCCCGGCGTCCTTCATGGACGATGTGGACGATCCCTCGATGAGGCCTCACAAGCCCGATGCGATCGCCTGCTCGCGTTCGCGGATAAGACGCATCCTCTCCACGACACGCTCCGCCGTTCCCGCAACACGCTCTTTCACTATCCCGAGATGCACCCCGAGAAGGAGAGAGCCGGGGCCGAGGAGCTGGCAAATGCTCTGACTGACGCGAAGGATCTTGAGGGGTGGATAGAAGATGGGGGGCACTACGCGACGTTTCGCGCGACATTCGCGGACACCGTTGCGCTCCGGTTCCTGACGGGCAGCGAGGAGGACACGATTGAGCTGACTGATCAGCGCAACGTGCCTGTCTTTGAGCTTGTCGAGTTCGCGATGGCTGTACTGCTGGCCCAGCTGAAGCGAACCCCGAAGCACAAGACCCAGTTTTGGCGGCAGGGCGAGCCACGGCCAGAGATCAACTAGGGCTGTCACTCAATCCGGCCAGGAGCCGCAGCGCCAAATCATGCTCGGCGCTCCCCAGCCAGAGGCGGCGGTCGAACGGCACCGTCAAGTTGGGCGTGCTCGCCGTAAGGACCCGGGTTGCCATCGCTTCGCGAATTGCGTGTAGGACGTGGTTGACCGCTTGGTGTTGAAACTGGATTGGCCTTACGGTCGCCGTTGAGTCACAGAGTTGCTCGATGCCCCACGCGGCGGGTCCGCCCACATGCGACGCGGCCGAGGTGAGCTCCTGAGCGGTTTTGCTTGATAGGGCGAGGACACCAAGGCCGTAGTCCATGACGTGAGGGTCACCGTCGTCGTTCATTAGTTCTGCCGATAGTGCTTCTCCGTGGATGAAGTTCCGTAGCGTGGCGATGAGGTCTACGACCGAGCGGAAGTGGCTGTCGTCCGCCAGTAGATCCGCTAGGTCGGGCGCCTGCTCAGTGATGCACTTGCGCCATTCTTTTTTGCGGAAGCCAACGCTGGCTGGATTGCTTTCAAGCCCGGTGGTCGCGTCGAGGAGTCGCGCGAGCGCGTCGAGGGCGCCCCCGAGGGACACCAACAGGGACTGGAAGAAATAAAGAAATAGAGGACCTCATCCCAGGTCTCATCGGGACGCCAGTGTCGGATCCGCACATTTATGTAGTCGCGCGCGGTCAGGGCGCGGGCTAGCTGTGTCTCGACGCCGCGTAGCGACGCAAACGGCTTCGATCGCTGGTCCTCATGCCAGATCGCCCAGACCGAACGAAGGGACCGCTCGAAGTCGGGAAGCGCAGCGACCGCGGCACCACGGTAGAACTTCTCGTAGGACAAGAATGTCGCATGGTTGCCGTCTACGCCAACGGTGAAATCATTGTGGGCTCGGAGGAACAGCCCGAGCAGGGCACACGCTTGCTCCGCTGTCAGGATGTGTCCCTTGCGCGACATGTTGCTCCACTCGCTCATCGCGAGAACTGGGGTCCTGCACACGACGGCGTCGATCTCGTGCAGTCGCCCCAGGTTCATCAGCGCAAGCGCGTGCCAGGTCTCCTGTTCATCGAGGTCATGCTCGACTGCTGCCACGTGGGCATGTGATTTCAGTGAGCTCGCCACGCCAAGCGCACGTTCGCGGGACCCGGTCGGGTGGACGTACTTGACGGTGAGGAGGTCTTGTGTTGTGTTTTCCGGTCCGAGCTCGACTCGCGCTGGTGCGGCCGGATTGGTTGCAAACAGCTCGACGTGTGGACGCCGTGAGAAGGCTTGTAGGAGATCGAGTGCTGGACCAGGATTGATGGTCTCCTCATCGAGGATGATGCGCAGCGGGCGGCCGTTCTCTCCGGCACCGAACGGGCTGAGATCGGCAAAGGAGGGCTTTATACGCCAGTGGGCTGGAACGTTGAGCACGGATCGAGTGTAGGTGTGTTGCAGGGCGCGGTGGTTAGCGCGACCTAGTCATTCGGCAGGGCGGATGGTGGCGGCGAGTCAAACTCGAAGTGTCGGGACTCAATGCTCACGGTGCGCTTCTCGCCCCGTAGAGCAGCGGTTCGTACCAATCAGCCAGCACGTGGTGACGCAGGTCGAAACTCGTGAACAGGTCCTCAGGGGAAGCGGGACGGAACAGCTCATCCCACTCCTCCCCAAGGTGTAGCTCGCTTCCCCTGATCCAAATTCCACGCATGAGCATCGTGGTCACGTAGGTCAACGCGACGGTAGCTTCCACCGAGAAGATGCGTGATACCAGGGTCCAGCGCGGGGAGCGCCCAGCCTTGCCGCGTGGCCATCTTGCTAGCCATGTCAACGTCGCCCCGTCACGGTCGAAGAGCTTCCACTTCTCTCCTATGATCTGGCGTCGCTCGCTGCCTCCGCGCATCACCATGCCGTGCTTGGCGGCGTTGTAGGAGTCCGCAGCGAGGAAATGCTCGGCAAGTAGTCGGAGATACTCCACGTGCGAGTCGAGCTCGTCTCGCTTCTGCGGATCGACAGCGAAGATCCTTTGACACAGATCCGCGAGTTGCTCGCGTGGCACGTCGAATACGTTCTCGCGAACCCACTTCTTGAATCTGGCGGCGTCGGTCAAGCGGCTCATCCGCAGCCAAGGACAGGGATCGGGCTCGGCGTGGGCGTATACGAAGCGCAAGAGCGTCTCGGCGCTGTGGTGCAGCAGCGTCTCAGCCTCGATGGCGGTATAGGACTGCTCAGGCGTGGGCAACTCTTTGGAATCAGGGTCAACCTCGACCTTCAGCTGGATGGCTCCGAGCTGGACGCCCTCGTCAAAGATTGTCCGATAGCGATCACGATCGGAAGTCACCAGCATCAAGTGCGACAGCCGCTGTTGGAAGTAGATCCATGGCTGGGTGCCGTAGAAGTGCTTGTTCAGCGTCGCGTAGTTCTCCGCCAACAGTCCCTCGTCACTCATAGATGCGCCTCGCTTTCTGGTTGACGCGGATCGAGAGCTTTGTCGTGCAGGCCAGATTGTGGTGTTGCATGGGGGACGGCGACCACCAGCGAGCGCCGCTAGGACGATCTGCAGGCTCTGGGCGTGAGGGCAAGAAGATCGTCTGCGGGAGGTACCCTCGGGTCACGGACGAGCCGGAGAGCTTTGAGGATCTGGGGAAGACCAGACGAGATCACACGCCGTTTCGCGCCGCTCGGATTCACGACCGGGAGCCTAGCGGCACCGACCGGCAACGATCAGGTGGTCATGCCCTGGGGCGGTGGCGGAGTGGTTTGCACTGTGCTCGCGTCCAGCGGCGTGCAACCGGCTGGTGGCCAGTCCGTCGTGAACACGCATGTGACGAGCGATCCGGGATGCGCGGCGCTGGGGGCTACGAGCCCGGCCCATCCCTCGCGCCAGAGCTGCTCGCCGACCCGTTGGTAGACAGGCCATGTGCTGCGGCTCGGTCGGGGCGCTAGGAGTGAGACGCTGCGCAGTTGCTCGACGTCGCTGAGGTCGGCGAGCTTGAGTTCAAGGCGCCAGCGATGGTGGTCGTAGGGGATGTGGTCTTGGGGAGAGAGTCCCCACTCGGCAAGCGAGCGATACCACTCCGCTGTGGCTGTTGCCACGGTGTCGGCGAGGTAGAGGGCGCGTACGACATCGCCTCGCTGCCAGCGCCCGTCCGACGGGGTGTCCGCTCGTCCGAGCAGGTCAGCTCCGTGCGGTACGTGCCTGATCCACGTGCCCTCGACGGTGCGAGGACCAACGGGCAACTGCTCCACGTCAGGAGACGCCGGGGTACTCGATCTCGGCGATCAGCTTGGCGACCCTGCGGTACTCGCCGCGGGCGATGAGCTCGATCGGCTTCTCGTCATCCAACGCGAGAATCGGACGCTGCAGCCAGACCGGGATCGACCCCGGTCGCAGGACTAGGGCAAGCCGTTTGATCATCTCGGCCAGCTCGATCAGTCGCTCAGCGCGCGCACCAGTCGGCTCGCTGCGTCCGGCGAGCCAGCCCCTTACGGTGCTCGGCTTCGCGCCGGTCGCGGCGGCGATCATCCGGTCCGATAGACCGGCTGTGTCGTGAACTCGTTGGGCGTCTTCGAGCAATGGACTCATAGTGAGAAGTGTAGCTCGCAATCGCGATTACGTCGCGAAACAGTCCCGTCGATATGTTCGGCAAATTGTTCGGCTGGGCCAATGGCCCGAACCGAACAGTGGCGCCGGCCCGCGATGGGGGAGCCATTAACGAGAAAAAGCCCTGGTACAAGGGCTTTTTCTATGCGCCCGAGTGGACTCGAACCACCACCATGTTTACACATGACAAGGCCCTCAACCGATTCGCCCGTGGAATGTGGGTTCGGGGGCGTTCAGATCGTCCATTTTGCGGGGTTTCCTGGACGCATTGGATGGGTCTGGACGGGTGGATGTTGCCACGGTGTTGCCACGAGAAGGATGCGTTTGTTGTGAGATGGTGGCGGGCTACAGCGCCTGGGCGTCCACAACTCGCGCATCTTCGCAGGCTTACTCGCTTCGGCGGGCTCCTCGTCTATCCACTCCGAACCCTCGACCGGCGCCGCGAGCTCTGGCCCTCGACCCGCCCAAGCAGGGGTCCGGCTGTATGAACAGCAACAATGGCCTCGCTGGCGCGAAGCCCTCCGTCCCCGACAATCCCCCGGAGACCCACGGGAAAGCTCCTCGGGAGGCGCGGAGGGTGTGTGGTCAGGCTCAACACATCCCCACTGACAGCGAACCCGCCAGACCGACCATGACTTTCTACACGGCCCCCCGAGATGGTTCGAGATCGCCACACGCCCGTCTGCGTCGGGAAGGCCGAAGCGGTCGTCTTGTTCCAGTCCACGCTCGGATTTCGTCCATTCCGAGCGCCAGCAAGCCGCCTACGGAGATACACGCATCCACGCGAAGGCAGCGCTCTGCGATCGACGTCGGGCGCGTCTTGCCAGCTGTTCGATGGTGGTCTCGGTGGCGGCGCCGCGGCCACGATCAGTGCTGGGATCAGTCGCGCGGGCGAAAGGCCAAGAGTGGGAGCGCCTGGACGAGTCTGCGGCGAGCGGATTCTGAGCCGTCGTACCTAAAGCCTGCGACCTTGGAGAGGACGCGGCGGAGGAAGCTGGCGGCGATCCGGTTCCGCTGTTCGTAGCCGGCCAGCACGCGGGCGGCTTCCTCCGCATCGAGCTGGCGCACCCGAGGAGCGAACCGAAGCCGAGCAATCCGTACCTCGATCGGGTCCGTGGCGAGGACGTTCCTGTACCACTGGGAGCCACGCCCGAACCCTGACATCACCACCACCTCCCGGGTTACCTCGTCCCATGCGACGACCTCGAGTACGGTGCGATACACGCGACCGGTCAGACGGCCACGATGGGCGAGCAGCAGAAACCGGTGGCCCAGCAGCCAGCCGGCGTGCGCGGAGTACAGGGCCACCGGCGCTCTGAGCAACCACTTCAGCGGCCGACCGGGTCTCATCGTGCCGAGATTA
>JBOGXY010000088.1:0-7855 GCA_050696495.1 Solirubrobacteraceae bacterium
CACCGGCGGCGACCGCGTCGAGCGCCTCGAACAGCTGCTCGGCATCGGCGACGCCGAGCACCGCGAGCACGTCGGCGGCGGCGATCCGCTCCTCGCCCGCGTAGGTGAGCAACTGCTCGAGCGTGCCCAGCGCGTCGCGGAACGAGCCGGTGGCGTGGCGGGCGATCAGCGCCACCGCGGCGGGGTCGATGTCGATCTGCTCGGCGGCGGCGACGCGGCTCACGACCTCGGTCAACTGGGCGACGGTCGGGCGGCCGAAGTCGAAGCGATGGCAGCGGTCGACGACCGTCGGCAGCACCTTCTGCGCCTCGGTCGTGGCGAGCACGAAGATCGTCCGCGGCGGCGGCTCCTCGAGCGTCTTGAGGAACGCGTTCCACGCCTGCTGGGAGAGCATGTGCGCCTCGTCGAGGATGTAGACCTTGTGGCGGCCGGAGACGGGCGCGAAGACGACCGACTCGCGTAGCTCGCGAATATCGTCAACCGAGTTGTTGGAGGCCGCGTCCATCTCGATCACGTCAAGCGAGGTGGCGGCGGCGATCGCTCGGCAGGAGTCGCACTGTCCGCAGGGCTCGACGGTCGGGCCTCGCTCGCAGTTCAGCGAGCAGGCCAGGATCTTGGCCATCGAGGTCTTGCCGGTGCCGCGCGAGCCTACGAACAGGTAGGCGTGATGCACCTTGCCTCGCTCAACAGCATGGCGCAGCGTGCGCACGACCGCCTCCTGGCCGACGACATCGGCAAAGGAACGTGGGCGGTGCCTGCGGTAGAGAGATTGTGCGCTTGCGGGCATCTGAAGCTGAGTCTATCCGCGCCCTGGGCGCCCCGAGCGGATAGCTTGCAGCCCGTGACGAGGTCACCCGCAATCGCCGAGGAGGATGCCTCGGCAGCCCCCGGACGGGACTCCCCGCGGCCGGCGAGGAGGTTCGTGCCCGCCGTGGCGATCCTCCTTGGCGCGTTGGCGCTATGGCTGATCGCCGGTGTCGGGTTCGTCAACTACGACACCCTCTACGGCCTTCTCTGGGGAGCACAGCTGACGCGTGGCGAGACACCGCAGTACGGACTTCCGATCGCTCCCACACCGCACCCGCTGATCGAGGCGCTCGGCATCCCGCTGGCGCCGCTGGGAGCGAGCGCGACCACCACGATCGTCGTCGCGCTCGCCTTCATCGCGTTGGCGACGTGCGCGTGGCTTCTGTACGAACTCGGCAGGGCGTGGTTTGGCCGAGCGGCCGGCGTAGTCGCGGCGCTGGTGCTGATCACGCGTGTTCCCGTGCTCTCCTACGGCGTGCGCGCCTACGTGGACGTGCCTTACATGCTGTTCGTGCTCGCCGCCCTGCTGGTCGAGACTCGCAAACGCCGGGCCGGCGCACCGGTGCTCGTGTTGCTCGCGCTGGCCGGGCTGCTGCGACCTGAGGCGTGGGCCTTCTCCGCGCTGTACTGGCTCTACCTGGCGATCGCCTCCAGGCGCAGCTACCCCTCGCTCTCGCGCGCCCAGCTTGCCCGGTTGGCCCTGCTGGCGGCAGCCGCGCCGCTCGTCTGGGTACTCAGCGATCTGCTCGTGACCGGCGACGCGATGTGGTCTTTGACCAACACCAAACATACCGCCGCGACGCTCGGGCGCGCCAGCGGGATCGGCGACGTGCCCGAATACATCCCGCGGCGCATCGGCGAGGTGCTGCGCCCGGCGGTGCTGGCCGGAGCGGCGCTCGGCGGCGTGTTCTCGCTGCTGTGGCTGCGCGGACGTGCGGCGCTCGGCGCGATCGCCGGCGCGATCGCCGTCGGCGTGTTCGCGCTGATGGCAAGCGCCGGACTGCCGATCGACACCCGCTACGCGTTTCTGATCAGCGCGATCCTGTGCGTGTTCTGCGGTGCGGGCGCCTTCGGCTGGGTCGCGCTGCCCAGGGGCGAGGTGAGGCGCACCGTCTGGATCGCAGCGGGCGCGGTGGTCGTGCTGGCGCTGCTTGTGACATTGCCGGGACAGCTGCGCTCCGCGCACGGGGAGCTGGCCAAACTCTCGCGCCAGCAGAGAATCCAGAACGACCTGGTGGCGTTCGTGAACGACAAGACGCTCACGTTGCGCTGCGGGCCTGTCGGCGTGCCCAACCACGCTCCGATCCCGCTGCTGGCCCTGTATTTGAAAACACGGCCGTCACAGATCGTCAGCGTCGAAGCAAAACCGATCGGGCACGGCAGCTATGTCGACCCGGCCAGCCTGGAAGTCGAACACGAATACATCCTTGACCTAAAAGATCCGGCCTCCAAGAAGCCGGCGTCGATCCCGCCCGGGTTTACCGAGGCTGCCACCGATCGCTCCTGGCTGATCTTCGAGCACTGCGAATGACCGTGCACCCCTCCTCGAGGCTCACACCAACGGTTGCCTGCTCGCCTCCGAAGACTCCGGACCGGGTGCTCCCGCTGCGCCTGCCGGTGATCGCTTAAGGCTGCTTCCTTCCGGACCTGACCTGGTTCACGAGCCGGCACCGCGCGGGACCCGAGCCATCGACGCCTGCGGCGACGAAGCAACCGCGGCGTTGCCCCTCAGAGAGGAGTTCAGCCCCGCTTGAGCGGATTGCGGGTTCAGGGCTCCGCTACGTCCCCGCCTAGCACGGTCGCCCGCGATCCTAGCGTGCTCGGCGCGCGTAGCGCGCGAGCGCGGCCGATACGTTAGTCTGCGCACCCGCTATGAACTTCAATCCTTCGCATATCCCAAACATCGGCGTGCGCGCGCGCATCGCCTGCACGCTCGCGACGCTCTCTCTCGCTGCTCTGATCGCCGGTTGCGGCTCGAGCGGCTCCAGCACGATCACAGTCGGCAACGAGTCCGACACCAACTCGGTCCCACATGTGGCGGGCGAAAAAACCACTTCCGCCGCAACGTCGCCCACCACGCCTCCGACGGCGTCCGCCAAGACGCCCACCAGCGGACCATTGGCCACCAAGCCAGCCGTGACGGTGCCCACGGGAGCGGCGCCGAGCACGCTCGTGATCAAGGAACTGATCAAGGGCACCGGCCCCGAAGCGAAGGCGGGCGAGCCGGTGACCGTCAACTACGTCGGCGTGCTCTACCACGGGGGCAAAGAATTCGACTCCTCCTGGAAGCGAAGCGAACCGTTCGCGTTCACGCTCGGCAAGGGTCAGGTCATCAAGGGTTGGGACCAGGGCGTCGCCGGTATGAAGGTCGGCGGTCGCCGCGAGCTGATCATCCCCTCCGAACTGGCTTACGGCAAGACAGGCTCACCGCCCACGATCCCGGCCAACGCGCCGCTCGTGTTCGTCGTGGACCTGCTCGGCGTCTGAGCGCGCTCTCTCTCGCGCCGGCGCACACGCGCTCGCCAAGCTCGACCATGACCGTGAGGGTCGCCACCGCGATCCTCACGCTCGCCCTGCTCGGAGCGCTCGCGGGCTGCGGATCGGGTCACTCGAGCGTCTCGCGGCGCGAATACGCGCTGGAGCGAGCCCAGTTCGAGCAGGTGGCCGACGAGCTGCGCGAAGTGCAGGCCGCCGTCCATCGCGAGGTGACGACGTCGCGCTCGGCCTGGCCGCTTATCTACAACGGCCTTCCCCGCCGGATGAGCGCACGACTGCAAAGCAGCGTCAAAGCCGCAAGCGAGGTAGCGGGAGCTTTGCCGGCGCCGCGCTTTATGACTCAACAAGCCAAGCTCACGGGGCCCGCATCAGGGATCGCGGGACTCTACGAAGACTACGATCGCCTCGCCGAGCGCGGTTGGCGGCTGACCGAAACGACCGTCTCGGGGATTGTGTCCGGACCAGTGTCGGTGGCTCGATTCGTGCGGGCGAACTCGCCGCTGTACATCGACTCGATCTATGACGGCCACTTCGACCTGTCGCTGATCGGCAAGAAGCTGCTCGAAGGCTACAAGAAGATCCAGGACCTCGGCAAAGAAAAGAAGCTCGCGGGGATAGGCGGTTTCGGGGCGGGTCTCACCCAGCGCGAAGTTCAGGCGCTTGCCGCCGCCTACTCGATCCCGGCGGTGCGCGTGGAACCGCACCCGGGGCCGGCTACTGAAGAAGGCTGAGGCCACCGGCCATGCGTGAGCCCAGCCGCCGGCTCACGACCAATAGAATGACGGTCCCAGGGCGCGTAGCTCAGTGGGAGAGCGCTCGCTTCACACGCGAGAGGTCGCAGGTTCGAAACCCGCCGCGCCCATAGGAGAATCGTCTGTAACTGAGCCGTTTTTGCTCAATTCGATGACGGTCATTTGGGCCGGCGAAAAGGCCAAAATCGACCACTGGCCCATTCACTGGCCCAAACTCCTCGCCAAACACGCTCCAAATCGAGTAGGGGGAGATGGTTCCTGGGAGCCGCCCAAGGTCTATCTGTTGATGACCCGCAGTGATGTGCCTGCCCCTGCAGGCGACCCGCCACGAGATCGACAAGCAAGTGGCGAAGTTCTTCCGATGGGTGAGCGCACTTTGGCTGGGCGGGCCAGCTTCTGCAGCGCTCGTGCTGGCACATTGGCTTCCAGCGGAGCGTCCAGCTTGGCTCTCGCACTTCGTCCCGAGCGAGAGCGATCCGAGCGGCGGTCAAGACGCTCGAATCTCTAAGCTTGCTACTAGTAGTCGTTGTCGACGAGGGGGCCGAGGCCGAACAGGCTTCGTTTCAGCCAACCGGCGTCCTTCAGACGCTCATCGACGCGGCGTTGCTGGGTCTCGCCGCTGGCGTGCTCGCGCAGCGCGTCGGTGACCTGCTGGCGTTGCTGGCCGCGGAGAGTGGATACGAGGCCGAAGTGTTCGAGAGCGAGGTCGACGCCGCTCGGGCCGCTGCGCACGAGCGGCAGGTAGATCTTCTGCACCAGCCGGTTGCGCGTGGGCTCGCTGCTCGGGTTCAGCTGGTGCCAGAGCATCAGTGCCACGGGGCGCTGCTCATCCGTTGCCTCGGCGGCGAGGGTAATGATCAGGGCGGACGCCTCGCGCTGGTCGACTTCGGTGAACCTGACCGCTTTCAGGAAGCTCGCACTGGGAGGCGCGGAGAAGGCGTTTTCGAGTGTCGGCGCCACCAGCTCGAGCTTGCCCTTTGCGCTCAGGCCGCGGGAGTACAGGCGAAGCGCCTCGGAGAGCTCTTCCGGTGGCTCGATGGTCGCGGTGTGCGCGAACGCGGTCCAGGCGTCAGTGGGTGTGGCTGCGAATGTGCTCAGCCAGATCGCCGCTCCGTCGTGGAAGCCGGCACCGTGCTGCTGCATGAGGGTCGCCACCTGCTCCGCGGTAAAGGGCGAGGAGGTCGCCGCATCCAGGCCGTGCAGAGCGGCCGCGACGGCAAGCGTGAGATTAGCGCGGCGGTCCTCGCCGAGCCATGGGGAGGCGGCGACCGCGTCACGCAACGCTGTCAAGGACTCTGCGGAAGCCGAGGCTGCTGCCACGAGCACTCTGGTGTAAGCGGCCGGTGGGACCTGCTCCCATTCGCCCGGAGTCTCTGGCGGCAGCGGAGTTTGGAAGGTCGTGACGCAGCAGTCCAAGTCGAGATCGGACAGGGAGCGCCGGTCGAGGAGCTTCGCGTCGACGAAACTCCCTGCGACCTGCAGCGCGTCTCGCTGGGACTCGGCCGCAGCGTTCGTTGTGAACGCGCCGTCGAGGCGGTTGCGCATCGCGTCGAGAACCTTGGCATGGTCGACGGGCACGCCGTGCCCAGCGAGGGCGCCGAGCGCGGCGGGCCCGATCGTTCGGATCTCCTTGAGCTTCTCCGGCGGCTGCTCGGCCCAGGCGTGGCGCCACAGCGATCCGGCCGCGGCGGCCATCAGCTCGGCGGCGTTCGGGATCTTCGCGGCGTTCGCGGCGTCGATGCCGGTGAGCCATACGTTCCAGTGGTCGGGGTACCAGTTCGGAGCGGCGGCGAGCAGCAGCGAGATCAGCTCCGGGTCGGATACCGGGTCGAGCTTGGCGCGGTACCTGTCGACCGCGCGGCGGAACTGGACTGCTTCGGTGGAGAGCGCCAGCGCGAAGGTCGAGGTCACGAGCGGCTCGCGACGGGTCCCGAGGATGTTCTGCAGCATCTCCACCATCTCGGCTTCGAGCGCGGTGAGCTGCTCCTCGGTGCGATCTGCGAGCGCTGCCTTCAGTGGGGCGCGGGCCTGCTCGAGGACCCGTGCGGCCTGCTCGTCGGTCAGCGCCAGGAGTAGCTGTGTCAGCGTCCCGGTGCCGTCGATCAGCAGCGTGGTCGCGGCGGTGCCGAGGGCTGTTTCGAAGGAGCCGGGAATGCGCGCGAGGCCCCTGACGGCGACGGCCGCGACGTCGCTGCGGGCGAGCGCCTGCTGATCGCCCAGCACTTGCTCGCGCAGCCGGGCGCCGTAGTGACGGGCGCAGGCCAGACCCACGGCTAGGGCGCCGGCCATGTCCTGGGGGCGCAGGCTGACGCGTGCCTGGTGGCCTGCGATCGCGTCGGCGACCTCGTCGGCGACGCCGTCAAGGTCGATCGTGCCCTGGGTGACGGCCAGCAGCAACATGGAGGCGGCGTTTGCGCCTTCCACGCCGGCGGGTTCTTCGCGCACGAGCGCCGCGAGCAGCAGCAGCGCGGCCCTCAGGTCCTCCGGGCCGAGCGGAGCGGTGAGGGCGAGCACCTCGTCGGTCGCCCTGTCGCGGGCGGCGCTCTCCAGACGCTCGGCGATGCCCGGGTCGAGCCCGAGGTCCGCACCCGCGCTCTCCAGGTAGATCAGATCGCGGCCGGGGTCCGGGATGTAGGCAACCTTCCGCAGGTAACGCACGAGCTGGAGGGCGTGAGCCTGCTCAACGCTTGGACTCCCCTGCGTCACAGTGGTGGCAGCAGCCTGCTCGGCCGACGCCATTTGGACCTGCGCGTCCAGAGCCTCCTCGGCGGCGACAGGCGCTGGCTCCAGGTCGGATGGAGATGGCGGGTCGGGTGGCGAGACGGGCGCGACCGTGGTCTGGTCGATCATCAGCTCGGCGACCGGGAGACGGCCGTGGGCGTAATCGTCGGCGAGAGCGAGAACGTCGGCGCTCACCGTCGAAGGGGGCGCTTCCTGCTCGGCGATGGCGCGCACGAGGCTTGGGAGCCGCGGCTCGCGGCTGAGCGCGGCGGCGAACAGCGGGAACTCGCAGCGCAGGCAGACGAGCTTTGCGACCTCGCTGGCGCGCGAGGCGAGGTTTGCAGCGAGCAGGCCGTCGCGTTCGCGGCGCTCGGCGAGGCGGTAGGTCATCGCGTAGCTGTTGAGCAGCACCTTCACCCGGCGTGGACTGGAGATGTGGGAGGCGATCAGCACCGATATCGCCTCCGGGAGGTTTTCGGCGCGCTGCCAACACCCCTCCCGCTCCGCGACAAGCGCCAGGGCGAAGCTCGTCAGCCGTGGGGATCGCAGCGGCGGCAGCGAGAGCTGGTACTGGAAGATCTTGTCGAGATAGGAACTGCCGGTGCTGTAGTAGGGGTTGGCCGGGTCGCTCGGCGTCTCCTGGCGTGCCTCCTTGCGCAGCGCCTGCTCGAGCACCTGCAGGTCGGCGGCCACGATGAAGATGCAGCCGGGCACCTCGAGGAACGTCTTGATCGTCTCAAGAGCAGAAGCGACCTGCTCGGGTGAGCAACGGTCGAGCTCGTCGACGAATATGACGAGGCGTTTGGCTTTCACCTTGTCGACGAGCGTGCGGAAGAGCCGCTCGAACTCCTCGTCGCTCGAGGGTGCGCTGCGCGTGGATTTGACGGTGAGGCCCTCTCCGGCGAGCTTGACGAAGATCGCGATGACAGCCGCCACCGGCACCGTCACCAGAAGGTACGGATGAAAGTCAAATCCCGTTGGCGTTTTGCAATCGATCGTGCAACAGTGTGAGTTGGGTGCTGGTGACGACGTGCTAAAGCGCAGGCGTTTGGGCTTGAGCCTGCCGCGCTGCTTGCCGC
>JBOGXY010000089.1:0-4850 GCA_050696495.1 Solirubrobacteraceae bacterium
AAAGCGGCAAGCAACGCGGCAGGCACAAGCCCAAACGCCTGCGCTTTAGCTCGTCGTCACCGACGCCCACCAAGAACTGTTGCACGATCCCATGCAACGCGCTCCGTGATTTGACATTCATCCGTAAGCGTCCCTCACGCCTAATGCCTGCCTACGGTGTGAGATACCGCACCTCAGGCGCCGCGAATACGCGACTCAGGCGTAGCCGTTGGAGAGGTAGAGGCCGATCCACACGATCGCCAGAGAGACGAGGAACATGGCGGCCGCCAACACGTGCATCGTCGGTCGACGGATATGCCATACCACCAAGATCACCACCACGAGAACGAGACCGAGCTTCAGTTGGAAGGTGCTGTCTCCCCACAGGTGCAGGTGCGAGGCCATGGCGCTGCCGGTCGCCGCGAGTACGGCGATCGCTCCGAGGGTGCCGTAGCCGAAGCGCCTGGCGATAGGACGCAAGCGCTCTCGATCGGGAGAGCGGCGCTCAACCGGTAGGACCGCCGCGACGAGCAGCATCTGACCACCTACGAAGAACGCCATCGCAAGCAGGTGTATCCAGCGAAGGACAAACCAAACCGTCAAGGACACTCAGCTCTCAGCAGGGGTCTGCTCGGCTACATACGCGAGCAGGCTCTGGTGGTCCTCGGAGCAGGCCGGGCATCCGATCAAATGTGCTCGCATACCGGGGATCTCCTCATCGGCCGACTCTGTTGCCATCTCCAGCTCGACATAACGATCGAGAAGTTCGAAGCACTCATCGCAGCTGAGCTGCGGGCCGTCGGGGCCGAGAAGTCGCGCAAGCGTACGGTCGTGGTCGCCTGGCTCGCTCATCTCTGTGGACCCCCATCGCGATATGAAACGTCCAGTCCGCGGGCATTCAGGGACGCCCGCAGCTTGCGACGCGCGTCATGGAGCGTCTTGTATAGAGCCCCACGGGTCGCGCTCAGACGCTCGGCGAGCACGTCGATCGGGATGCCGTTGAGGGTAACGGCCACCAGCACCTCGCGCTGGCGGGTCGTGAGATCGTTCTTGATCGCCGCTGAGAGCGTACGGAGTAGCTCGCGCGTGTGCGCATCCTCGACGGGCGCTTGGTGCTCGTCTGCGAACAGGGGCCAATGTTCGGGATCGAGCTTGAGCTCCCGTCCCTCCCACGCGCGACGGCGCGTCTTTACGGCGGCCTCATAGAGGCCGAACTTGTAGACCCATGTCGTGAAGCGGCTCTCCCCGCGGAACTGGTCGAGCTTTCCGAGCACAGCCATCAACGCGTCGTCGGCGCTCTGCTGCGCAAGATCCTCATGATCGCCCTCATCGTTGTGCCCGAGCACGGATCGGCGACGAGCAACCTCAAACCGTGCCGCCTTCAGGAGCAACACATGGAGCTCTCTGACGGCGGCTTCGTAGTCTGGGCTCCCCTGGCGAAGCCGGTCCATCCAAGCTTGCGACTCGGGGTCCAGCGTTCGGATGAGGGTCGTGGTGGCGTCTGTTGGCGGCATAGCGACGCCGCTGACGCTATCGAAACGCGCTTCAACGTCCCTGATCGATAGGCGCCAAGGTTCTGGCTCGCTGCTCGCTCGTGCTTTTCGACCGTATCCACCATCTCTTAGCGTCATCAGAGCTCAGCGTCTTACCCGCTGATGCGGTGCGGTAAGAACTGCGGCTCGGCTGACGCAAAAGAGGACAGCACTTTGCCAATGCAGAAGAAGGAGGCCCAGCATGTCGAGCACCACGATCGGAGCCGTTCGCGGCACAACCCGCTCCCAAAGCATGGATCTACTGCGAGACGATCCGGCCTACCAGGCGTTCTGGCTGTTGCGAATCGGCTTCACTCTCGCCCCGATCCTCTTCGGGATCGACAAGTTCGCCAACGTCATGGTCAACTGGGAGCAATACCTGGCGCCCTGGATCCGGGAAGCCAGCCCGCTCAGCGCGACGCACACCATGTATGTCGTAGGCGCCATCGAGATCGTCGCCGGGATCGCTGTGGCGATAAAGCCGCGTTACGCCGCATATATCGTCGCCGCGTGGCTCGGCGGGATCATCGTCAACCTGCTCACCTACTCCGGCTACTACGACGTAGCATTGCGCGACTTCGGACTGCTGCTGGCCGCTCTGACGCTGGCCCGATTGGCATCCAAGTACGACCCACCCTGGTCCTGGCAGCGATCCAGGTAGCGTTTCCGCGGTGAGGCCACCGGGCACAGATGATTTCCTGAACAGGTTCAGGATCGAATGCCCGGTGGTCCAAGCGGGTATGGCCGGCGGCGTCGCTCGCGCCGAGCTGGCCGGCGCCGTGTCAGCCGCCGGCGGCCTTGGGACCGTCGGCATGATGGCCCCAAGAGCGTTCGCGGCCGCCCTCAAAGACGCCCACCGGCGAGCTCCCGGCCGTCCTGTCGCGGCCAACCTGCTCGTCCCGTTCATTCGCTCCGAGCATGTGCGTGCATGCGCCGAGGAGAAAGCCGCGCTGGTGGTCATCCACGGTGGTATATCTCGCAAGTGGGTCGCACGCCTGCGCGAACGGGGCTTGCCGGTGCTCGTCACGGTCGGCACGAGCGAACAAGCGCGCCGGGCACTCCGGGCGCAGGCAACCGGGCTTGTGGTCCAGGGCTCGCAGGCAGGCGGCCACCTGCTCGGCGTAGAGCCTGTAGCACTCGCCCTACCGAGTGTCCTGGATGTAGCCGGTGAGGCGCCCGTGCTCGCTGCCGGTGGTCTCGCAAACGGTCGAGACGTGCGTGATCTCATGGACATGGGCGCCGTCGCGGCAATAGCGGGCACCCGTTTCCTGCTCACCGAGGAGTCGCACGCTCACCCCGAGTACAAGCAGCGCGTAATACAGGCCGAGAGAACTATTGCCACACAGCTGTTCGGAATCGGTTGGCCGCTGCGCCACCGGGTCATCCCAAACGCGGCCACCGAACGTTGGTGTGAAGCCAAAGAACCCGGTCCCGCCATAGCGCGCGCGGCAGGCCGTCTCAGCGCACCACTCGGACGACTCATACCACTCGACGCGATGGGATCGCTCACAGAGCTGCAACGACCCGGCGTGCCGTTCTTCTCGCCCGGACTGCCCCTTTCGGGAATGCCGACGAAGACGGTCGACAGTTGCGCACTCTACGCCGGAGAGACCGCTACCCGTATCAACGACATCATTTCTGCCGCACATGCAGTCGGGCGCCTTGCCGCGCCCACATAGACGCGCGTGGTCGGACTCAGATGAGAGCGACACGTGTTGCGTCACAGCCGTCCTTCCGCCACCAACCCACCTCGGTAACAGCGGATCGTGCTGTAGCGCCGGAGCTGGCGTCACAGAGCAGTGGCCACAACCGTTCCGCTCACCGTTCGCGCCCCGGGGGCGACCGACAGCGCCACCTGGAGCGCAAGCCCCTTGCCTGAAGCGCTCCGCACGCGGGCGAGGATCCGGCTCCCGCTAAGCGCGGTGATCGTTCCGTGGTAGACGACGGGGCTGGGTGGGCTGCCGAGCGTGACGCTGCTGTGCCTCAGCGAGACGCCGCCCTCCCCAACTGGAGGCCCTTCGATTTCGAATTCCAGCCGCCCTGCCACCGAGCCGCCAAGACTTGCGGCGACCTTGACGGCGACAAACCCTGACGTCGCTCCAGGCGCTTCGGTGATCGTGCCCGACAAACTGGCCGTGAACGGACCATTCAGCGAAGACGAGCCCGAGCCGCCGCCTTCCCCCGCGCCGGACGTCGCGACCGTAGATGAAGCCGCCGCCGGTGCATTGACCCCAAGAAGCGACACCGGCGTCCCCGCGCGTTGCGCCCAACCGTGCCCGAGCGGCCCGCTCGCCAGCCACACGATCAAGGCGAGCGGCGCAAGCAACGAAAGCGCAAGCCCGCCGGCGCGGACACCGCGGCGGGCCGGCCAACCGTGCAGCGCTCGCACCCCCACCGCGGCGATCACGACAAGGACGCATGTCGTGGTCAGGGCAAGCGACAGCCCGCCTTTGATGTCGCTGCCCGTCCCCAGGGCATGTATCAACGCGATCGGCCAGCACGCGTAGGCAAGCCAGTGGACGATTCGCCACGCTCGATGACCAACCCGCTGGCGCAGCAGACTGGTTATGGCCAGCGCCAGCAGCAGGTCGAGAGCCACCGCGCCAAGCCCCAACCAGATGGGCCGATAGCTGCCGACGAACGGCACCAGGACATCCAGAACGCCGATCGGGGCGAAGCTGTCGAGCACGGCGGTCAACACATGCACGCCGATAAAGGCGAGCACCAGCAGCGAGACCGTGCGATGCAGCGAGTCCAGCGCGAAACGAGGCCACTTCTCGCTGCTCCATCGATTGACGTCGAGCACGCCGAGCGCCATCGTCGCCGTCAGCAACAGCAGCGACACCCAGCCCGTCGAGCGAGTCAGGTACCAGTAGGCGCTCGGACCGATCGTCTGCAGCATCGCGGTCATGGCATGCCCCGCGACACTCCGAAACCGAGGGCCACGACGCTTAGAGCAGCCATAGCCGAGCTTCTACGAGCCACCCGAGATCACCGGCGCTTCGGCGCTCGATGACCCCGTTTCGCTCTGCTGAACCGAGGGCACTTCCCCAGAGGACTGTTCGGCTTCGCTCTGCGAGGACTGTTCGGGCGTGCTCGGCGAACTGCTGGAGGCGCCGGAGGCGCCCTGCGCCGCGGAGGATCCCGTAAGGGTCTTGCCGGGCAGAGCGTTGGCGAATATGGCTGTCAGTACCCCGACGAGCGCCACGCTACCGCCAAGGATCCAACGCTTGGCCCGATCCAGCCTGCGAAGAGCGGCCTCCCTTAGCCCGGATGAATTGGCTGACGACATGCTCCGATGCTGGCAGCGCTACAGAAGCCCAAGCTAAGGCGGGGGTG
>JBOGXY010000090.1:0-14330 GCA_050696495.1 Solirubrobacteraceae bacterium
GCGCCAAGGCGCGCGGCCAGGCCGGCGCCGATCTCAAAGCCGAGCAGGCCACCGCCGAACAGCGCGTACTTGTAGTCGCCGCCGGAGATCGCCGCGCCCATCGCGTCGACGACCGGCTGAGCGAGACCTTCAGGGCCCTCGGCGATCAGCACCTTCTTGGCGCCGTAGTTGCCAAGCGAAGCCGCCAGCGACTGATCGACGCCCTCACCGACGAGGATCGCGTGCGCCTCGCCGCCGAGCTCGGCGGCCAGCTTGGCGCCCTCAGAGACGGCGCCCAGCGAGTTCTTGTTGATCGCGCCTTCGTAGTGCAGCGCATAGACAAGGATGTTTGCCATCTAGATCAGCTTCCTCTCGTCGAGCCACGAGATGATCTTTTCGACCGTCTCGCCCGTGTCCTCGTCCTCGATGATCTCGCCGGCGGCCTTGGCGGGCGGCGCCTTGGCGGCGACCCACTGAGCGGCAGAGTTATCGCCGCCGACCTTGGAGGCGTCGATGCCGACGTCGCCGGCGCTGAGCGCCTCAAGCGGCTTCTTCTTGGCGCCCATGATCGCCTTCAGCGACGGGTAGCGCGGCTCGTTGATGGCATCGCCGACGGAGATGACGGCCGGCAGCTTGATCTGCACCGTGTCGTACCCATACTCGGCCTGGCGCTCGCAGCGCAGGGCATCGGGCTCCACATCCATCTTGATCACCTGGGTCAGCGAGGGCATGCCCAGATGCTCGGCCACGACGGCGCCGATCGTGTAGCACTCGCCGTCGTCGGATTGCTGGCCGAGCAGGACGAGGTCTGGTTTCTCGCGCTGCAGCGTCTGGGCCAGCGCGTAGCCGGTGGCGGCCACGTCAGAGCCGGCGAGCGCCGGGTCTGACAGGTGCACCGAGCGGTCGGCGCCGAGCGATACGGCCTTGTGCAGTGCGCGCACGGCGCTCTCCGGGCCCATCGTCACCGCGACGATCTCCTCGACCGCGACGACGCCGCCCTCACGAACCTGCATCGCAGCCTCGATGGCGTGCGTGTCATAGGGGTTGAGGTTCTTCTCTCCGCTGCGGTCCATCCGCCCCGTCGAGCTGTTGATGCGCTTCTCGACGGCGGCGTCCGGAACCTCCTTCACCAGGACGCAAATCTTCATTCAGCTACTCCTTAAGGGTCTCGATGGGTGAATCCTACCTGAGTTGACTGACGAGTCAATCAGGAGTGTGAGCGCTCGGCCGTGGCCTCGCGGATGAAGTCGACTATCGCCTGTGTCGGCGCGCCCGGCGTGAACACCTCGGCGACGCCGAGACTCTTGAGCTCGGGGATGTCTTCGGCGGGAATCGTGCCGCCGACGGTCACGACGACATCTTCGATGTCCTGCGCGCGCAACAGCTCCACCACACGCGGCACGAGCGTCATGTGCGCGCCGGAGAGGATCGACAGCCCGACAGCGTCGGCGTCCTCCTGGATCACCGTCTCGACGATCTGCTCGGGCGTCTGGTGCAGACCCGTGTAGATCACCTCCATACCGGCGTCGCGCAATGCCCGCGCGATGATCTTGGCGCCGCGATCGTGCCCGTCGAGGCCGGGCTTAGCCACGACGACGCGGATCTTGCCTTGGCGCGGAGCCGTCTGCGTGTCGTTTGTGGGAGACATCGCCTGGCAGATTATTGGCGCATCGCCGCACGCGTCGCCACGCCCTGGCGCGCCGCCATCCCCAAACCGGCGGCGGCGGTGCCGGCCGCCAGCGCCGCCGCGATCTTCAGGCGAGCGCCGAGACGGTCCAGGCGCACGATCTCCCAGCCCTCCTGCTTGGCGATGGCGGTCAGCTCGGCGTCGGGGTTGACGACGACCGGATGACCGACGGCACGCAGCATCGGCAGGTCCGACTCGGAGTCCGAGTAGGCGTAGCTCACAGACAGGTCGAAGCCCTCCTGCTCGGCGAGCTGCTCGATCGAGGCGACCTTGCCCTCGCGGTAGTTAAACGGGCCGCCCGCCCGGCCCGTGTACTGGCCGTCGCGAGCCTCAAGGCGCGAGCCGATGCCGCCGTCGAGCACGAGCACGCGCGCGAGCAGGTCGGCCATCTCCTGCAGCGCGGCCGTCACGATGTACACGGGCACGCCTTCCTCCTGGTGGTCGTAGGCGCGCTGGAGCATCTGCGGGTAGACGCGCGGCAACACGCCGACGAGCACGCGCGGCATCAGGCGCTCGAGCTCGCGCACCGGCACGCCGGCGATCATCTCCCCCACCCGCTCGCGCACCGCGTCGGCGCGCTCGTCGGTTGAGCCGCGCAGTCGGAAGCGGATGTTTTCGGCCGCGTCGCGCGCCAACCGGCGGCGGCTGATCATCCCGCTCTCAAACGCCGCGCGCGCGAAGTAGATCCCCGAGGACCCCGCCATCAGGGTCCTGTCGAGATCGAAGAACGCCGCGGCGCCAGCGCGAGCACGCACACCCTCCCCTTCCCTCCCGAGGTCACCAACTCCGCGCCCCGGCGGAACGCCGCCGGCGACCTCGCTCACATCACACCTTGATGATTATCGCGTCGCCCTGACCCCCGCCCGAGCAGATTGCGGCGCAGCCGAGGCCGCCGCCGCGACGGCGCAGCTCGTATACGAGCGTGCCGATGATGCGCGCGCCGGATGCGCCGATCGGGTGACCCAGGGCCACCGCGCCACCGTTGACGTTGACCTTCTCCTCGTCGATGCCGAGCGCCCGGATCGAGTTCAGGGCGACCGACGCGAACGCCTCGTTGATCTCCCACAGATCGATGTCCTCGGCCTTCAGACCCGCCTTTTCCAGCGCCTTCTTGGAGGCGGAGGCGGGAGTGCGGGCGAGGTAGGCGAATTCGTCGGCGCTCTGCGCGTGGGCGACGATCTCGGCCAGCGCCTGCTTGCCGTTGGCCCGCGCCCAATCGTCGGAGGCGACGACCAGTGCGCCGCCGGCGTCGTTGACGCCCGGCGAGTTGCCGGCCGTGTGGCTGCCCTCCTTGCCGACCAGGCCCGGCAGCTTGGCCAATACCTCAAGCGATGTCTCGCGGCGCGGGGCCTCGTCAACCTCCACCACTGTGTCGCCCTTGCGGCCTTTGATCGTCACCGAGACGATCTCCTCGGGCAGACGGCCCTCGTCGGTCGCCTTGATCGCCAGTTCGTGCGAGCGCAGCGCCCAACGGTCCAGGTCGGCGCGCGTGAGCTCCAGCTCATCGCCGACTTCGGTCGCCTCGATGAACATCTGCTTGCCCGAGAACGGGTTGGTCAGCCCGTCGTGGACCATCGAGTCAAGCGCCTTGACATCGCCCATGCGAAAACCGAAACGGGCGTTCGGCAGGAGATACGGAGCCTTCGACATCGACTCCATGCCCCCGGCGACGCCGACGTTCACGTCGCCCGAGCGGATCGCCTGGTCGAGCAGCACCGTCGCGCGCACGCCCGAGGCGCACACCTTGTTGACGGTCTCCGAGGAGACCTCCTTGGGGATGCCAGCCTTGATCTGTGCCTGGCGCGAGGGGATCTGTCCCTGGCCGGCCTGGATCACCTGGCCCATGATCACGTGCTCGACCTGCTCGGGCTCGACCTTGGAGCGCTCGAGCGCCGCCGCGATCGCGGTCGCCCCCAGCTCGGTGGCGTCAAGCGTGGACAGGGCTCCACCCATCTTGCCGATGGGCGTGCGCGCTGAACCGAGGATCACGGTCTTTGACATCGAGGCGAGTCTCCTGAGGTCGTGGTGGGGACGGCGGTGGGGGTCCAAATCCTAGCGGGGTGGATATTGTGCTCGAATCGTGGACGTCCTATTCAGCAGCGACCGGCCGGGAGCGAGCGATGCGGACACGATCGTGCTCGGAGTGTTCGAGGGCGAGCCGGCGCCTGCCGCCGCCCCGTCCGAGGTTGCCGGGTTGCTGGCAAGCGGCGAGGCCAAGACCCCGCCCAAGTCGCTGGCGCTCGCGCACGCGGACGGGAAGCGCTGGCTGCTCGTCGGCCTGGGAAAGCGCGATGCCCTGACCGCCGAGACGGCGCGTGTGGCCGCGGCGATAGCCCGCGACCGAGCCAAGGAGCTCTCGGCCAAGCGGCTGTGCTGGCAGGCGCCCACCGGCGAGAGCGCCGTCGCGGCCGCGATCGTGGAGGGAACGCTGCTGGCCGACTACAGCTTCGAGGCGTTCAAGTCCGGCAAGGACGAGGACAAAGCGGCGAGGAGGCTCGAGGCTTTGATCGTCTGCGGCGAGGGCGAGCAGTCGACAGCCGTCGAGCAGGCCGGGATCGTCGCCGACGCGGTCAACGAAGCGCGCGACCTGCAAAACCGGCCGGCCAACGACCTGACGCCGACCGCGCTCGGCGAGCACGCCAAGGCGCTGGCCGGCGAAATCGAGAACCTGACCGTCGAGGTCGAGGGCCGCACCGGGATCCTCGGGCGCTCGATGGGCGCGTTTGCCGCCGTCGCTCAGGGCACAGAGCAGGAGCCGGCGCTGATCACATTGCGCTATGAGCCGCCGAGCGCGAGCGGACCTCTACTCGGCATCGTCGGCAAGGCCGTCACCTTCGACAGCGGCGGCATCTCCTTGAAGCCCGGCGCGAAAATGGCCGAGATGAAGTTCGACATGTCCGGCGGCGCGGCCGCGATCTCGGCGATCGCGGCGATCGCGCGGCTCGGGCTGCCAGTGCGGATCGTCGGCGTCGTCGGCGCCACCGAGAACCTGCCGAGCGGCAACTCGGTCAAGCCGGGAGACATCGTCACCGCCTCCAACGGCAAGACGATCGAGGTCAACAACACCGACGCCGAGGGACGGCTGGTGCTGGCCGACTGCCTCTGCCACGCGATCTCACTCGGAGCCGAGCGCGTCGTGGACCTCGCGACGCTGACCGGCGCGGTGATCATCGCGCTCGGATCGACCTACGCGGGCCTGATCTCAAACGACGACGGGCTGGCCTCTGAGGTCACGGCGGCCGGCGAGCGCAGCGGCGAGATCGTCTGGCGACTGCCGCTGCACGAGGAGTACCGCGAGCTGGTCAAAGGCAAGTACGCCGACCTGGACAACGCCCCCGAAGGCCGCAAGGCCGGAACGATCACCGGCGCTACGTTCCTGTCGAACTTCGTCGGGGAGACCCCCTGGGCCCATCTGGACATCGCCGGCTCGGCATGGGATTTGGGGCGTGCCTACGTCGGTAAAGGCGCCTCCGGTTATGGCGTGCGCCTGCTGGTCGACCTCGCGCGCGCCTACTGCGCTTAGCGCGGTCTGATTCGAGTCACCGATGGACTTCGACCTCTCCCCCGACCACGAGCTGATCCGCCGCACCGTGCGCGAGTTCGCCGAGGGCGAGGTGGCGCCGGTGGCCGAGGAGCTCGATCGCACCAAGTCGTTTCCTTACGAGATCGTCAGCAAGCTGGGTGGGCTCGGCCTGATGGGGATTCCCTTCCCCCTCCAGTACGGCGGCGGCGGTGGCGACACGCTTGCCTATGCCCTGGCGGTGGAGGAGCTCACGCGCGTTGACTCCTCGGTCGCGATCACGCTGTGTGCGCACACCTCGCTCGGCACCCAGCCGATCTACCTGTTCGGGACCGAGGAGCAGAAGCGCGAGTGGCTGCCGCGGCTGTGCTCGGGCGAGAAGCTCGGGGCGTTCGGGCTGACCGAGCCGGAGGCCGGCAGCGACGCGGGCAACACGCGCACGCGGGCACGCGAGGACGGCGAGGAGTGGGTGATCGACGGCGCCAAGCAGTTCATCACCAACGCGGGCACCGACATCTCCGGCGTCGTCTGCATAACCGCGGTTACCGGCGGCGACGCGCAGAATAAGGAGATCTCGAACCTGATCGTCGCCAACGACACGCCCGGCTACGAGCAGGGCGAGCCCTACCGGAAGATGGGCTGGAACGCCTCGGACACGCGGCCGCTGAGCTTCAGCGACTGCCGCGTGCCGGCCGAGAACCTGCTCGGTCCGCGCGGCGCCGGCTTCAAGCAGTTCCTGCACATCCTCGACATCGGCCGCATCGGCGTGGCGGCGATGGGAGTCGGGCTAGCTCAAGGGGCGCTCGACCAGGCGCTCGCCTACGCCAAGGAGCGCAAGGCATTCGGCAAGCCGATCTCCAAGTTCCAGGCGATCCAGGCAAAGCTCGCCGACATGTCCTGTGAGATCGAGGCGGCAAGGCTGCTCGTCTACAAGGCCGCGCGCGAGAAGGACGCGAAACGCAACTTCACGCTGACGGCCGCCCAGGCCAAGCTGAAGACCGGTCGACTGGCGGTGCGCTGCTGCGAGGAGGCCGTGCAGATCCACGGCGGCTACGGCTTCATCGAGGAGTACCCCGTCTGCCGCTTCTACCGCGACGCGAAGATCCTCACGATCGGCGAGGGCACCGACGAGGTGCAGCAAATGGTGATCGCCCGGGCTTTGGGAGCCTGAGGCGAGCGCCACACGCCCGCGCCGCAGGCGCTTAGCGCGGTTCGAGCACGACGAGCGGGATCTTGCGCTCGGTGCGGCGCCTATACGCTTCGTAGCCGCCGTAGACCTCGACCGCCAGTCCCCACAGGCGCTCGTACTCCTCGGGCGTCGCCTCGCGAGCGTGCACCGAGAGGACCTTCGAGCCGATCTGGACGGTCGTGTCCGGGTTGGCCTTGAGGTTGTAGTACCACGCGGGGTTCTTCGGATAGCCGCCCTTGGAGGCGATCAGGATGATGTTCGAGCCGCCCTTCTCGCCCCTTGACAGCGAGTCGCGCGCGAACACCAGCGGCGTCGTGCGCTCGATCCCGCTCTTGGCGCCGACGTGATCGAGCAGCAACATCTCCGGCGCACCTGGGACGTGATGGCCGATCACGCCGCCGGTGGCGCGGTAGATCTTCGCGTGCCCGCCCATCAACTTGGTCAACAGGCCCCAGTTGCGGTCGGCCCACTTCAGATAGTCGCTCGCCATAGCCGCAGCGTACTGGTTAGCATCGAACGCGAGATGTCAGCGACGGCAATCGAGAACACGGGGCGCGCGGACGACGAGGAGGGGTTGACGCCGGACGTCGACTCCCCCCACCTCACGGCCCCCGCGAACGCCGTGCCCACGCGGGGCGGCAAAGGTGTGGTGACGCTCGCCGACTGCGCGCGGGTGTTCGCCCGACAGCCCTCTCCTCCCTATCTTCTGGGTGCGGTGGTAGTGGCGCTCGTGCTGCGTGTCGTCCAAGGCGCTTGGAGTTGGCGCGACCTGGTGGTGGCGGCCGGGCTCGTCGCGGTTACCCCGTTCGTGGAGTGGCTGATCCACGTCTACCTGCTTCACTCCCCGCCGTTCAACGTGTTGGGGCGGCGCGTGGAGGTGATAAGCGCGCGCGAGCACCGCGCCCACCACGAATCGCCCGGCAAACTCGGAGGCGTGCTGCTGCCGCCCGTCGCCGTAATCGTGTTCGCGGCGATGATCGCGGCGGTGGCGTGGGCTATGTCGTTCCCGATCAGCATCGTGCTCGGCGGCGGCCACCGGCTCGCGGGCGCCACGACCGGGCTCGTGGTGGCCTACGCGATCCTCGCCTCCTACGAGTGGACCCACTTCCTCATCCACACCCCCTACCGCCCCAAACGCCGCTACTTCAAGGCGATCTGGCGCAACCATCGCCTGCACCACTTCAAGAACGAGCGCTACTGGTTCGGGGTGACTTCGATCGTCGGCGACAAGGTGATCGGCACCGCCCCCGACCAGCGCGAGGTCCCGCGCTCCCCCACCGCCCGCTCGCTGCACAGCCAAACCTGAGACACGAGCCGCAAGACGGCGGTTCCATTTCCCAGGAAGAGGTAAGTTGTAACTTTCAAAGTTATAGCTAACATTGCGTCGTGGCATTTCACGACCGTATCGACGAGCTTCAGGCCCTGCAGGAGCGCTGGAGCTCTCCCCGAGCCGAGTACGTCGTCATCTACGGACGCCGGCGAGTGGGCAAGACCGAGCTGATCCTGCGCTTCGCCGAAGGCAAGCGCAGCGTGTATTTCGAGGCGAGCTCGGGAACGGAGAACGACCACCTGGAAGACCTCTCGCGCGTCTTGGCCGAGATCAGCGCTCGACCGTTGCTCGAAGCCCAGCCCCTTACAAGCTGGCAGGCCTTCTTTGCAGCGGTCGAGGAGGAGCTGCACCGCGGAGCGCTCTTGATCGCACTCGACGAGTTTCAGTTCGTGGCGCGCGAGACGCCCACAGTGGGCTCGCTGCTCAATCGCTTCTGGCGCGAGCACCGCGAGAACCCAAACCTGTTCGTGATCCTCTCGGGCAGCGACGTGTCGTTCTTCGAGCGGGAGGTGGTCGGCTACAACGCGACAACCTACGGTCGGCGTACCGGGTCGCTGCACCTGCATCCCTTCCAGTTCGGCGAGCTGAAGGGCTTTCTCCCGAGATGGTCGGCAGAGGATCTGATCCGTGCATACGCGGTGTTCGGCGGGGTGCCCTACTACCTGGAGGCGCTCGATCCGCAGGCAACCCTCGCCCAGAGCATCGAGCGTCACGTGCTCGCGCCCGACGGCCTGCTGCGCCAGGAGCCCCGCTTCCTCTTCGCCCAGCATTCAGACCTGCGCGAGGACAGCGTGTACTTCTCGATCCTGCGGGCCATCGCCGCCGGTCGCACGCGGCGCAACGAGATCGCCGCCCGCGTGGGGCGCAGCGACAGCGCGACCGGCCAGTTGCTAGACCGCCTGACCGAGATGGGTCTCGTAGCGCGGGTGCATCCGGTCACGGCCGCCAATCCTGACCGCACGAGAATGGTGCGCTTCGCGATCGACGACCCGTTTCTTCGTTTCTGGTTCACGTTCGTGCATCCCTACGAGAGCCGTCTGCACAGCCGAGCGGACGCCGGCGGACACCTCGCGGGGCTGGTGATGCCGGCTCTTGACGACTTTGTCTCGCGGCCCGCGTTCGAGCAGGTATGTCAAAGCTGGCTGCGCAACCACAGCAAGGCCGCCGGGGTGGGCCGGTGGTGGGGAAACGTCAAGGAGACAGGCGATGGCGGCCCTCGCACCGTCCAGCACGAGCTGGATGTGGTGGCCGTCGACCACGAGCGCGCCGTTCTCGCGCTCGGCTCGTGCAAGTGGACCGCCGGGCCGATGCCCGCCGGCGAGAGGATCAAGCTCAAGCGCTTGGCCGACCTCCTCGCCTCAGACGCCGAGGACCCAGACCTCTACTTCTTCTCGCGAGCGGGCTTCGAGACGAGGCTCGTGGCAGAGGCCCATGCCGACCCCAAATGCCACCTCATCGCGGCGGAGGATCTGTTCTGAGATCGTCCCCGCTCAGAATCCGACTATGCCGTTGGGCGTGCCCTCGCCCGTGGGGCCGTTGTAGGCGCCCCATTCGACCAGGCTGAGACTGTTTTTGGCGTTGCACAGGTACACGGAGCAGCGCCGCGCGTTGGCGCCTTCTGTGACCTTGTGGAGCGTGGGTGTGGAGTAGAGCGCCTGGGCCGCGTTGTTCGTGAAGGTGAAGGCGTTGCCGGCAAGTGCGTACACCGAGGCGACGATCGGCGAGGAGACACTCGTGCCGCCGAACACCAGCCACCCGGGCTCGCCGTAGCTGTCGTATGTCGCGACACCGGTGTTGGGGTTGGCGTCGGCGGCGACGTCTGAGACGGTCCGCTTTTTGCACAGTGAGGTGACCGGCTGCCAACCCGGAGTCGGCTCGATCGCCGAGCAGCCGCTGCCGGTTCCCGACCACACGGTCTCGTTCCACCCGCGTGCGTTGGTCGCTTTGGTGAGCGTCGTGCCGCCGACGGCGGTGAGGAACGGCGAGGCGGCCGGGTATTCGGTCTTGTAGCCGCTGTCCCCGGCGCTGGCGGTGATCGCCACGCCCGTGTGGGCGAAGTATCCGTCGTAGCTCGTCTCGCCGGAGAACTCCGAGCCGCCGTAGCTGTTGGACACGGCATTGGCGCCCAGGGCGACCGCCTCGCTCACGGCCGTGCCGAGGTTCGCCATGCTGGCCGAGCTGGCCTCAACGAGCAGGATGTGGCATTTCGAGCAGATGGCCGAGACCATGTCGAGGTCGAGCGAGATCTCCTCCGACCAGGATGTGTTGGAGTTGGGGTAGCTCCCTTCTTCGCCTTTCTGGTTGACCTTCCTAAAGCACCCGGCTTCGCAGGGCGGCAGTTTGAACTGAGAGCGGTAGCGGTTCAGGTCCGCCGCCGCGTTGGGATCGTTGTAGGCGTCGACGATCGCGACGGTCTGGCCTTCGCCGCCGGTGGCGCTGGCCGATTCCAGCCCGTAGGCCGACTGCAGGTCGGCCGGGAAATAGCCCGAGGGCGTTGAGTTCGTGGAGGAGGGGCCTTTCCCGTTCCCGTGCACCCCATGCCAGTTGGCGTGCGGGTTGAGCAGCTTGACCGCATGACAGGAGGCCTCGCCCGCGGAGGGCGCCTGCGAGCACACGGGTTCGACTTCGGCGGCTGAGCCGGGGTCGGCGACGGCGGCCGAGCCGCCGATGGCGAAGATCAGCCCAAGCGTTATTGCCCCAACCGAGATCCCCCTGCGCATGTGAGCCTCCAGCGATTGCCCTACGACGATTTGTGCCCGTGAGGCTACAGAGCCACATCGAGAACCGCAAGCAATGAGCGAGAGCGCTGCTACGCTCGCGCTCAGATGCGACCGACGGCGGACTCCGGCAGCCATGTTGGTCGTGCTCCCGGCGACGCTCCCGCGCTGGGACGCCTCATCCGCGACATTCCCGACTTCCCCCAGGCGGGGATCGTCTTCAAGGACATCACACCGCTGATGGCCGATCCGGATGGCCTGCGCAAAGCGGTACGGGGCTTGGCCGAGTACGCGCGACCGCTGAAGCCGGACTGCGTGATCGCCGCCGAGGCGCGCGGCTTCCTGCTCGGGCCTGCGCTCGCGCTGGAGCTGGGGGCGGGGTTCGTGCTCGCCCGCAAGCCCGGCAAGCTCCCGTATGAGACGGTCAGCGCCGAATACCTGCTCGAGTACGGAACCGATCAGCTCGAGTTGCATTCGGACGCGATCGGCCCCGGCGCGCGCGTGCTCGTGCACGACGACCTGCTGGCCACCGGCGGCACCGCGGCGGCGCTATGCGAGCTGGTGCAGCAGCTCGGCGGTGAGGTGGTCGGCTGCGGCTTTCTGATCGAGCTGGCGTTCTTGAAGGGTCGCGAGCGGCTGGCGCCACACGAGGTGCACGCTCTGCTCAGCTACGAGTAGCGCCGGTAAGCCTCATCCTTTCCGTTTCAGGTGGCGGTGTTTAGCGCAGCCTGTGACGAGGATGGGTGTGTTGCGGTGGATTCTCGCGCCGTTCTGTGCGACAAGGAGGGTTGGCATGACCAGTCCGGGTACGGTCTTCTTTACTCGACGTGTGATCCGGTGCTTGTGTCCGTGCGTCTTGGTCGTGATCTTTCGCTTGACGGTTATGGTCCTGGTCGCCTTACAGAGGTTGCCGTTGGCGGCCAGGGCGCTGTAGGGGCCCTCGGGAAGGTTCAGTTCGAAGTTGCCGACGGGCTCGTCTGGGATCGCTTTGAAGGTGGTGCTGGTGATCCCGGCGTTGTTTATGAATGTGGTGCCGAGGATGTCGATCGTGACGCCGTAGCCCTGCAGCACGATGATCAGGCTGGGGAACGCTTCGCCGCCGTGACTTACGAAGTACATCGGTCCTGTCAATGGGACGGGAAGTATCGGTGTGCGGGCGCGGGCGGTACCGATCCTCGATGCGACAGGACAACCGGCGGGGTTCGTGTTGAACTGTTTTTCGGTGCACGCCTGTTGGAGTGTTGTCAGGCGGGAGGGGAGCTGCTTTGGCAGGTCGACCTTGACTTGCCTGATGTTCGACTGTCCTCCAAGCGCGGCCGGCATCGTTAGCTTCGCTGTCAGGCTCGCACCCCTCTGGCGGCTGGTGTGAGCACTGGTAGACACCTTGAACGTCGGCGTGAACCGCAGTTCGCGGCAGTGCGTCGCTTCAAACGGCGCGGAGACGGTCGTGGCTTGCCCGTCGCTGCTGGTCAGCGTGCTCGAGACGGGAACGGGCTGGCAGCTGGTGGGGTTCAGCGTGAAGGCGGTCCTGTCGATCGATACGCGGATGTCGCGGACGTGGGTGACTATCCCGTCGATGATCGTGGGGATCGGTTCAGAGCCGGTCGGGTCGACTTTGACCTGGCCGCTGTAGGGGTCGATCCGCAGGGCGAAGCGGATCACGATCGTGCCGAGGTCAAACGGACCGATCGTCGCGGAGGTCACGCTGACGACGGAGAACGGGTCGCCGTTGTAGGGGCCGGACAGGTACAGCTTCCCCGGTACGTAGTCGAGCACGGAGCCCACACCGGTACCGACGAGCGTATGCCCGATCAGGCTAGTTTGTGGACACGACGGTTCGTTCTCCTCAGCGATCCCGGTCTTGTGGCGTGCTGTCTCGATGTCGGCTTGCGGACAGAACGGGACGCCGGTCAAGTTGGCGGTCAGCCCGGGCGGCAGGTCGGTGGAGTAGGTCGCTATCTCAGACATCGCGTCGCTGCGCGTCAACTGCACCGAGAGCGGACTGAAGACCCCGGCATCGTCGTTTAGGGAGATCGCTTCTATGCGCGGCGAGAACGGTGGCAGCGGACCGGTCGGACACGCGGCGCCTTCTGAGCCCGATGTGATGTTGAAGCTGGCGGTGTCGTTCAGGGACTGGGTGGGTTCTGAGAACGGGGTGAGCTGTGCCTGCGTGGTGTACGTGCCGCAGGTGGCGGGTGTTATCAGCGGTGCTTGCTGCCCTTCCTTGAAATGGAAGTTGAATTGACCGAACGGGAGCTGCGGGTCGTTTTCGAACGCGACGGTCAAGCGACCCGTCCGCGGATCGGGCGTGATCTTGCCGGCGAGCTTGACGAGGATCCCCCGCTCAGCACGGCTGCGCGCGACGACGTACACCGCGAGCAGCGAGCCGTCCGGATGGCCCGCTTCGCCGAACGGGTTTTCATACGGTTGCGCCAAGAACAGAGACCCGTACACCGTCGTGAACAACAACGGGGTCTGGATTTCGACGGTCCCGAGCTTCGAGTCTTCAGGACACCCCGCCCCCGCCGGCGAGCTGAGCGTCATCGCCGCGTACTGCGCCCGCGTGCAGGCGCCCAACCCCACCCCGGCCGAGGGGTCGATCGTCATCCCTTCGGGGAACGTCACGACCGTGTCCTTTAGATCGGATTGCGCGAGCTGCCCCGCCGTCGTCAAGCCTTCGGTGTCGAACGTCACGTCGAACGCCAGTCCGCTCGGGGACGCGGCGGAGTGCGTCGTCGGTTCGGTTGAGATCGTCGGGCCGAACGGGACCTGAGCGCAGCCGAACAGTTCGGGCAGCGGTTCGCTTGCAGGGAATGTCTGCGCTTCGCTGCCTGGCGCCCACGAATCGGTTTGAAGACTCGATTGCAACGGGCCGCTGCACGACGTCGGCATCCGCACGAGCGCGGGAGGGTGCAGTTCGTCGGAGAGAACCTGGCACGGTTCGTAGGAGACGCCGGTGCGCCCGCGCGAGTACTCCAGGCACCCCCAACCCCTCGATTCCCTGTGCGCCAAGCCGTCGGGCGCCCCCCAGAACGTGACGCGCGCGCTGATCAGCCCCGCGTTCGCGGGCAGTTCGCCGGTCGCGAGATCGACGCCCCAGTCTTCTCCGGGGCCGCTGCGCACGCTCGTGTTCAGGAGCACCGGCACGTTCGCGAACGGCACGAAGAAGCCGAACCGCGCCGGTTCCCCGCCCTGCGGTTCGACGTTGAACACGGGCGCCGCGACCGTGAACGTGCCCGCGCCGCTTGGGTCCCGCGCCGTGACCGACGCGACACCCACCGCGGCCTGCTCGGGGCATTCCGAGGAGTGTCCTTCCCCGTCGCTGAGCAGGAACTGCCATTCGGGACAGCGCGCGACCGTGCTCGGATCGGCCACCAGGCCGACGGGCAGGCGCGCCGAAATGCTCCGCGCCGGCACAGCCGGACCCACGACCGGCGGACTGCTCAACGATCCTGCCAAGTCAGCGCTCTGATCCAGAGCGATCGTCCCCGTCACCTGGAAGGTGTGGGAGCCCGCCTGAGTATCCGCGGCTCCGCCTTCTTCTTCGGGGCTCAACTCGTATTCTTCGACCCCGAACCCCACCGGTTTGGTGGAGATCGCGACGGGTCGCGAAACGGTGAGCGTCGGCGCTTCCCCGCCCGACACGCGCGCTTGGTTACGTTCGCACGCGCTGGAACCCGCTTCGCAGATCGCGGCGTCCGCGCGGACCCGCACCTTGATGCGGACTTCGAGCTGATCGTACGGAGCCAGCGGAACGGTCGATTCGCACGCGATGCGCGACACCGATTCGACCGCACACGACAACGCGGTGGTTTCCGTCGGTGTGCCGTACAGCCGCGGCTGGACCCCCGCCACCCCAGTCGCTTCGAGCTCCGGCGGCAGCGTGTCCGCGACCAGCACCGGCGTCG
>JBOGXY010000091.1:0-6690 GCA_050696495.1 Solirubrobacteraceae bacterium
GAGCACGACGACCGCCGCGCCGCAGGCCACGAGCAGCCACCAGACCGTGCCGCTGGCCGCCACGAAGCCGGCGCCGACCTGAAGCGCCCCGGCCGCGGCGATCGCGCCGGCAACCGCGACGCCCAGGGTCTGGCCCACCTGGCGCGATGTGGAGGCGACCGCGGCGGCAACCCCCGCCTGGGCCTCGGGCATGCCGAGCACGGCCGTGTTGGTGATCGGCGGGTTGACCATGCCAAAGCCGATCCCGAACAGGAAGTAGGCAGGCAGCAGCTCCACGAGCGGGGTGGTGTGCGTCACGCCGGTCAGCAGGAGTCCCCCGGCGCCGAGGCCGGCGCCGCCGATCAGCAGCGGCACGCGCGGGCCGCGGTGGCCGACGATGCGACCGGACAGCGGCGCGAAGATCAACGTCATCGCCGCGATCGGCAGCGTGTACAGCCCGGCGTCCAAAGCCGACAGTCCGCGGACCTCCTGCAGGTAGAGCGTGTTGACGAACAGGAAGCCGCCGAGCGCGGCGAACGCGAACACGGCGATCGCGGCGGCGCTGGAGAAGGGGACGCTGCGAAAGAAGCGCGGCTCGATCAGCGGTTCGCGGCGGCGCAGCTCGTAGGGCACGAGCACCGCGAGATCGACGACGACGAAGGCAAACAGCGAGAGTGTCTGCGCCGATACCCAACCGGCCTCGGGCGCTTGGATGATCGCGTAGGTCAGCGAGGCCAGCAGCGCGATCACCAACAGCTGGCCGACCGGGTCCAGGCGGCGCGGGTGGGGCGCGCGCGACTCTGGCACGAAGCGCATCGTCAGCGCCACCGCCAGCAGGCCGATCGGGATGTTGATCCAGAAGATCGCTCGCCAGTCGATCGCCTGCACGAGCACCCCGCCCAGCACCGGCCCGAGTGCGAGGCTGAACCCGATCGCCGCACCCCACATCCCGATCGCCTGCGCGCGCTCACGCGGGTCGGTAAAGACGTTGCGAATGATCGACATCGCGACCGGGTTGAGCATCGAACCGCCGACGGCCTGCATGGCACGGAAGACGATCAACCACTGCAGCGTCGGCGCGGTGCTGCACAGCAGCGAGCCGAGCGTGAAGACGATCAGCCCCGTTTGAAAGACGCGCCGGCGGCCGAGGCGATCACCCATCGAGCCGCCGAGCATCAGCAGGCTGGCGAGCACGAGCGTGTAGGCATCGACGACCCACTGCAGCTCGGAGACGCTCGCGCTCAGTTCGCGCCCGATCGAGGGCAGCGCGACGTTGACGATCGTGTTGTCCAGTCCGACGATCAAGAGGCTCATGCAGCAGATCGCAAGGACCAGGCGACGGCGCGAGCGGGAGGGGACGGGGCTTGGTGGGAAGGTTGGCGGGGCGGGGGTCACGGACACCAGTCTGCCCGACCTGCTCTTAGAATCCGGTGGCGACTGGCTAGCGTTGACCACCAGATGGCCGAACCGCTACAAGACCCTACGTACTTCCGCCAGGTGACTGTGGACACCGAGTTGGGCACGGTCGAGCGAGCGCGTTCCCTTCGGCAAGACCTGCCGGCCGGCCTTGTTGACAAGCGGCGTCAAACGACCGAGCAGTGAGACGATTCGATCAGTCCCTAGAATCGCCGCCGAGATGAGAGCTCGTGTTGGAGCGCGTTCGATACAGACGCCGTCCGGGCAGGAGTGGCGAGTCGGGCGCCGCTGGGTGAGCCGCCGGCTACCCCGATGGCGCAAAGCGCGCATGGGGAAGGTACGCCCGGGAGATGCCGCAGACGCCTTCTTTTCCGTTCCCGATCCCGGTGGCGCCGACGACCTCGGCGTAGCCGTCCTTGTAGTCCTCGCCGCGGTGGTCGTGGCGATCGTCGTGATCCCGCTGTTGCTGTTCGGCATTGAGCTCATCTTGCTCGGGCTGCTCGTTGCGGTGGGCATCGTTGGACGGACGTTGCTCGGCCGGCCGTGGATAATCCACGCCACGCCGCTCACCGATGGCACGCAGTTGAGCTGGCGAGTGGTGGGCTGGCGACGTTCGACGCGTTTGATCGACGAAGTCGCCTCCTCGCTTGGCGCCGGTCTCGACCCCTCGCCTATCGAGGCTCAAAAGTAGGCTTGCACTCGCAGGGGGGGGCTGCCGCCCCGTGGGCAGCGGCTTGTGGTGGACGTTGTACGCGCACGCACATTCGCGCGCAGCTGCCACGGCGTAGCCAGACCGTGGCTTAAACGTCACGTTTAGGCGGGAAAAGGCGGTAGACGGACGTGAGCCCTTGACGCTACTCACTCAGGCCCAGACGCGCGGCTCCCCAATCCCTCACCAGCAAACGTGATCCGTCTCGATCCCGGTGCCAGTCCTCGCTCACGAAGCAGGTATTCGCAGTAATCCTTGACGAGCTGCTCCACCGGCGTGACTAACGTGCTCGCCGGGGACACCGCATCGAGCCCGCGAAGATAGTCGAGCAACGGCACGAGGCCTCGCGTCGAGAGCCGGTCCACATCGGACGCGCGACACGCGAACTCGCGCCCGACGCCCGCCCGGTCATGGTCGGCGATCGAAAACACGACATCACCGCCGCCCACGAGCACAACATCCCTGCGATCGGCGTTCTCTGGGGCATCGGCTCAGAACAAGAGCTACTCGCCGCCGGAGCCAACGCACTCGCCCAGACACCCACCGAACTCGCAACCCTGGCTCGCTCCGTCACGGTAAAGCGGGACGTTGAAGGGCAGCTCCGCGTCGTATGCGAGAGCGAACCGGAGCCTAGTAATGGACTGTCGCAACTCGTCCGTTGCTGGCATGTGATCGAGCGGCGTCGTGGCTTTTGCTCGCGTGGAAAGCGCTCGCGTGCGGGCTATGGGCTGGCTGCAAGCGTTTGGTCGCTGACGCGCTGCGCTGTTCCGGGCGAGCGTCACCGTGGGAGGAGGTCCGGCCGTGGGTCGCCGGGTAGACCTCGACTACGACGTGTGTCGGCGAGCGCCGGTGTTCAGCAGCTGGCTGCGCGGACGCGTCGCTGGGCGGGCTCCAGGTCGAAGGATGCCGGGTCAAAGCCGACCGCGTCCTTCAGGTCGGCGTAGCCCCAGGGGCCGCCGCAGTCCTCGGGCGGGCAGGCGCCTTTGCCGGTGAGGAGCGCTGGTCGTCCGTCGCCGGCGTCCGGGACCATGACCTTCTCGAGCGAGATGTCGTGCTCCCAGTTGTCGCCGAAGTCGTAGGTGTAGCGGATGCGATCCTTCAGGCTGAGCAGCACCTCGGCGAGCGTCGTTTCGGCCTCGTCGGCGCATTCGTTGTCCCACTCGGGGTCTGGGACGCCGATCTGCTCGCCCTGGTACTCGAAGCTGTGCAGGTGCGTGTCGGTCCAGCCGAACGCCGCCTGGATGATCTGGTGCAGCATCGCGAAGGTGGTGTCGGCGCGGACCTGGACGCGACGCCAGACCGGCGGCTTGCTGATCCCCTTCAGCGCGATCTTCAGCTGGAGAATTTCGTCGGGTTCGATCGCCTGCGGCACCTCAAGGTCGGCGATGTCCAGCTCGCTGCGAGCGTTCCAGCCCTTGACGAAGGCGTCCAGCGCCAGCTCGTCCTCGAGGTCAACGCCGGCTGTCTTTGCCGCCAGCAGGAACTGCTTGGAGGGCCCGCCGACCGCCGGATCGAGTGCGGCGTTGACCATCTCCTCCACCCACTTGACGATCGACTCTCGCGTCTCCTCAGCGGCCCATTGCGGGATCCCGCGCTGGCGAGCGGCGAAGCGTACCCAGGCATCGAGCGCGGCAGGCAGGCGGTCGAGCAGCTCGGGCGTCGCGAGGACCTTGCGCGGAACCCAGTCGGTCATGAACAGCTCGACGACCACCGGGCTCCAGCGCAGCGGGTCGCCGTCCGTGTAGCCGGCGCAGAAGTCGATCGCCAGCGACGCCACCCAGGCCTCCTCGCCGTCGGGTGCGAACTCGCGCCCCTCCGGTGAAGACAGGAACTCCTCGCGCAGCCTGTCGCGCTCCTTGCTTGACAGCTCGGTGCGCTCTGGCGGCTCGACCACACCCGGCGTCTGCTCGGCACGCAGGAGCGCCAGCGCGCGTCCGGACCAGAAGTCGTCATCCACGGGTGGATTCCAGGTCATGTCCGTCCGGGCGATCGCCGCCCGGATCAGCCCGGCCGCGACACCAGGCTCAATCTGCTCCAGCTCCAGCTCGCCCTGCTCGCCAACCGAGTGACGGCCCATCGCGCCCGCGACCTGCTCGATCGACTCGGCCAGCAGCACGTCCTTGGCCAGACCGCCGAGGTTGCGGTCGATCAGCACGCCGAGGGCCATCGTCTCGCCGTCGGGATGACGGCTTTCGAGCAAGACCGTGCGAGCGTCGTCGAACACCGCCTCGCTCATCACCGCGGCACCGACAACGTCCGACTCGCCGATCTGCTTGATCCACCGCGGGACACCGGCCACCGGCGTCGAGCTGGCGAGCAGCTGCGCCGCCAAGACCCCCAGCTCGCCGTCCTCGAGCTCCGCGATCGACGCCAGCGCGACCGTCGCGGCGGGATCGTCGAAGGTCGCCAGCCGCCTAACAAGCGGCTCGCCGAATAGCAGCGCGGTATCGACCCCGACCGCTTCGGGGAACGGCAGTCCGTGCCGCTGCTCGCGGAAGGTGCCCAACAGGTGCGACGCCCACGCCTCGGCGTCGAGCGCCGAGTCGAGGGCCGCCGCCGACTTCGCGATCGTCCGTGCAATTCGGACCTCCTCGCTCAGCGGCGCTTGTTGTGCCTGTCCGCGTGCGCGGCGCTGCGCCACCCGAGCTGGATGGCCACCGGATCCACGTCGTCGTCTACCGCCACTCAAGCACCAGACCGTAGAACACGCGCGACAGCGGCGTGCTCCCGGATCCCGCAACAAGCGCCAAACCCCCGCCACCGAAGCAAAGCACGGCTCGACTCAGGGCCCACGGCGGTCAACGCCGGCCTTCGATCTGCGCCCTCCTTGCCTCGAGCTCATCCAGCCGCTTGCGCAGCTGAGCCACTTCCCGCGCGATTCCCCGCAGCTCGGTCTTCGCTTGCCAGCTACGCAGATAATCGTCGCCAAACTCCTCGACGACGTACGCCTCGAGCTGACCTCTCAGCACGCGTATGTACGGGTTACCGTGGATCGCCCCTTCGCGATACTCGAGCTTTCCGGCGTTGATGCCCTTGACGATGAAATCCAAGTCGACCCCGTACTCCTTGCGAGCCGTCACGTCGCTAAGAGTCGCTCCCTTGCGGTTCCATTCGCCGTATCCCGCCATGTCTCCTACCGCGACATAATCCGACCCGCGACAGCCTCCAGTTATGACGATATCGCCATAACTGGAGGCTGCCCTGCGAGGCGACGCATGTGAGGATGCCGGCGTCCTTGACCCGCTGCACTGTGCCGGCAGCGTCGGGAACCGCCTCCAGTTCCCGACGAAAGGCCTCGGCGCGGTCGCGCTCGAACCGCCGGACCCAACCGTCGGCGAACTCTCGTCCGAGGCTCTGCTGTGCTCGCGCCACGACCTCGCTTAAGACCGTAATGGCGCCGGGACCGCAAATCTTGCGAGCTTTGGGGTGGCGTGAATACGCGAGCCACGATCAAATCTTACGGTTTCGTTGGCTTGAGCTCGGCTTCCGGTAGGGCATGTGTCGACGCATGAACTCGTCAAAACGGGGCACCGTGAAATCGACGTGACCATAGTCCTCAGTGGCGTAAGTCAGCCCCTTGTCGATCAGATGTTGGCGGGTCATCGAAATCTCCGTGGTCCTACGTCCCAGCTTCGCCGCGACCTGTCCCGAACGATAAGGCCCCCCGCCAAGCTCGGCCATCGCTCGCATGTAGCGACGCTCCTCTTGGGTGGCTCGCTGAATCCTGACCTCGTAGATGCTCGTGTCGAGCGCCTTCTGTGCGGCTGGCATCGCGGTCTCCACATCCTGCATTGTGATAGGCGCTGCTTTGGCCAGATTCCAAGCGTGCTTGCCCAACTGCTGAATGTAAAAGGGATAGCCACGTGTCCAGGCGAGGGCGAGCGCAACGGCGCCCTCCTCGTAATCGACCTGCTGATGGCGAGCCGGCTCGACGAAGGCCGCTCGCGCATCCCCCTCCGAAAGGCTGGTGATCGCCGGAAACGTGAACAGACGCTCGGCGTATGAGCGTGCCTCGCCGGTCAACCGCGGAATCTGAGGTAGACCAGCGGCCGCGACGGTGATCGGCACGTTCTTCTGCGTCGCACGGTGCAACGCACTGATCAACGACCGAAATTCGATCTCGCCGGCGAACTGAACCTCGTCTAGAAGGAAGACAACGCCCGATCGGCTGCCCCTTGGGCACGAAGGCGTCGATGAGGAAGTCGGCCAACAACAGTCCCAGCCCGTCAGGGCACCACTCCCGCTCGGCAAAGAACGCGTGCGCTCGGCTGTGATGCCACACGCGCTCAAGGCGCGCGGCCTGCAACATCCCGCAGACTGTGTGCTCCCCGACCCGCGAGAGGAACCCCACGACCAGGTAGCGGAACGTCTGAAAGCTCGGCGCGCCGAACGCGCCCGCGAGCAGGAACAGCAACGAGTCAAGCGAACCAGGAACGACGGGCATCGGCGGTGACCTCCCACAGGACGTTGAACACCCCGTGGATTCGAGGAAGCCGCCGGTGCCCCTCTTGCTATCCCCCCGCTACACAGCCCTCGACGCTACCGCCCGATCCCCTGCAAAACGACTCGAAATGCCGAAACTCAAG
>JBOGXY010000092.1:0-11502 GCA_050696495.1 Solirubrobacteraceae bacterium
GGCCCGCCCGCGGAGGTCCCCTCGCCGGCTCCGCGCGCGGCGCGGCGGCGGCGCAACAGCCGGTGCTCGGGGAAGACCGCCAGCTTCAGCGATGGAGCGATGAACCCTTCGCGCAGCGAAGCGGCGACGAAGCGCAGCGAAGGCTCCAGCGGCGCGCGCGCGACATCGACGTCGCCGTCCAGCCAATCGGCCTGCAGGCGCGCGAGATTGTAGGCCGCACGCTCGCCTTCGCCGCGCCGGGGGAAGGCGACGACGGTGCGGTAGCCCGAGCGAACCAGCTTCTCGAGCTCCGGCTCGGCCTCGGCCAGCGAGCGCGCCGCCGTGTCGGCGGTTGAGACGCGCAGCTCGATCTCCTGATCGCCGGAGATAGAGGACAGCCACACCTTCGTGCGCGCCTCGACGGCGGCGCGCACATCGGCCGGCGGCACGTACAGGTGATGGGCGTCCTCGTCGGCAAAGGCCGCGCAGACGTCGTTCCAGTGATCCTCGAGCGCCGGCGCCAACTCCTCCTCGGCGGCGACGAGCACCTGGACCCCGCTGTCGGCAGCGCCGTTCCCCTCGCTCCCGCCGGCGCCCGCGTCGAGCAGGTCGAGCAGCGCTCGGAAGCGCTCGACCGGCAGCAGCTCGGCTACATCCGGACGGCTTTCGGCCTGGCCGTCGTCCTGCTCGCCGCCGGCGCGCGTCGTAAACGCGCCGGTCGCCGCCGCGATCTCGGCCAGCTCGCGGTGCTCGGCGGCCAGCTCGGCCGCCGGCGCGATCTCGACCTGCTCGACGTCGCCGAGCGAGCGCTGGGTGAACGTCGAGAACCAGCGCAGCGATTCGATCTCGATGTCGAACATATCCACGCGCACCGCGTGCTCCTCGGTCGCCGGGAACACGTCCAGCAGTCCTCCACGCATGGCGAACTGACCGCGCTCGCTGACCTGGTCCACGCGCTCATAGCCGGCCGCGACCAGCTCCGCGGCGCACTCGTCGAGGTCGAGCAGCTCTCCCACCTTCAGCACGAAGGCGCGCGGGCGCAGCTCGGGGTCGGGGACCTTCTCGGAGAGCGCCACGGCCGAGACGACGACGACCGGCGCTTCCTCGGCCTCGCCCGCGTTGGCGTCCCGACCGGAGCCGCCGCTTGCCAGCAGAGCGTCCAGGGCGGCCACGCGCAGGCCGACCAGGTGTGGTGGCGGCGCTAGATGAGACTCGTAGGCCACGCCGCGCGAGGGGTAGAAGCGCACGCGCCGTGGCGCCAGCCAAGCGCTCAAATCGGCGGCGAGGTCGCGTGCGGCACGGTCGTCGCCGACGACCACCAGGGCGGGACGGGTGCTCTCGCTGTCAAGCAGCGCCGCGATCAGGAACGGGCGTACGGAGGCCGAGACGAAGGCGCGACCGCCGTCGCGGGCAAGCGTTGAGGCGGCGACGTCTTGATCGATCGCGCCGAGCAAAGAGCGGAGTGGCATGGCTTACTCCAGACCTAGCACGACGCGCTCGACGGCCTGGCAGGCGTGGTCGAGCAGCTCGTCCACCTCGGCCGCGGACTCGCTGAAGCGGCCCAGCACATAAGCCGAGACGATCTCCGGGTCGGTCGATCTCGGACGTCCGACGCCGACGCGCACGCGCATGAAATCGCCGCCGCCGAGCTCACGCTTTAGCGACTTCAGCCCGTTGTGGCCGGCGAGCCCGCCCCCGAGCCGCGTGCGCACATCGCCGAACGGAAGGTCGATCTCGTCGTGTACGACCAGCACTCGCTCGAGCGCGAGCTTCAGCGCTCCGCGCGCCGGGCTCGCGGATTTCCCGACATCGTTCATATAGGTCTGCGGACACAGCACCGCTACGCGAGCTCCCGTTATTCCGGCCTGCGATCCAGCGGCCGCGGCGCCGGCGTCGGCCGGCAGGAAAGCCGAACCCCTGATCTTTCCCTCGACGAATCGGCCACGAAAGCGATCCTTGGCGCGGCCCAGCCCCCAGCGCTCGGCGAGCCGTGCGGCGACCATGAAGCCGACGTTGTGACGCGTAGCCGCGTGCTCAGGGCCAGGATTGCCCAGACCTACGATCAGCCAATCGGCCGGCGCTCCGCCGCCAAAGGGGCGCAGCGTCTACTCCTCGGAGGAGGAGGACTCCTCAGCGGAGGCCTCGGCACTCTCTTCGCCGACCAGCTCCGTCTCGCCTTCTGGCTCGGTCTCCTCTTCAGACTGCAGTCGCGGCGCCGAGAGCGTGGCGACCGTCGTCTCGACGTCGTCGAGCAGGGTGACACCGTCCGGCACCGCGATCGACTCGAGCGTGAGCGTGTCGCCGATCTGCATCTCGCCGAGCGTGTGAACGATCGACTCCGGGATGGCGGTGGGCAGCGCCTCGATGTTCAGCTCGCGCGTGAGCTGCTCGAGCACGCCGCCTTCCTTGACGCCGGGAGTGTCCTCGGCGCCCTCCAATTCGAGCGCCACGACGGCGTGAATCGCCTTGTCGAGGCGCACGCGCAGCAGATCCACGTGCGTTGTCTGCCCGCGCACCGGGTCACGCTGGGCCTCCTTGAGCACGACCGGGGTCGCCTTGGCGCCGTCGACGCTCAGATCCACGACCGCGCCGGCGCCGGCCAGGGCCAGTCGCAGCTCGCGCGAATCGACGCTGAAGCTGAGCGGATCGCCGCCGCCGCCGTAGAGCACGCCCGGGATGCGCCCGGAGCGGCGCAGGCGCCTGGCAAAGCGCGAGCCTTCGGCTGCGCGGCTGGAGACATCTAGCTTTGTCGTTGTGCTGGCCATAGAGCGGCCGCTGACTTTAGCAATCCGCTTCGTTTGGGATCGGCGCGCTCAAACCGGTGAGCGTCACCGACAGTCCCGAGAGGAAGTTGCCCTTGCGGCTGACCGACACGCATTGCACCTTCGGCAGGCTCCCGAGCACCGTCCAGGCGACGCGTGTCGTGCCGCTGTCGCTGGTCACCGCGTAAGCGGTCCGCGAGCTGAGCGTGAGGATCTTCACCGTCCCGGGGCGACGCAGCTTGGCGGCGTTGCGCTGCGCTTGCGCGATACAGCCGGGATGCTCGCGACAGCCCGCCAGGTGAGAGATGACCGCGTTCGCGTCGCCCGCCGCCTCGGCTCGCAGCACGGCGAAGATGTCCGTGCGTTCGACGTTCTCGGTCGAGAGGTACCTGGCCAGCAGGACGCTGAAGACGAGAAACAGCACCAGCGCGATCGAGCCGATCGCGATCAAGCGCCGGCGCGGTAGGCCCCGCTGTTCGCGCAGCCAGTCGCGGGGACGGCGCGGCGCGGGCTCGATGTCCAAATCTGCGCCGGTGTCGGCGTCGGCGGCGCTCAAAAGAGCTGGTTCTCGCCGCCGAACACTTCGCTGACCGAATCGTCGGTGAAGATGCGGCGAATCGAGTCGGTGAGCAGCTCGGCGCAGGGAAGCACGCGGATGTTCGCCGGGCTCCCCGGACGGACGGGGATCGTGTCGGTGACGACGATCTCCTTGAAGCCGGCCTCGGTCAGGTTCTCGAACGCGGCGCCTGAGAAGACCGCGTGCGTGGCGGCTGCGTACACGCACTTGGCGCCGGCGTCGAGCACCGTGCGCGCGGCGGCCTTCAGCGTGCCGGCCGTGTCGATCATGTCATCGACGATCACAGCCGTCTTATCGCGCACGTCGCCGATCACGTAGCCGATCTCGGCGACCTGCTGGGCGGGTCGCTCCTTGTCGAGGATCGCGAGCTCCGCGCCGATGATCGAGGCGAACTTCTTGTTGAGCTTCACGCGCCCGGCGTCGGGCGCCACGACCACCAGGTCTGAGAGGTCGAGGTCCTCGAAGTACTGCGTGAGCATGAACAGCGCGGTCATGTGATCGACCGGCTTCTGGAAGAAGCCCTGGATCTGCCCGGCGTGCAGGTCCATCGTCAGCACGCGGTCGGCGCCGGCGGCCTCGATCATGCGCGCGACCAGGCGCGCGGAGATCGGCTCGCGTGGGGCTGACTTCTTGTCCTGGCGCGAATAGCCGAACCAGGGCGTCACCGCGATCACGCGGTGCGCGGAGGCGCCGACGGCGGCGTCGATCATGAACAGCAGCTCCATCAGCGAGTCGTTGGCCGTGACTCCGGTGACGGGGTTGCCGCAGGTGGACTGGACGATGAAGACGTCGGCGCCCCGGATCGACTCGTCGTAGCGGCAGTAGACCTCGCCGTTTGAGAAGGTCTTCAGCGTCACCGGGCCGACGTCGACGCCGAGCTTCTCGGAGATGTCGACCGCCAGCTGTGGGTTGGCGCGGCCAGAGAACAGCATCAGCCGCTTGTCGTAGTCGATCGGCAGGCTCGTCGAGGGCTGCTCGCGCGTGTCGATCACGCTCATCTCACGGGGGAGTGTAGAGGCCATCCGGGACGGCGCTCTACCCGTCGCGTCTCTCGCCGGGGGATCCGGCCTTCGCCTCGGCTGCCTGCGCCGCCTCGCGCGCACGCCGCTCGCTGTAGCCCTCGACGTTTGCCTGGCGTGCTCGGGCCACAGCCAAGGCTCCCTCGGGCACGTCCTCTGTGACGACCGAGCCGGCGGCCGTGTAGGCATCGTCGCCGACCGTCACCGGCGCCACCAGCGAGGTGTCGACGCCGCCCTTCACGCGGCTGCCGATCGTGGTGCGGTGCTTTGCGTGGCCGTCGTAGTTGGCGGTGATCGTGCCGGCGCCGAGGTTCGTCTGCTCGCCGACGTCGGCGTCGCCGATGTAGGAAAGATGGGGGATCTTCGTGCCGGCCCCTATGTCCGAGTTCTTGATCTCCACGAACGTCCCCACCTTGGCGCCGTCGCGCAGGGTGGCGCCCGGGCGCAGATAGGCGAATGGGCCGACGCTGACGCCGTCCTGCAGGGTGCAGTCGAGAAGGTAGGAGCAGCGCACGGTGCAGCGCTCGCCGATGCGGGTGGCGCCAAGCAGGCTCGTGAACGGCTCGATCGTCGTGTCCTTGCCGATCCACACGTCCACGTCGATCCGCGTGCTGGAGGGATCGACGATCGTCACGCCGGCGAGCATGTGCCGCTCGCAGATCGCGCGCTGGGCGATCTCCCGCACGCGGGCGAGGGCGACGCGGTCGTTGACGCCGAGCATCAGTCCCTCGTCCTCGACGACGTGCGCGGCGATCTCACGGCCGTCGGAGCGCAGCAGATCGAGCGCCTGGGGAAGGTAGAGCTCTCCCTGTGCGTTATCGGCGCTCAGCCGCGGCAGCACCTCGAGCAGCGCGGCGCCGGAGAAGACGTAGATGCCGGAGTTGACCTCCTTGATTCGCAGCTCCTCGGCGGTCGCGTCGCCTGCCTTCTTGGTCTCCACAACCCTTGCCACCGCACCACCCGAGTCGCGCACCACGCGCCCGTAGCCGCTCGGATCCTCTAGCACCGTCGTGGCCATCGTGGCGGCCGCGCCGCTCGCGGCGTGAGCATCGACCAACCCGCGGATCGCCTCAGCGCTGACCAGCGGCACATCGCCGCTGAGCACAACCACGGGCGCATCGGCGCTGACGTGCTCGGCGGCTGCCTGCACGGCTCCGCCCGTACCGTTGGACTGCGGCTGCACGGCCAGCTCCACGCCGGCGGGCAGGATCGCCTCGCATGCGCAGGCGGGCGAATCGACGACGACCACCTTCCCGGCGCCGGCATCGAGTGCGGCCCGCACGGGCCAGAGCACCATCGGCAGCCCGCACAGCTCGTGCAGCACCTTCGGCGTGGCCGAGCGCATGCGCGTGCCCTGGCCGGCGGCGAGGATCAGGACTGTGGGGGAGGCGCTCACAGCGATGACTCTAGTCGCCGCTCCGACTCGACGGGCCTGACGGCGGCGGGCGCCGACCGTACTGGGGGGCAGGGACTCGAACCCCGATTCTCAGGACCAAAACCTGATGTCCTGCCATTGGACGACCCCCCAAGGGGACCACAGACTCTACCGCCGCTATCCGCGCCGCGAGGAGCGCCGCGGCACCCGGCCCGCGTGCGCGCCGTCCTCGGAGGCCGGGCCGCGCGTGGAGGACAGGCCCAGCACGCGCATCGCCTTCAGGCCCAGGCTCAGCTTCTCGCGGCCGTCGCTGGAGGAAACATCGAGGCCCGTCAGCTCACGCACGCGCTCCAGGCGGTAATAGACCGTGTGCCGGTGCGTGAACAGGCGCTGCGCGGTGCCGGCGACGTTGCCGTCGGCCTCGAGGAAACGCTCGAGCGTCTGCAGCAGCTCCGTCTCGTACTGCTCGTCGTAGGCGACCAGCGGCTCGACGGTCTCGGAGTAGAAGCGCTGCAGCTCGGCCGGGTTCTCGGTCATCGAGCCGAGCAGCAGGCGATAGGCGCCGGTCTGCTCGAAGGCGAGCACGCCATCCTGGGCTTCGCCCTCGGCGACGTTGGCCGCCAGCAGCGCCTCGCCGCCGGCGCGACGCAGGTCGGCCGGGTCTGCCGCCATGCGGCTGCGACCGACCGCGAAGGTGTAGCCCGCCAGAGCGCTCTGCATCTCGCGCAGAACGCCCTCGCCGGCGCGGGCCGCCAACTGCTCGTCGCTGCCGGGCACCAGCAGCAGGATCTCCACCCCGCCCGCGCCCTCGCGCTCTGAGAGAGCGGCGATCGCCCGTGGAGCGGCGGCGCGGGCGCCGCGCTCGGCCACGGAGCGGGCACGGGCGCGCCAGCCCTCCTCGGTGGGCACCTGCGGGTGCGCGCGAGCGACGATCACGCTGGCGCCGTCGTGCAGCTCGACCGAGGCCTCGCGGGCACGGGCGAGGATCTCCTCGCGCGTGGCACCCTCGGCGAGGACGAAGCGCAGCAGCTCGGCCGCCGCCGTCTCCGAGGCCACATCGGGGGCGCGCACGCGCTGCACCTCAGAGGCGATCATCGTCACCAGCAGCCTGCGCACCAGCGGGCTGGGCTCGGCGCGCACGCGCATGTGAAGCGTTCCGACGACCGTGTCGGCGACGCGCAGCGGCAGGCTCGTGACATCCTCGCCCCCGGCCAGCAGCGAGCGCTCGTCGCCGCTGGATCGGGCCGCCACCGCGATCACGCCGCCGCCCGCGTCGGTGACCGCCAGGCTGGCGTCGAGCGCCTTGGATGCCGCTCGCACGACCTCGGGCAGGCCCGCGCCGGACTCGACCGCCTCGGTGACGGCGTCCAGGCCGGTCAGCTCGGACACCGGCTAACCCCAGAGATAGACGGCTGCCAGCGCGACGAGCACGCCGCCGCCGGCGAACACGAGCAAGACGTACAGCGAGAGCACCGTCGCGGCCATGCGCTCCCACACGCGCGAGTAGGAGCTCCAGGCGGGCGCCAGGATCAAGCCAACGTACAGCGCCAGGCCGAACACGCCGGCGCAGGCGGCTACCAGGTAGGTGACGGTGTTGGTGCTCACGGCGTCAGCGCATTCTTACGCACCGGGAGGCCGCACAACGGCAAAGCCCGCGCCCACCGTCTCGGCCGCGATCGGCGCGGGATCGCGGCCGGCCAGGTCGGCGGCGGCGCGGCGCGCGCGCTCGGGGCCGTTGGCCCGCGCGAACAGCCCCACGACGGTGGGGCCGGAGCCGCTGAGAAACGCGTGCTCGGCGCCTGCTTCTCGCGCCTGCTTCAGTGCCGGCGCCACCTCTGGGGAGAGGGTTTGGCATGCGTCCTGGAGATCGTTTGCCAGCAGCACGCGCCCAGGCAGAGCGGAACCCAGCGCGAGCGCGGCGCGCAACTCCTCGCGACGATCCGCCAAATACCGCGCATCTCGTGGCGGGTGCATGCGGTCGGCCTGTGCATATACGTCCGCCGTGGAGAGCCCCGCCGCCGCGGGCAGCACCAGCACGCCGATAGGGGAGAACGGGTCCGGGAGCGACTCCAGCAGCTCCCCGGCGCCGCCCGCGAGCGTGCGCGCGGGCGCGACCTGGGCGGGTACGTCGGCGCCAAGCCGGGCAGCCAGCGCGAGCAGCAGATCCATATCCCCCAAACCGCTTGCCGCCCGCATCAACCTGAGCGCGGCGCCGGCGTCGGCCGAGCCTCCCCCCATCCCGGCGGCGACGGGGATGCGCTTCTCGATGCTCAGGCGCAGCGGCCCGTGGCTCCAGCCCGTGGCCTCGCGGAACAGCTCGATCGCGCGCGCGGCGAGGTTCTCGCCCGAGACGCCGGGGCACAGGACTTCGTCGCCGCCGCCACCGTCACCACCGTCGCCGAGCGGCTCGAGCGTCAGCTCATCCGCGAGCGAGACCGGCTGCATCACGCTGACCAGCTCGTGCTTGCCGTCGGGGCGCACCGGCCCGACGAACAGCCCGAGGTTGATCTTCGCCGGGGCGAGCGTGCGCAGCGGCAGCGCCCGCGGGGCCGCGGCGGCGTCGTTTGCGCTCATCGCGATCCGAGCGCCTCGGCGCTCTGAAGGGCATCGGCGAGCGCGACAAACTCGCTCGGCGAGAGGCGCTCGGCGCGCACGTCTTGCGGATGGCCTAGAACCGCCAGCGCCGCTCTGGTCGCCTCGCGCCCGGGACCGACCCCGCTCAGGGCCAGCGAGCGCGCGAGCGCCTTACGGCGGTGGGCGAACGCCGCGCCGACGAGCTTTTTGACCGCGGGGCTCGCTGCCTGCCCTCTGCGCACGATCCGAAGCAGCACCGAGTCCACATTCGGCGCAGGGCGAAACACGGTGCGGGGAATCCTCCTGACCACCTTCACCTCCCCGGCGATCTGCGCGAGCACGGAGGGGATGCCGTAGTCCTTGCCGCCCGGCGCCGCCGCGAAGCGCTCCCCCACCTCGCGCTGGACCATCACAAGCATCGACTCCACGCTTGCAAGCTCCTCGATCGTGCGCAGCACCACGCCCGCCGCGACGCTGTAGGGCAGGTTCGCCACGAGCTTCGTGGGTGGGGGCGAAAGGCCGCCGAGGTCAAGCTTCATCGCGTCCCCCCACACGACGCTAGCGTTGGCGAAGTCCGCGAGCGCCGCGGTCAACGGCCCGCGCAGCCGCTCGTCGATCTCGACCACGTGCAGCCGGCGCACGCGCGCAGCCAGGTAGCCGCTCAGCATCCCTTCGCCGCCGCCGACCTCGAGCACCACGTCCTGCATCGACAGCTTCGCTTCGCGTCCGATCACGTCCAGAATGTTGTGGTCGACCAGGAAGTTTTGGCCGAGCTGCTTGGCCGGCCTGCCGGTGGCGGTTCTCACCACCGCAGGACTCGCTCCGCCGTTCGCTCGACGACCTCGCCCAACTCCTGCACGCTCGTTTGCCGCAGCTGCGCCAGGAACGCCAGCGTGTGCGCGACGAAGGCCGGCTCGTTGCGATGCTTTCTGACCGCCTGCGGGGTCAGGTAGGGCGCGTCTGTCTCGATCAGCAGCCGCTCGTCGGGCACCTGCTTGGCGGCCTGCGCCAGATCGGCGGCGTTTTTGTAGGTGACGTTGCCGGCGAAGGAGATCGCGTATCCGCGCTGCAGGCACTCATCCAATCGCGTGGGCATCGAGAAGCAGTGAATGATCACCTGCACCCCGTCGGCTTCGCGCGCAAGCTGCTCAAGCGTCTCGCTCTCCGCGGCGCGGGAGTGGATCACAAGCGGCTTGCCGGTCGCGCGCGCCAGCGCGATCTGCGCGGCGAACGCCCGCTCCTGATCGTCTCTGGGCGCGAAATCGCGGTAGAAGTCAAGGCCGGTCTCACCGATCGCCAGACAGCGCGGATGTTCGGCCAGCGCCGTCAGCTCGGCCAGGTCGGCGTCGTCGAACCCCTTGGCGTTGTTGGGATGGCGCCCGATCGCCGCCCACACCTGCGGGAACGCCTCGGCGGCCGCCAGCGCCGCACGGCAGCTGGAGCCGTCGGTGCCGACCGTGAGCATCTTCTTCACCCCGGCGGCGAGCGCCCGCTCGACCAGCTCGGAGTCGGGGTCCTCGCAAAGGTCGAGGTGGGTGTGGGAGTCGATCACCGCAGCGGCTGCCGTTAGCCCACGCTGCCGCGCTCGGCCACCCAGATGCTTTCGAAGCTGAGGTCGGTGTGCTCGGCGATCAGGTCGTAGTCGCTGTCGTAGTGCAGGATCGCCACGCGATGGCGATCGGCGACGCCGGCCACGAGCAGATCGACCGGCTTGACTCGGTGAGATACGGCCCTGTCTGTCGCCAACTGCGCCTGCGCGTCGACGGCGCGTGTCACCGCCGACTCGTCGAGCCTCAGCAGGGGAAGCGCGTCAAGCTCTTCGGCCAGCCGTGCGAAATCATCGGCGTCCCGCGCCGAGTAGCGCATCTCGAGCATGAGCGGCTCGGTCATCGCCAGCTCTCCGCGTTCGATCCCGCCCGCGACGCGCTCCGCGCTCGAGCCGGCGATACGTCCGTCGCGGACCCGCGCCCACGCGGACGTGTCAAGCAGCGCGGGCGCGAAGCTCATGTCCGCGTCCAGCCGGTGGCGCGCACCTCGGCGAGCGCGTCGGCGTCGATGCCCGCGCCGGTGCGCAGCCGGGTGGCAAGACGCTTGCGCAGGATCGCCTGCGAGCGCCGCCGCTCGTCTTGAGCATCGGCGTCGGCCAGCATCGCCTTGGCCCCGGCCATCGCCAGATCGCCAACGCTTGGGTCCAGGCCGCGGCGGCGCAAACGCTCGCGCGCGACCTGCAAGGGAGGCGTAAGGGTCACTGACACGCGCTTGTACTGGGTCGGCATGGAACAAGTGTAGCACCTGGGTGCTGTACCTGGGTTTGGGCGGCGGCCGACGCCACATCCGCGTCGCGGTCTTCATGAAAGCTCATGCGGCGACGGTACGCCGAGGAGGGGACGAAACTCACGCACGGCCGCGGAGCGGTCAAGCACCGACAGCTTGAGCGTCGTCCAGCGCGATCTTTGGGAACAGCGGCTGCAGCGCGCTCACGTGCTCGATCGCGCCCGAGCCGAAGGTGGCGCTTGCGAACGAGACGTCGGGAGCCCCGAGCACGCCGAGCAGGCGGGCGGTGCTGTCGGGGAGGTAGGGGTAAAGCAAGACGGAGACCACGCGCAGTCCCTCGGCCAGCGTCGCCAGCACTTGGTCGAGCTTCCGCGCCTGTTCCGGGTCCTTGGCCAGCCGCCAGGGCGCCTGTTCCTCCACGTAGCGGTTCAGGCGCCGCACTCCGCCCCAGATCTCGTCGAGCGCGGCGGTCAGCTCCACGCCGTCGAGCAGTTCGGCCACTCGTGCCGGCAGGGCGGCGAAGTCGGGGGCGAGCGCCTCGTCGAGGTTGCCCGAGGCGAGCACGCCGTCGCGGTAGCGCAGGATCATCGCGATCGTGCGGCTGGCCAGGTTGCCGTAGTCGTTGGCGAGCTCTGACTCGTAGCGCTGCTCGAAGGAGGCCGTGGAGACCGAGCCGTCCTGGCCGAAGGAGACGTCGCGCAGCAGGTAGAAGCGCAGCGCGTCCGTGCCGAAGCGCTCGATCGCCTCGAACGGGTCGAGCACGTTGCCGAGCGACTTGGACATCTTTTTCTCCCCCATCAGAAGGAAGCCGTGGATCGCCATCCGCCGCGGCGGCTCGAGGTCCGCCGCCCAGAGCAGGGCCGGCCAGATCACCGCGTGGAACTTGAGGATCTCCTTCGCCATCAGGTGCAGGCTCGCCGGCCAGAAGCGCTCGGTCAGGTC
>JBOGXY010000093.1:0-21465 GCA_050696495.1 Solirubrobacteraceae bacterium
TCCGGCACCGGCAAGTCGGTCTGCATCAAGCACATCGTCGGCCTGCTCTACCCCGACGAGGGCGACGTGATCGTGCAGGGCCAGTCGATCCCGGCTTTGCCCGACGCCGAGCTGTTTGAGACACGCAAGAAGTTCGGCGTCCTCTTCCAGGACGGGGCTCTGTTCGGCTCGATGAATCTGTACGACAACATCGCTTTCCCGTTGCGCCAGCACACCGAGAAGGGCGAGGATGAGATCTCCGAGATCGTCCGCCGGCGCATGAACGAGGTCGGGCTTGGCGACTCCGGCGAGAAGATGCCAAACCAGCTCTCCGGGGGTATGCGCAAGCGCGCCGGCTTTGCCCGTTCACTGGTGCTCGACCCGCAAATCGTCCTGTTCGACGAGCCCGACTCGGGCCTCGACCCGGTTCGCACGGCGCTGCTGTGCGAACTGATCAAAGAGGTGCACGAGGAGAACGGCGGCACCTATGTCGTGATCACCCACGACATCATGTCCGCACGCCGCGTGGCCGAGCACATCTCGGTGTTGTGGCGCGGCCGCATCGTCGAGTCGGGCCCGGCGGCGGAGCTGTTCGACTCCGAGAACCCGTTCGTGCGCCAGTTCCTATCGGGAGAATCGCAGGGCCCGTTGGGAATGGAGTGACGCCGTGTGCGGGGGTCCGTCTCCGCTCGCCGCGTTAGCCTTGACGTCGTGGATGTAGGAGGGGTTCTTTCGGGTTTGGCCGGCCGCGCAGCGCGCCGGCCGGTCTTGACGCTGGTCATCGTCGGCGCGCTTGCGCTCCTCGGCGCGCTGGCTGCGCTGTCACTACGCCCGAGCGCGGCGACCGACACGCTGGTCGGCAAGTCCAGTTCGACTTACCGCGAAACTCAGCATTTCTATGCCCGCTTCGGCGAAGAGCCGGTGGAGGTGCTCGTCAAGGGCGATCTGCGCAAGCTCGTGCTCAGCTCGGACATCGACCGTCTCGTCGGCCTGGAGGGTTGCCTGTCGGGCAATCTGCCGCCGGTCGCCCTTGCGAACGAGGGCGGGGCGAGCGGCCCGTGCGGGCAGTTGCGCGCCGCGAAATCTGTCAAGGTGGTCTTTGGTCCCGGCACGTTCCTGGGCGAGGCGGCGAGCCAGATCGACTCCTCGCTTGCGAACAAGAGCGCCCAGGCTGAAAAACAGGCGGCTCAGGCGCAGGCGACCGTCACCCACTCGGCGCTTGCTCGCGGCCTGAGCACCGCCGAAGCGGCCGCGCTGGGCGCGCAGGCGCGCAAGGCGACGATGGCGGGTTTTGCCGCCGAAGTCAGCGCCTTGGCGATCCGCTACGGCATCAGCCGACCGCCCACGCTCGACGATCACAACTTCGTCTCGGCGGTCGTGTTCGACTCGACCAAGCGGGCGGGCACCCCCAAGCAGCGTTTCGCCTACCTGTTCCCGGGCCGCGATGCCGCGCTCGTATCGGTGCGCCTGCGGGCGGGCCTCCCAGAAGCGCAGCGGATGCACACGATCGCGTTGATCCGCGCCGCGACGATGATGCCTCAATGGCGCCTGCAGAACGGCGGCCGCTATCTGGTGACGGGAGAGCCGGTGATCGTCGCTGACATCACAGGCTCGATCTCGCACTCGATCGAGCTGTTGCTGGTGGCGGTGCTGATCGTGATGGCGATCGTGCTCGGGCTGGTGTTCGCGGGCCGTCCGCGCCTGCTGCCGCTGTTGATCGCCCTGCTGGCGGCGGCGCTCACGTTCGGCGCCCTGGCGCTCTCGGGCGCGGCGTTGACGATGGCCTCGGTAGCGGTCCTGCCGGTGCTGGTGGGTTTGGCGGTGGACTACGCGATCCAGTTCCAGTCGCGTATGCAGGAGGAGCGCGAGGGCTCGGACGGCGGACGGTCGAACGAGGCGTCCGGGCGGACGCTCGCGGGCGAGGCCCCTGCCGACGCGATCGTCCGCGCCGCGCGCCGTGGCGTCCCGGCGATCGCCACCGCCGTGGTCGCCAGCATCGGCGGTCTGTTGGTGCTGCTGCTCTCGCCGGTGCCGATGGTGCGCGGTTTCGGAGTGCTGCTGGTAGTGGGCGTGGCGCTGGCGTTCGTCTGTGCGTTGACTGCCGGCTCGGCGGCGATGGCGCTGGCCGGTGGGCGCGGGGGCAGGCGCTCAGGCGCGAGCGGCGCCGGGCGCCGCTCCATGCCGGCAACCCTCCTATCCGCCTCGGCGGCGATCGCATCGGCCTGGCGCGAGGCGGGCGAAATCCTCGCGGACAATCCGATCACGCGATTGGTCTCGACGCTAGCGCTCGAGCGCGCGGTGCGCCGTCCCGGCCGTGTGCTGGCGCTCGGGCTGGCGCTGGCCGCGCTGGGCTGGGCACTCGATACCCAGACGCACGTGCAGACCGACATCGCGAAGTTGGCGCCGCAGGACATCTCCTCGCTTCACAACCTGACCGCGCTGGAGCAGGCCACCGGCGTGGGCGGCGAGATCGACCTGATGGTCGGCGGGAGCTCGCTTACCAAGCCCGCCACGATCGAATGGATGAGTCGCTACGAGTCGGCGATCCTCGCTCGCTTTGGCTACAGCGCAAGCGGCGGCTGTGCGAAGGCTCAGCTGTGCCCGGCCTTCTCGCTGCCCGACCTGTTCCAGACACAAGCCGGCTCAAAGCTGAACCAGCTCGGGGTGAGCGGACTGCTGGCAGCGGTGCCGCCCTACTTCTCCCAGGATGTGATCACACCCGACCGCCGCGTGGCGACGCTCGCCTTCGGGATTCGACTGATGAGCCTGCAGCAGCAGGAGGCGGTGATCGAACGGATGCGCGCGGGCTTGCACCCCCCTGGCGGCGTCAGCGCCCATCTGGTCGGCCTGTCCGTGCTCGCGGCGCAGGCCGGCGCGCAGGTGGCCTCGCCCTGGCGGCGCGTCCTGACGCTGTTTGCGGCACTAGTCGCGGTAGCGGCAATCCTGTTGCTCTGCTTCCGCGGCGACCCTCGCCGTACCCTGGTACCGCTGATCCCGGTCGTGCTCGCGACAGGCTGGTCGGCGCTGGTGCTGTTCGCGCTGCGCATCCCGCTGAACCCGATGTCGGTCACGCTCGGTGCGCTGGTGATCGCCATCTCCACCGAGTTCGGTGTGCTGCTCTCCGAGCGCCAGCGCCAGGAGCGCGCGGCCGGTTATTCCAGTGCCGAGGCGATGCGGCGCGCCTACCGTCGCACCGGCGCCGCCGTCGCCGCCTCGGGCGTCACCGCAATCGCCGGCTTTGGTGTGCTCACGCTCTCAAACATCGCGATGCTGCGCGACTTCGGCCTGGTGACGCTGGTCGACCTGTCCGTTTCGCTGCTCGGCGTGCTGATCGCGCTGCCCGCGGCGGTCGCTCTGGTGCAGAGCGAGCGCCCGCTGCGCGCGCGCCTGCCCGCGCCCGGCGGCTGGTTGGCGGGGCTGCGACTGAGGCGGCGTGGGCTGAGCTCGCCGTGAGCGCGGATGAGCGTGGGCGCGAGCCGTGAACGCCTACAAGCACCGGGGCGAGAGCGAGCCGTCAGGCTTGCCCGGCGCTCCAGCGCCAGGCGGTGGCATCGCCGGTACTCGCTACGGTCGCTACATGGGCGTGCTGGCGGCGCTCGCCCTGGTCGGGATCGTCGCGATCACGCTGTTCGGCTCGAAAATCGACGTGAAGGGAATCGCCCCCGGCGCTCGGACACCGCCGTTTGCGGCGCCGCTGGCGCTTGGGTCGCTGCCTGGCGATGTCAACGTCGCGACGCACGCCGGCCAGGGTCAGGCCGGCGACAGGCCCGCCTGCAGCGTGCGTGGCGCGCAGATCTTGAATGTTTGCCAGCTCTACGAACGCGGCCCGGTGGTATTGGCGCTGTTCATCGATAACTCCTCTTGCATCGGCGTCCTGCGCGAGATGCAGGCGCTGGCACCGGCGTTCCCGCAAGTGCGTTTCGCCGCGGTGGCGATTAAGGGCGAAACGAGAGCCGTCAGAGGCCTGGTGCGTCGCGAGGGTCTGTCGTTTCCGGTCGGCCTTGACCGCGACGGAATCCTGGTGGAGCTGTACAAGCTCGCCACCTGTCCGCAGGTCAGCTTCCTCTACCCGGGCGGCGTCGTGCAAAGCGCGGCGATGCTCAGCACCCCGCCGCCGGCGCTGTTGCATGCCCGTGTGGCCGCGCTGCTCGCCGACGCTCGCGCGCGAGGTTGGAGGCCGAGCACATGAGCGTGGATGGGGAGCGCATGAGCGTGGATGTACAGGAGCGGGCCGACAGGCCCGTGCGTGGCTGGTGCGAGCAGGAGCTCCAGCGCGAGCTGCCCGGGTTGGGTCTGGTGTGGACGCAGGTACAGATCGGCGGACGGCGCTCGGTGACCGGCGCCTCGCCGCGCCCCGTCATGCGCCAGCTCAGCGAACTGTCCAACCGCTGGCGCGGAGCCCGCGCGGTGGGTGTGCGCCAGGAGCCGGTGCCGGCCGCCTACCGCGTGTTCTTTCGCCAGATCGGCCTCGATCCCGATGCGACGCGCACGCCGATCGAGCAGGCGGCGCTCGCGCGGATGCTGCAGGGTGGCTTTGTATCGCGAGGCCTGCTCGCCGACGTGATCACGCTGGCGTTGCTGGATACCGCGGTGCCGGTGTGGGCGCTTGACGCTGAGACGGTCGCGGCTCCGCTGGGCATCCGTCCCAGCCGCTCGGGCGATCGGCTCGGACGAGGTGGTGAGGCGCCCGAGCTTGGCGCCGGCCGGCTTGTTGTCGCCGACGCCGACGCAACGGTCGCGGTGCTGTTTGACGAGCCTTGCGAGGAGCATCGACCCAAGCGCTCTACGCGCAACCTGTTGCTCTATACCGTGCAGGTGGCGGGCGTTCCGTCCCTACACGTCGAGGAGACATTGTGGGCATGTCGTAGCGCACTTGCCGACGCCTGCTCCTCGCACTAACATCGGAGAGGTCGAGAGGAGGGCAGAGCATGGCCTACATCGAGCATCTCAGCGGGGATCGTCTGGATCGCGGCGAAGCGGGCGCAGGCGCGCAAGCCGCGGCGCGTAAGACGCTCAGGGCGCAGGTCGCTCGGCTGGAGCGCGAGTTCTCTGTTCTGGTGGCAAGCTCCTTCCCTCACCTGCCTGAGCCTGCTCCCGTGCCTGCGCCGAGCGTGCCGCGGATACTTGGGATGGCAGAGCTCGAGCGCACCCGCGACCGGCTGGCCGGCCAGATCGCCGATGCCCACCAACGGCTTGCCGAGCGCTCGGCGCTGGAGCGCCGCTCGCGCGAGCTGCTGCGGCGCGCCAAGGAAGAGCCGCGCCGCTACAAGTTCCTGCGCATCGCCGTCACCGACCTGGGCGAAGGGGTGTGTGGAACCTGGGAGGTGCGCCCGCGACTCGGACCGATCGGCATGCTCGCCGGTTGGTGGCAGGTCAAGTTGTCCTCCGGCTGCCCGTAGCGTCGGCCGACGCAGCGGCCATTGGCAGCCGGACCCTGCCTGGCCGGGCTGTCAGGCGCCGACGCGGTGGCCGGCCGCGCTCGCTGCCTGCATGCGGCGAGCTGCGATCCATGGGCTCGGAACGACCGCGTTGGGCGAGCCGCCCGGCACGAGCATCGCGGCCAGCGTGCGGCGCTGACGGTCGGTCATCGATCCGATCGTCTTCTGTTCTGACATCGGTATCTGAGCGAGGAACTTGCGCGAGCGCGTCTGACCCCAACGGCGCTGGCTCATCAGCAGATCGCCGACGGCCATGCTGGTGGCCTCCCACGGGCAGCGGACGATTACCTCGGCAACGTTGGCTTCCCCCGCCGCGACACGGCGCTTGAGCTCGGCTCGGGCAAGACGGACCTTGTTGGCGCGTTCCAGGGCGCGCATGTGCTGCGGTCCGGCGGGTGAGGCGGGCTGGGGCTCGGCTGGGACGACTGGCTGTGGGCCGGCAGGGGCAATGGTCGCTGTCGCGTTCATGTGTGCTCACTCCCCGTCGCCGCCCGGGCTTAGCTGGGCGCACGACGATATTTGGCTGGTTGACGAGTAGCGCAGCCGCTCGAACTTTCCGTGTCCCACCCTCGCGATTCTTGCCGCGAGGACCGTCGGCACCCCTCTACCGCTGGCCTCTGGGCGAGTCTCGGATGGATCGCGCGGTGCGCCCTGAGAAGCTAGCCAGCGAGCCGCTCGCGGTCAACCGCGTTCGCGCAGAACGTTCGCTAGAAGCGGGCTTTTTCATCGCCGTTGGCACTTGTGAAGAAATGGACAAGCTACGGACGAGGTTTTGTCCGCTTCGGTTGTCGGGCTATGCTCGGAGCGAGCTCGTCCCGCGGGCTCGAAGCCCTCGACTCAGTCGCCGCTGGGCAACGGCCCGTGCTCGGCCTCGAACTCGCGCTTGACCGTCGCGAAGACCTCCAGGGCGCGGTCGAGCGTGGCGTGGTCGTGGGTGGCCATCACGCTCGTGCGCAGCAGCGCGCCGCCCGGTGGAACGGCCGGGTGAAGGGCGCAGTTTGTGAACACGCCGCCGTCGTAGAGCGCTCGCCAAAGCAGAGCGGCCTTCCAATCGTCGCCAACCAGTATCGGGACGATCGGCGTGACGATGCTCTCGCTCGGCGCGTCCGCGGCGGGACCGGTGCGGACCGGCTCGCCTGCCAGCGTGCGATAGCCGAGTGAGAGCAGGCCCTCGCGCAGGTAGCGCGCGTTATCGAGCGCCGCGGCAAGTAGTGGCGGTCCATCGGGCGAGCGGACGACGCGAAGCGCCGCCAGCGCGGCCCCGAGCGCGGCGGGCACCGCGGAGGCCGTGAACAGGAAGGCGCGGCTTGAGATCCTCAGGTAGTCGATCACCTCGGCGGAGCCCGCCACGAAACCGCCACAGGCGGCAAGCGACTTGGAGAATGTGCCCATGCGCAGATCGACGCGCTCCTCCACATCGAGCAGCTCGCTCGCGCCGGCTCCACGCGCGCCGAGCACGCCGGCGCCGTGGGCCTCGTCGACCATCAGGCGCGCGCCGTGGCGCTCGCAAAGCTCGACGATGTCCACCAGCGGCGCCACGTCGCCCTCCATCGAGAAGACCCCGTCGACTACGACCAGCACACCGCCGCCGTCTGTCTCGGCCCGTTGGAGAGCGCGCTCGAGCTTGTCCAGGCGGTTGTGGCGAAACGGCCGCATCTTCGCTTTGGAGAGCAGCACGCCGTCGAGGATCGAGGCGTGATCGGCGGAGTCCACGATCACGGTGTCCTTGGCGTCGAGCAGCGTCCCCAACGTGCCGACGTTGGCCTGGTGGCCGGTCGTGAACACGAGCGCATCGTCAGTGCCCATCCAGTCGGCCAGCTCGCGCTCGAGTTCAAGGTGCAGCGGCGTTGTGCCGTTGAGCAGGCGCGAGCCGGTCAGCCCGGTGCCGTAGCGGGCTAGGGCATCCTGGGCGCCCTTCATGACTCGCTCGTCGCCGGTCAGGCCGAGGTAGTTGTTGGAGGCGAGCATGATCCGCGCCATCCCTTCCATCTCCACCACCGGCATCGCCGGCGACTCGACCGTGCGGAAGTAGGGCATCAGGTCGGCCTCGCGCGCGGCGCGCAGAACCTCCTCGCGCTCGTGCCCGCGTACCTTGGCGAATACGTCTGTCGATGTCGGCACCGGCTCTACCTTCTTCCTATAGGGTGGCGGCGATGGCAGTCGAGTCTTCCGCGGGCCAGGCTACAGGCGTCGAGATTCGCGCAGTCGCCTCCAAGCGCGACCTGAATACATTCATCAGGCTGCCGTGGCGGCTTTATCGTAACGAGCGCAACTGGGTCGCGCCGTTGCTGATGGACCTGAAGAAAAGGCTCGATCAGAAGAAGAACCCGTTCTTCGAGCACGCTGAGGCCCAGTACTTCCTTGCCTATCGCGACGGTCGCCCGGTTGGCCGTATCAGCGCGCATGTCGATCGCAACTTCAACGAGTTTCAGGACAACAAGTGGGGCCTGTTCGGCTGGTTCGAGTGCGAGGACGACCCCGAGGCGACGCGCGCGCTGCTCGACGCCGCCGAGCGTTGGCTGCGCGAGCGAGGCCGTGACCGCATGGTGGGTCCGATGGACTTCACGACCAACGATGAGTGCGGCCTTCTGATCGAGGGCCACGAGCGTCCGCCGATCATCCTTTGCCCCTGGCACCACCGCTACTACCAGCGCATGTTTGAGCAGGATCTGGGCATGGTCAAGGCGATGGACCTGTACATGTGGAGCCTGCACGTAACCGGCCGCGAGAATGTCCACTCGGCGATCTGGGAGATGGCCGACAAACTCGAGTCAGAGCACGGGATCGTCTGTCGCAACTTCAAAAAGAAAGACCTACAGCAGGAGGTCAGCCGCTTCCTGGAGGTCTACAACGCCGCCTGGGAGCGCAACTGGGGTTTTGTGCCGCTGACCGAAGAGGAGGTGCGCCACTACGCCAAGGATCTCGGTCCGGTGCTCGACGAGAATTGGGCGATGGTGGCCGAACGCAAGGACACCGGCGAGGTGGTCGGCGCCGCGCTGACGCTCCCTGACTTCAATCAGGTGCTGGCCAAGCTCAATGGTCGCCTCTTGCCCTTTGGCTGGATTACTGCTCTGCGCGAGCGTAAGAAGATCGACGCGGTGCGCGTGTTCGCGCTGGGTGTCAAGCCCGAGTATCAACACACCGGCGTGGCTGCGCGCTTCTATCAGATGCACTTCGACGCGGCCGAACGTACTCCGCAGAAAGGCGGTGAGATGGGCTGGATCCTCGAGACCAATAAGCCGATGAACCGCGCTATGGAGGGCATGGGCGGCGAGATCGTGCGCCGCTATCGGGTTTACGAGCGCGAGTTGTAGTCGGTCCCCGCCCCGGTCGCGGCGGGCTGCCCGAGCACGGATCTCATGGCAGCTATCGGCCATTTGCCGCATTCCTAATGGCCATCTGCCGTAACAAGCGGAGCACCCTGGCTCTGCGGTCTGACGCGCCCCGTACACTCGGTGCGGTGATCGAGAGAAGCGACGACACCGAGGAAGTCGACGCGGTCCCGGTGCTCGCCGAGGACTCCGCCCACGGGTCGGGCGGCTACGGCCGCGAGATCGTGCCGCGCCGCGCTCCGGCGATCGTGCAGACAGCGGCGGTGGCCGCGGGCGGTTTCGTGGCGGGCGCCGCGGTGCTTGGTTTGGTGTATCGCCGGCAGACGCGGCGCGCGGCTCTGGCGGCTGCCAGACCGCGCCGGCGGATAGCTCGCGCCGGTGCGCGCGCCAAGCAGGCCGGTGGGATCGCCGAGATAGTCGCCAGCCGCTCGCTGCTGGTCGACGTGCACCTGCTGGGCTCGCCGGCCTCTTCGGCGCGAGGTCGTTGAGCCTCACGCGCGCCCCTGAGGCGCCGCGCGCCGGGCGCTCGCGGGCGCTCGCTGGCCGCAGTCGGGATTCGGCTCTGCGCGAGCTGCGGGTCGAGGTCGCGCCGGCCGCGCCTTTCCGCCTGCCGCTGCGAAATGGGATGGACGGGGTGCTCAAGTGCAAAGGGGGGGTGTTGGAACGGCTCCTGCACCATGAAGGCGAGCCGGTACGCGTGCGCGTGGCCCAGACGGCTCACGATCGAGTGTTGTTCGGTGCGCTGTCGGCGTCAGAGAAGGCGGCCGCCCATGGAATCGAGCGGATGCGCTTCGCGCTCGGCCTCGATGACGATCTCGCGGGCTTCTACCGCGAGTTCGAGCATGACCCGCTGATCGGCCGCTCGATCAAGCGACGCCCGTGGCTGCGCACGATGCGTCGCCCCGAGCCCTTCGAGGCGCTGGCCTGGGCGATCTGCGAGCAGCTGATCGAGTTCGAGCGCGCGGCAGCGATTCAGCGGCGGATCGTCGCGCGGCTGGGTCCATGTTGGGCCGGGGACGGTCGCGAGCGCGCCCTGCGCGACGTGCCGAGCGCGCAAACGATCGCTGACACGGCGCCCGCGCTGCTGGAGTCCTTCGACCTGTCCGGTTCACGGGCACGTTTGCTGGTGCGGGTCGCGCGCGAGGTGGCCGGCGGTCGGCTGGATCTGCACGACCCCGACCACGAGCGCGGTTGGCTGCGCTTGCGCGCGATGCCCGGGATCGGCCCATGGACGGTGGAGATGCTGGCGCTGGGCGGGCAAGGTCGCCACGATCAGATGCCGGCCGGAGACCTCAGCTTCGTCAAGTGGGTGGGGCGGCGTCTATCCGGCGGCGATCCGCACGCAAGGGCAAACGAAGATCAGGTGCGCGAGTTCTTCGCGCCGTATGGGGCGTGGGCGGGGCTGGCGGCGGTCCACGCGCTTCGGGTCTGAGGCCTGATGTTGCAAAATAGCAACATGTATAGTGTCGTTAGTCAATCCGTCAAGTTCAACGTCGGACGAAGAGCTTGTTGCGCCTGAGCCTGAGCGCTGGAACGTAGAGCGAGATGAGGCTCAGTCCGGCCCGTGGCAGCCTGCGGCGGCTGCCAAAGCAGCACACAGTTCGTCCATCCGATGCGGCGCCAATGTGGTGATTCTCTGAACCAGCAACGCGCGCGGCACCGTGCGTAGATTGTCGAGGCTGACCGTGCACTCTTCAGGCATGCCGTCATCGCGGCTAAGCGACACCTCGCTCGGGATACCGCGCGTTGTTTTGGTCACAAGCTTGACAACCACAACGTTCTTCAAGGCGGGGATGGCTGCGTCGCGTGTAATGACACACACCGGGTGCTGGCCCTCGTCGGCCATCTCCAGCCAGCAGACGTCGCCGCGGGCTACCACTGGTTCTTGCGTAGAGCTTCGCGAGCGTTGGCTTGCGCCCACGCATCTTCCTCGTCTGTTTGAGGGATGCGCTCATAGCCCGCAGCGATGGCCCGTCCGACGGCGTCGTCCTGCTCGTCCGCCGTTTTGCCGTCATGCTTGGCAATGGCGAAATGCAAGGTATCCGCAGCCTCTGCGTCGCTGAGCTCATCGACGAGCTGACGCCTGTCCGTGCCGGTGAGAAACTGACCCCTCTTCGCCGGGGTGGGTTCAAGCGAACGTCGCAACGATGGCTTGTGTCAGCAGGCTATCAGCGCGTCGAATAACTCTTGTGGTGGGCGGTCGTTGAGCACGATTCTGGGGCGGGTGTTGAGCTCGTTCTCGACGGCCAGGAGGTGCTCGACGGTGTGTGCGGTCAGGTCGGTGCCCTTGGGGAAGTAGTCGCGCAGGAGCCCGTTGGTGTTCTCGTTGCTGCCACGCTGCCAGGGCGACCGCGAGTCGCAGAAGTAGACCGGGACACCGAGCGACTTGGTGATGTTCAGGTGGCGTGCCATCTCGGTGCCCTGATCCCAGGTGATCGATCGCAATAGCGTGCCGGGCAGATCGCCCATCCGGGTCTGAAGGGCTTCATGGAGGCTGTCCGCGTCACGGCACCGAAGGTGCAGCAGCCTCACCAGCCTGGTCTGGCGCTCAACGAGCGTGCCTATCGCTGAACCCTGGTTCTTGCCGACGATCAGGTCGCCCTCCCAATGGCCGGCCTCTGAGCGACTCTCGACGTCCGCGGGACGTTCGTGGATCGTGAGCATCGGCTGTTCGAACCGTGACCGGCGGCGGTCCGTGCGCTGCTGAGCGCGGCGGTGATCACGGCCAGTCCGCAGCGGTGAGCGCCGGTGCGGCGCCAGTCGCGTGGGTCGCATCAACGGTGATCCCGGCTCATAGACGGCCTGGTAGATGCTCTCGTGCGAGAGCCACATCGCTGGTTCTTCGGGGAAACGCTTGCGCAGCTGCCGGCTGATCTGTGTCGGGCTCCAACGCTGCCCCAACAGCTCGGTGACGACACGGCCGAGGTTATGGTTGGTCTCGATGCGCCGGTCACGATGCCGGGCGCGACGCGCACACGCTCGACGGTGCGCCTCAAACGGGCGATAGCCGGGCCGCCGACAGCCGTCGGTCCGGTTGCGCTTCAACTCCCTGGAGATCGTCGACGGCGACCGGCCGAGGCGCCTGGAGATCTCACGGACCCCGACGCCCTCATGATGCAAATCAGCGATCTCGATCCTCTCCTGCTGCGAGAGATACCTCGCGCTGATCTCGCGGACTTCCAGGCGGTCCAGCGGCTCGACGAACCTGACCGCAACGCCGTCGCGATAAACGGTGTAGCCACGGGTCCAGTTAGCCGCGGAACTCCTTGAGATACCGACCTCACGAGCCGCGCCGCGGATACTCCAACCCCGCGCTCGTAGCTCCATGAACCGCTGGCGCTTAGCCGAGAGCGGACGGCGCCCCGGCCCCTTCCTCACACGACGACTCGACAACACGACCTCCTCAAAATCAGGGAAGTGTTGCGACGTTCGCTTGAACCCACCCCGGCGCTACAGGGTCAATTCTCAACCGGCCTTGACAGACGCAGACGGTCCTTCGCGCTCATAGGTTCGATTGTAAGGGGCATGTCTCTTAATCCGACCGGCGGGACGGACTGGGACAGCGCTTGCCGAATGTGTGTGCTTGGAACTGAGTGCGGCAAGCTCGAACCGCGCCGGAGCGTGCTCGGCGGTCGCTTTACCTGGTAGTCGCTCAGCGCCTAGCGCGAGCGTTCGCGCTCGACCAGCAGCGCGAACGTGGGACACGCCTGGGCGGCGCGCTGGGCGTGGGCGACCATCTCGCCTGAGAGCGGTCGCTCGTCGACGATCGGGTAGCCCCACTCATCGAGTGTGATCCGCTCGGGCAACAGCTCGGCGCACATGCCGTGGGCCTCGCAGGTGATGGGGTTCACGCGCACTCGTTCGGCCATCAGGTGGTCGTCCTTGCGATACGGGCCCGTGCCGGCAGTGGCAGCTCCGGTGCGCGGGCACAGGCGTCGCAGGTGCCGTGCTTGGCGTGATCGGCGAACTCGGTCGCGAACACTTCAAGCCCGCTCATCGCAAAGCGCGCCGTGCCGTCTGGATGTCCGCAGGCGCCGCGCCGGGCGACGAGACCTGAGAGATGCTCGATCCGCGCGGCAGCCTCGCGGGCGTGGACGCCTCCGTGCATCGCCTGCTCGAAGGTGTCCGCGAGGGCGGCCAGGCCATGCACGCAGGGCCCGCATTGACCGACGCTCTGGCGCTCGAGCCAGCGCGTCACGCGCGTAACTTCGGCTACCGGACAGGCCTCCTCAGAGAGCAGCGCGACGACGCCGGCGCCAAGCGTGGAGCCGTAGGGAGCGAGGTGAGGGCCCGAAAGAGCCAACCCGGACAGCGCGGAGGCCTCTATCCAGGTTCCGGCATAGCCGCCGAACAGCGCGCCGCGTACGCGCGCCTTCATGCCGCCGGCCGCTTCGATCAGTGAGGCCAACGACGCGCCGAACTCGACCTCGTAGACGCCCGGATAGGCAAGTGGCCCGCTCAGTGTGATCAACGTCGAGCCGGGCTGCTCGCTGAGTCCGAGCTCGCGAAACCAGCGAGCGCCGTGGCGAGCGATCAGTGCGACGTGCGCGAGCGTCTCGGCGTTGCTGACAAGCGTGGGCCGCCTGCGCACGCCGCGTTCGTAGGGCGCGGGCGGTGTGAAAGTCGGCTTGGCTTCGCCGCCGTTCAGATGGCTGACCAGCGCAGACTCCTGGCCGGAGACGTATCCCTCCGGTGCGGTGGCAAGCGCGACGCGCGCCCAGTGCCCCTGCATCTGCTCGCGTTCGGCGATCGCGGCGGTGGCTCGCTCCTGTGCCGTGGTGGCCGACTCGCACACGCACAAGATCGCCTCGTCGGCTCCGATCGCTCGTGCCGCCAACGTGGCCCCGTCGAGCACCAGGTGCGGCAGGGTCTCAAGCAGCGTCCGATCCTTCAGGCTGGCCGGCTCGCCCTCGGTGGCGTTGACCACGACGATCGGTTTGCCTTTGCCTTCCGCCACACCGCGCATCTTGCGCGCCAGCGGAAAGCCAGCGCCGCCGCGCCCGCCGAGCCCTGCCTGCTCGATCTGGTCGATCAGGGCGGCAGCGCCGCGCCGGTCGCGCCGGCGTGCCGGGGGCGGCTCGCCGTGGATGTCCAGGTGGGCTTGCAAGGACATCGCCCCGTGGGCGGGAACGCCCTCGAGCAGTCGTGGTAGTCCGGCTGCGCCGCCGGCGCTGTGGGCGGCCTCTTCGGTGCTCATCTCATTGAGGTCTATCTCAGCTGTGCTTGTCGTGCTCATCAGTGGCCCGCTTCGCCAGTGCTTTTGGCTTTGTGTCCAAGTAGCGATGAGGGCGTGCCCGAGCGGCGCGCCCATTCTTTGCCAAGTGGCCCGCTAGGCAGCCACAGCAGCAGCCCGAGGGTGAACGCTGCAGTGCCTCCCAGCGCCGCGCCGCGCACACCGATCTGGCGCGGCCAGCCGGCGGCGACTCGCACCAGCACGGCGGCAACGACAGCGATCAGGCAGAGGATGCTGATCGCCAGCATCCAAGTCGATTTGACGTCGCTGCCCGTGCCGAAGCCGTGCAGCAGCGCGATTGGCCAGCTCGCGTAGACCAGCCAGTGAACCGCTCGCCAGGTCGAGTGCCCCATGCTCCGTCGCATCAGGCTGGTGACGATCACCGCGACGATCATGTCGAAGGACAGCGCCCCCAGCCCGAGCCAGAACGGCCGGTAGGAGCCGGTGAAGGGGATCACGGCGTTGACGATCGAGATCGGCGCGAAGCTGTCGAGCACGGCCGTGATGATGTGAACGACCAGGAAGGCGAGCGCGAGCAGCGAGGCGTTGCGGTGAAGCGAATCGACCACGAAGCGCGGCCAGGCGACGCTGCTGAAGCGTCCGACGTCGATCACCCCAAGCACGAGCGCGAGCGTCAGCAGGATCAGCGAGACAGCGCCGGTCGAGCGTGTCAGATACCAGTAGGCGCTTGGCCCCGCGGCTGCCAGGACGCCGCTCATGCCGCGCTCCCAAGCGGCGCGTCGCCTGTCTTGGCGAGCGCTTGGCGCTTCGGGTGAGTTGAGGATGGCTGAGAGGGCGGCGGCGCTTGCGAGAGATCCCCGGGCCACGCCCCGGGCCACGCTCCGACCGTGCTCACTTCGCCGTTGCGCGCCACCAGTCGAGCCGGCAGCCCGAGGTCACGGAGCCACTGAACCGCGCGCTCGCCGCGCACGATCGCCGCTGTGGCGGCGATGTTGGCCTGTGCACAGTTCTCGGCGGCGACGCTGACCGTGCGCCACGGTGTGCGCGCCGGGGCGCCGGTGAGCGGGTCGATGATGTGGTGCATGGGCGTCTCGCCACGTCGCCAACGCCGCACGGCGGTACTCGAGGTCGCAAGTCCCCCAGCGTTGATCGTGATCGTCTGGCCCGGCGCGTCGGGGCCGTCGCGGTGATCGTCGGTGACGTGGACCCGCCATCCCGCGGGCGGGCTCTTACCGCTGGTGGCGATGTCGCCGCCGAGTGAGACCAGCACGCCGCTGCAACCCCCGGCAGCGCGGGCGATACTCGCGGCGCGGTCGGCCGCCCAGGCCTTCGCGGTGGCGCCGAGGTCGAGCTTGACCCCACGCGGCAACTCGATCGTGCCGATGGTCGGATCGACGCGCACGCGCGTCCAAGGCGCTCGTCGGCGCACGCGCAGGCGCGGCACGGGGCCGGCTGGCGTTCGGGACGGCGCGGACGTATCGCCGGCAGTGCCATTCCCCGCAGCGCTCTCCCGGTCTTCGTCAGCTTCGATCAGCGTCCAGTCGCGGTCATAGCCGGCAAGCTCGAGCGCCGTCCCGAGCGTCGGGTCGACATCCCCGTCGGTGAGCCGCGCCGCCCGCAGGGCCAGTTGGGTGGCTTCGATCAGAACTGGCGAGACCCGCATCGCTTGCCCGTTCGCGCCGCTCAGGAGGCTGAGCTCTGAATCCGCGCGAAATCTGCTGCAGGCCAGATCGACCTGCGCAAGCCAGTCCTCGACGGTCTCGCGGGCGAGAGCCAGTTGGCGCTCGTCGCCCAGCACCAACAACTCGGCGCTGGTGCCAAGCGCCTGCCAGCGCGCACGCGTTGGCGCCAGGCTGAGGCCGGGTGAGCTCATCGCGATCAAGAGCCTCCCGATACGACGGGCGGCGCGGATTCCTGCACGGGCGCGGGCGCCGGTTCAGGCGCGGGCGCCGGCGCGGATTCTTTGACCGGCGCGGATTCTTCAGCCGGTGGCGCCGCTTCGTGCGTCGGTGCTTCTTCCTGAGGCGGAGCCGCTTCCTGGGACGGGCTCGCTTCCGAGGATTCTTTGGGCGCACTGGATTCCTGTGCCGGAGGCGCTTCCTGGGAGGGAGAGACTTCGGGCGTCGTAGTGGATTCGGGAGCTTCGCTCGGCGCTTTCAGCGCGCCGGCCGAGCCCGAGGATTTGCTGCCGGCGTGCGAGTGTGTGCCGCCGGTGGTTTTCCGGCCGGGAAAGGCGCTGGCCGCGACCTCGGAGAAAACGGCGGTCAGCGCCACCGAGCCGGCGATCATCCAGCGGTTGGCGCGGCCCAACCTGCGCAGCGCAGTGTCTCGTGCATTTGAGTGAATCGGTGTCATCGTCAGCTCTCAGCTCGCTTCCGGTCGTTGCGCGTCGCGCCAGGTGCACCGTTCGACATTGGGATACAAGCTCCGCCGCCGCGTCCCGATGAGATGATTCACATCTGCGCGGAGGTGCAATTTCGCATTCATCGGGTCGAGGCTCCGGTCAGTGGTCGGGGCGGCGGATGGACTCGAAATGCGACCAGCCGCCGAAGTGGGGGATCAGCACGATCGCCAAGACCAGGCCGGCGACGATCGCGCCGCTCAGTGCCAGCGTGCGCCCAAGGTGACCGGCAGCGAGCTTGTTGTACTCGTAGCGCTCCCCCCTGCGTGTGAGCAGGATGCGCGCCAGGTCGGGCAAGTGTCCGAGCACGTGTATACCCGTCGCCGCCACCCAGACGATGAAACTGGCCTTATGAAGTGTCCTGAGCGTGGATGAGGCTCCCGGTCCTTCGGCTAGCAACAGGACGCCGGTGGCGAACACCGAGACGGTGCTCAGCACCACAAGCGGTCCGAGCACACGCAGCAACAGCGGCGGCGTGCCACGCTCCCGGTAGCTGGGATTGCGTGTGTAGTAACGCGTAAAGCGGTAGCCGGTGCTGGCGAGCTTCAGCGCGACTGGGGCAAGCAGCAGCAGCCCAATGAACAGGTGCTCGTCGATCAGCGGTCCGATGCGAACGATCGTCACTCCAAGCGCGGCCAGCAGCGCGATCAGCAGGACTCCATTGACCGCGGTCAGACGCTCGTTGCCGATCGCGCCGCCGCCGGTCAGACGCGACTGCTCGGCTGAGACAGCTTGCACTTGGCTCATCGCGGTCAGTCTCGGCTCGCTTGCTAAGGACTCGGTAACAGCATCGTGAGAAAAGTCATCGAATCCGTATGCTGCGCTTGCAACTATGCTGGGTGCGATGGTCGAGCCTGCCCTGGCACAAGATCGGACGCTTGCTCCTTCGATCCTGTTGGTTGAGGATGAGCCGGGGATAGTGGACTTCCTCGGCCGCGGTCTGCGCGCGGAGGGCTTCGAGGTCGAGGCCGCCGCCGACGGCGAGGAGGGTGAGCGCCGAGCGCTGCGGGAAAGTTTTGACATGGTCGTGCTCGACCTGATGCTCCCGAGACGAAGCGGCATGGAGGTGTTGGCAAGCCTGCGCGCGTCAAAGCCCGACCTGCCCGTGATCGTGCTGACCGCGCGCGGGGATGTCGAGGATCGCGTCGCGGGTCTGGACGCAGGCGCCGTGGACTATCTGGTCAAGCCGTTCAGTCTGGTCGAGTTGCTGGCGCGCGTGCGCGCACAACTGCGCGTGGCCTCGCAAACCTCCACCACGACGCTTACCGCCGGCGATATCGAGGTGAACCTGCTCAGCCGCAAGGTCACGCGCGCGGGCAGCACGGTGGCGCTCTCGACCACCGAGTTCGAGCTGCTCGTCTACCTGATGCGCCACCGTGGCCAGGTGCTCACGCGCGAGCAGATCCTTTCAACCGTGTGGGGCTATCAGCACGACCCGGAGACCAACGTCGTCGACGTCTATATCGGCTATCTGCGCCGCAAGCTCGGACGTCCGGATGCTCCCGCTCCGATCCACACCGTGCGTCGAGTGGGCTATCGGCTCGGCGAGAGCCAGTCCTAGCCAAAGCACGGAGATGGGGATGAGGCGCTCGCTTCCTGGCGGTCTGCGCTTCCGTCTCGGCGCCTGGGTGGCGCTCGTGGTGCTCGCCTCATCGGCGCTCACATTCGGCATCGTCTACAGCGGAACCGGCAACGAACTGCGCCACCAGATCGACCGCGACATCGCCGGTGAGGAGAGCGAGCTTGCGCATGTCGTGGCCGGCGGACGTACCGGCTCTCCGCAGACGATCTCCAGCCGAGCGACGAAGTACATCCGCGCGCAGCCGTTCAAGGCCAATTCGACGCTGCTGTTTGCGATTGTGCCCGGTGCGCGCACGAGCTCCAATAGACCTGAGCTGTTCACGGGCGAGCGCGCCGACAACGGAGAGACGCCGGCCGAGCAACAGCAGGAGAACAGGCTCGCCCGAAAATTGCTCGTGGTCAAAGACGGCTACTCGACGCTGGCGCTCCCCGACGTGGGCGACCTGCGCCTGCTCGAGCGCACCTACGCCCTCCCCGGTGGCCGGCGTGTGACCGTCGGCGCCGGCGAGCCGCTGGCGGCGGTCTCTCACGCCCAGGGCAGCATTGCGCGCGCGTTCCTGCTGGCCTTCGCGCTGGCATTGGTCGGTGCGCTGGTTGCGGCCTATCTGGTCGGCACGCGCGTCTCGCGCCCGCTGCGGCGGATGGCGGCGGTGGCCGCGCGCGTGGACGCCGGCGACCTGCACCCGCGCATCCACGACCTCACCGGCGAGGCCTCCGAGCTGCGGGTGCTCGCCGACGCCTTCAACCACATGCTCGACCGCCTGACCGAGGCATTCGCCGGTCAGCGGGCGTTCGTGGCCGACGCCTCGCACGAGTTGCGCACTCCGCTGACCGTGATTCGCGGCCAGCTGGAGGTGCTCGCCGCGCAGTCCGCTCCCTCTGAGCAGGAGGTGCGTCGGGTGGAGTCGCTGGTGCTGGCCGAGGTGGCGAGGATCACCCGCCTGGTCGACGATCTGTTGCTGCTGGCCAAGGCCGAGCAAACAGAGTTCCTGCGCGTCGGTGAGATCGACCTGCAGGACTACATCGCATCGCTATGGGACGGCATGACACTGCTGGCGGAGCGTCGCTTCGAGCTGTCGGCGGTTCCCGCCGGCATCCTGCGGGCAGATCCGGACCGGCTGGCCCAGGCGCTGCGCAACTTGATCGCCAACGCGATCGAGCACACCCGCGAGGGCAGCGGACTGGTGCGTTTGAGCATTCGCGAGCTTGGCGCGGGACGAATCGAGCTGGCCGTCGAGGACGATGGTCCGGGTATCCCGCCGCAGCAGCGAGAGAGGGTCTTCGATCGCTTCCATCGCACCGATGCGGCACGCGATCGTGCCTCCGGCGGTACGGGGCTGGGCTTGGCGATAGTGCGTGCCATCGCGGAGGCCCACGGCGGTCGTGCGGTCGCTATGACTTCGCCGGAGGGTGGCGCCCGCGTCGCCTTCGAGCTTCCCGGCTTCGTATCGCGTCGCTCACAGCAGGTGGGCGAGGACGGTCCCACGCACCGGAGCGGTCCTGTGCCGGCAGCCTGAAAACCACCTGTTGATTGGAATCGTTCCGTAAAGGGGGCATATCTCCGTCCAATCTTGCATACTGTGTCGAGATGGCGACCGAGCTTCACACTTGAGGCACTAGGGGATGTCGGCCAAGCACGCTGTCCTGGGCCTCGTGATCGAGCGTCCTGGCTACGGGTATGACCTGGCGCGCCGCCTGCGCGAGCGCTTCGGCTCGTCAGGTTTTGCCCCGACGGGCGTGTACTCGGCGCTTGACCAGCTGCGCGTCGAAGGCCTGGTCAGATCGGCCGGCTCGCTGGCGGGCAACCGCTCCGAGCGGGCTCCGGAGCGCGCCGCGCCGCGCACCATCTACGAGGCAACCGACGAGGGCCGCGAGCAGTTCGATCGCTGGATGCTGTGCACCAGCTCGCTCGCGAACGTGCGCGACGAGCTGAACATGAAGTTGGCGCTCTCGCGCCCGAGCGACCTTCCGGCGTTGATCGAGTCCGCCCGCGCTCAGGAGCAGCAGTGCCTTGCGCGGATCCAAGCGCTCAAGCGACTGGATAGGCCCTCCGAGTCGGTGCGCGCTCGCTCGGATGGGCTTGCCTGGACAGAGATTTCGGGCTTGCTCGTGCGCGACGCCGAGGTGCGCCAGCTACAGGCGCGGGTCGAATGGCTTCAACGAGTGAGCGCGATCATGGCCAAGCTCGATGGTAAGCAGCGGCCTCGCTCCTCGCGGGAGATTCCCGCTGTGCGGGGCGGCGAGGACGCTCGGGCCCTCCAGCAAGCTCAGGCCGGCACGGACGGCGGCGCAATGGGAGCGAGGCTCGCTTGAGCTCGTCTGACTGCCTTGCACTCGACTGCGTGAGCAAGAGCTACTGGCGTGGACCGCACGAGACGACCGTCCTGAAGGACATCTCGCTGTCGGTTTTCACCGGCGAGTGCGTGGCTGTCTGGGGTCAGCGCGGCTCTGGCAAGACGACCCTGCTGAAGGTGGCCGCCGGTTTGGAGGCACCCGACGATGGGACCATCAACTTCAAGGGCCGCGATCTTCACGCGAGGTCGAAAACGGAGATGGTGCGGCTGCTGCGCGAGGAGATCGGATGGGCACGTCGCTCGGGCCCGGAGAGCGATGAGCTTGAGATGCTCGATTATGTGGCGCTCCCCTTGCTGAAAAGCCACACGCTCAAGCATGCGCGGCGGCGCTCTGCCCAAGCGCTTGCGCAGGTCGGCGTGGCCGACTGCTGTAACGGTCGCTGGGAGGACCTGACCGACGGCGAGCGCACGCTCGTCTCGATTGCCCACGCGATGGTGCGCAGGCCGAGCCTGCTGGTCGTAGACGATCCGACAGCAAACCTGGACGTGCTCCAGCGCGAGGAGGTGATGGGTCTGTTGCGCGGGGCGGCCGAGCAGGAGTGGCTGGCCGTGTTGATCACCGTGCCCGACATGCCCTCGATGGTCCACGCCCATCGCATCGGCTCGCTCAGCGACGGGCGCCTGCTTGTGCCCTCTGGGGTCTCTCCCGAGCGTGACAACGTCGTCGAGTTCCCGCTCAGAGGAAAGGCGGCGCCGGGATGAGCGAGAGTGCGGGCGCGAGCGAGCGCGAGGCCGAGGCTCAGCAGCAGAACGTGTCGGTCACGCTCTCGAGCAATCAGGTGGACCACGTCTTGCGGGCCGCGCTCGGCGGCGGGTCGGCCCCCAGCGTCTCCTCGATGGTCGCCGGGCGCGACCTCGGCGGTTCGCTGGCCCGCCAGGCGATGAGCGCACGCTATCGAGCGCTGCAAGACAATCGCCGTCTGTCGCGATCGCTGCTGGCGGGCCTGCTCGTCCTGTCTTGCTTTTCAAGCGAAGATCGCGACCTGGGAATCAAGGACATCTCCGAGGAGCTCGAGCTGAACACCAGCACCGTGCATCGCTACGTCGTCACCCTCGTGGCGGCCGGACTGCTCGAGCGCGACCCGGAGACGCGTCGCTACCGGCGGCTGCCGGAGTAGGAGTGCTGGGATGGGCTGTGTCCAAGTGGGTCGCTAAGAGCGGGCCGCGCACGCACCTGCGCTAGGTG
>JBOGXY010000094.1:0-24525 GCA_050696495.1 Solirubrobacteraceae bacterium
GCGCCGGCCTGAGCGGCAGCGCGGTCGCGGCGACGGCGGCCGACCATCGCGACGATCGCGATCGCGGCAATCGCCACGAACAGCCCGAGCAGGATGCCCGGCGCCAACCCGAGGCCGCCGAAGGGGAGAGAGACAAGCTCGACGATGCCAAGCCCTATCGCCAGCAGCGCGACGATCAAGAGGATAATCAAGAGGATCCCGCGCACACGCGCGAGGATGCCGGCGCTCGCCGGCGGTATCAGCAGACCCATCGCGCGCAGCGCAAGCATCTGCCGTCCGCTTGGCGCATCGTGCCCGAGGCGCGTGACGGCGTCCTTCAGATCGCCCGCGCGCCGCTCGGCGAGCGCCAGCGAAGCGTCCGCCATCCGCCGCAGCTGCATCCGTTCCTGCGGGCGCGCCGCGGCGATCGCACGCTGGAAGTAGCTGCGCGCCGCCTTCGCATCGAAGCGCTCGGAGGCCCGCGCACCGAGGATCGCCAGGGCCGCGGACCTGTACTTCGTCTCCGCCTCCAGTTCCTCGTCGGTGCGTGTCTCCAGCGCTTCGATCGCCTGCTGGGCGCCGCGCTGCTCGATCCGGACCTGTCGCTGCTTGGGAGCCATCGCGACCATTCTAAGGAGAGCGACCCGTACGTAGTCGCGCGGTCTGCCAGGCGCTATTCTCGCTGCTCTGCTTCAAGGAGACCAATGCGAGCGATCCGCCGGCACATAACAGCATTCGCGGCCCTTACCGCGCTCAGCCTGAGCGTCGGGATCGCCATCCCGGTGGCGGGCGCCTGGGCGGCCACGGCGAGCAATCCGATCGCCAACAACCCGGCGCTACAGAAGCAGGTTCAGGAAGCGCTGGCGAAAGCGCAGGCGCAAAAAGGAGCTGCGGGTTCAGCCACCGGTGGAGCGGCGGCGGGAGGCGCCGCCGGCTCGGAAGCGGGTGGGGGCAGTGCATTCTCGAAACTGACCGAAAAAAGCGGCGAAGAAGAAGCCACGACGAAGACCGCCGCCAAAAAAACCGTGGCCAGCGAATCCACCGGCGCGCTCTCCTCGAGCGTGATTCTGCCGATCCTGATCGTCATGGGGGCCGTGCTCGCGACTATCGCGTTTCTAATTCTCCGCGATGCCCGCCGTGTGACTCCCGCGGGCGACCTGTTGGCGCCGGCGGGCGTCGCCGAGGCCCGCGCCGTGCGTTTGCGCAAGCGCCGCGCCAAAGCCAAGGCCGCCCGGCAGCAGCGCAAGCGCAACCGCTGAGCACCGGCTTCGTAGGCGCAGTCTGCAGTCAGTCGGCGCGGACGTGGCGTGAGCGCACGCGTATCCGCGAGAACTCCGTTCGAACGCGCCGTGGCGCTCCCGGTGAGGGCGATCCGTGCGGTCCGCGTCGGGGCCGCCGTGGCCGAGGTTGGCGCGGATGTGGATCAGGCGTCTCCTCGCGCAGCACCTTCGTTCCGCCGTCCTCGTCGTCGTTTGAGTCCTCGCGCGGCGGGTCCTCGGTGGCGATCACGGCGGAGTCGGTGCGAAACGGCAGCCAAAGCATCATCGAGGCGACGGCGAGCTTAACGAGAGCAAGCGTAATGAGCAACGACCAGAGCATCGCTCTTTCGATGCTACTACCGGGAGGGCGCGAGGAAAAGCGGGTTCTGGCCTGCGGGGTTGGGGTGGCGCGAGGGCTTGGTGCTCTGCCAGGCTTTCCCTTGTTGGTTTACATAACATACATTATCGGGCGTAGTAGGGTAGTGTCTCAGTTTGAAAGTTCAACGATTTCCTCGGGCGTCCAGATGTGATCGGCGATGCCTGCGGCCATCGCGGGAGTGCGCGGGTAAGGATTGGCGAGGCTCTTGTGTGGCCGGGCGAAGTTGTAGTGCATGAAGTGGATTGCTACTGCGGCGACGTGGTTGTCGAGCTTCTTGCTGAATCCGTTCGTTAGCCGCGTGAACCGGCGCATACCCATCCTCATGGTGAGGTTCTGGCGCTCGACGTAGCTCGTGCTGATGTGCGCCGGGTCGGGATCTCCGAGTCGCGGTCGCTTCTCGGCTCCGATACAGACGGGCGGGCTGTAGCGGCCTTCCCCGCGATGGATGGCGTGGTACTGCTTGACGAGCTGCGCCCAGTCGATATCTTTCGCTCCGAACACGAGACCCACGGTTGTTCGGTAGGACACGTGAGCGTCTGTGCTGAGTTGGATCCGGCCAGCCATCCGTTCGCGCAGGTCGGATAGGAATGTCCAGCAGTCCTCGAACTTGCGTTGCCCGACCAGCCAAGAAGGCACGAGCTTCGTATCGGTGTCAATCGCGGTCCACGTCCACACGTCGCCGATGCCCCGTTCGCCCTTACGGTCCTCGGGCACGTTTTTCGCCTTGGCGTACACGAACGACCAGATCTCGTCGGCCTGGATGCGCTTGCACGGCAGGTCCCGCAGCGTCTTGTCTTGGTAGGCCGCGCAGGCGTCGCCCACGTCGAGTAGCAACTTCGAGACGGTGTTGATCGAACAGCCAGTCATGCGGCTTGTCGCGCGAAGACTGTTGCCCTCCACGAGCATTGAGAGGATCTGCGCGCGGCGCTCTGTGCTCAGCCGATTCATACTGAACATTATGCGTGAGCGGTCGGACGGAAGTTCAGTTAGGTGGGTGCCAGCGCGCGAGGGCGGCCCGCTTCGCAGCGGCGGAACGCTCTGCCGCAGTCAGCTTTTCCGCCCTTGCCTTACCACCCTTGAGTCCGCCACGACGGCCAAGTGCCACCGCTGCGGGGTCCTTTACGAGCCGTGGCTCAACCTCTTGATCAGTCGCCTCGCCCACCGCGATATCGACTATGAGCTTCGCGAGCTGATTTGGGTCGCGTGGCCTTTTGCCCGTGCCTGACCGGTCTGGCATCTTCATCATGGTACCTCGACGTCCGGGTGACGAACATAGAGGAGGTCGGGACTCGTCACGAATGGCTGTTCGAACCCATTGCGGAAGCACATGTCGCGGCTCAGCTCGTTGGCGGGCTCAATCAGTGCTTGAACCACAGGCATTGTCCCTTCTGTCTCCCGGATGTAGCGGAGCGCCTCCATCACGATAATGTCGCTGACGGGGGTTCCGTCTAGACATCTATAACCGCCACGATATTCAGCGCTCAGCGTAATTACGTGGGCATATGCGGCGTCTCTGTACTCGTCCTCTGGGATCAAGCGGTGCCGAATACACGGTCCGGCCCTCAACTCAATGATGCTCAGGCCAACAAGGGCTGCTGATGGCATCTCTCGCGTGACCCTCAATGTCGCCCCCGTAATACGACCCTCTCGAAAGTGCTCAACGAGTCGCTCAACCGTTTCTTCATACATATAGCGCTTGTCGCCACAGGAGAACGAAGCTAGCTCTAGGCACTCCTCGGCGGACTCGGTACATGTCAGAAGCTCGCCCTCAATAACGGGCATCTAGCGATGCCTACCGTCCCGACGCCCTCCGCTGTTGGAACCGCAGGAGTCGCTGTGCCTGCTCATCAGTGATCTCGATCACTGGCCGACAGGCGAGGCTAACGGCCTCGGCCGTCACTTGATCCGACCGAAAAACGGTCTCAGGCGTTTCTCCGAGATAGTCTTCAGGGGCCAGCCAGCTACTAACGGCCGGGAGATTGGTCTCCATGTGGTTAGCAGGTCCAACCCCATAGAAACGTGGATCTAGGACTAGTGTTTCGTCCACCCGAGGTAGTTCCTCACCGTACACATCGGGACGTCCCCGGCCCTTCATAGGACCTTGGAGATAGAAAGTGTACGGATCTATCCCAGGCTCAATAGAAAGCAGCGAAGTATTGAATGCTGGCATGACGATCTCCTAACCTTGGCGCTCCAACAGCCGCATCGTGGGCTGCGACACGAACTCGAAAGCCGCAGTAACACGCTTAGACATCTCTTCGAGCGAGATTGTCTCGCGTACTGCAATGCGCGTGCTCTGAAAGTCAACGAATAGAAGCGTATTGTCGTTTACGTCCGGCTCTATGCTCAGGTTATCTTCGCCTTCGGGCGGCGGCCCTATCAAGCGACGGAACCTGACGCCGCCGCCGAAGTAGCCATCTCCCAGAACTACGGATTGCTCCGCATCGTGCAGCAGATGCGCCTCAGCGAATCCCTTGGCGTCACCTTCGGGCGCGTCAGCGGACGCCACGATCTGAATGGCCGACTGAATGAAAGCTGCGAGGCCCAAATGCTCCGCCGCGATTTCGAAGATTCGGTTGACCTTGTCGACTGCCATCGGAGCCGTGAGCAAGTCTTGGTCGTTCATCTTCGCTTGGATCTGGAGAAGAGCGGGCCGCAGTTCTACAGCGTCCTCCTCGCCGTTGTGGAATTGCGCCCCTCGGCCGCTGGGAAGAAACCCAAATTGCTGATAGTGATACTCCCTTGTGATCTCCGCGAACACGACCTGCAGAGCCTCCCGGTCGAAGGCCGGGGGAGGCATTTGCGTTGGCTGTGGCACGAGGGCCACTAGTAGTGATCGGAAGCGCGGGTCCATTCGGGATCTTCCTGGCTGCGCGGCTATCCTACCGTTGTCGATCATGGTCGGGCACCAACTGCCTGCCTGACCGGTCAAGCATTCTAAACATAGCATGTGCAGTGTCACGTCCTTGAGTGCGACGTCGCGCTCCGAGGTGCAGGTCCTACGGCAGCCGGGATTCCAACCGGAGTCGTATCGCCGTGACGATGACGCAGAAGTAGACCATCGCCACGATGGGGGCTTTCGCTGCCAGTCCGATAGCGACGCCCTCCACGCTCGCAAAGGCGACGCGGAAGATGCCGAGTCGCCGCCTGCTTAGGAACCTTCGGATGGCGCTCACGCGACGATCTGATCCATGTGCAGCGCCGCCCGCGTGGGAAAGATAAGGCCGTCCGCCGTGCGATGGATCAACCCGACACCGACCAGTCGGTTGATCGCGTCGAGCGTGTGCTCGGGGCGTATGCCCGGATCGGTACGGTCACGGACAAGCTCCTCGACAGACCACGGCCGCTGATCGTCCGGATCAAGCAAGCGGTGCATGACACCCCAATCGTGACCGTTGTCGGCGGCGACCATTGGATTAGGCTGCGGGCATGGGAGCTGGCCTCCTGTGCTCAAGGTCCCGGCGGCAGTTAGAGCTGTCGTCGGGGCCGCTGGTTATTGACCGAGCGAAGCTAGACCATCCGCACGGTCACAACCAAACTGACCCACTACCCGTAGGCGGGTAGTGGCCGCAAGCGTCGAGGACCACGTCTGGACACTAGGCGAGATCGTGGAGCTATGTCGTTGAGCGATATGTTGCGAGTTGTGTTCATACCTTGCTTTCCAAGACCAGAGCGGCTACGGTTGAGTCTCATTACTCCCCGCCGACGGGCCTCCGGGCCTCTCTGGCGGGGTTCTTTTTGATGGTCGTGCACCTCCAAGTCCCCGATCGTCCAGTTCGACCACTTTTCCGAATTCGCAAGAGTCTTGTTTGCGCGCACGAAGTAGTAGTTGCGGCGTCGCGGATCCCGGATGCCAGCCTCAAAGACCACGACGGTGCCGCGTATCACGGCGGCCTGTAGCCCCGCTCCCGACCTGCTGCTCTTGCGCGCGGGTCATGGCAAACTGGGTGCGTGCCGGTTGAGCCTCCTCCGCTGCTGCTCGTCGAGGACGCTGACGCTTGGCGGGACTGGCTGACCGAGCACCACCAGCAAGAGCACGGTGTTTGGCTGATACTCGCCAAGAAGGGAACCAGCCGGCCGACGAGCCTGCGCTACGAGCAGGCCCTGGACGAGGCGCTCTGCCACGGCTGGATCGACGGGCAGCTACGCCGCCACGACGAGCGCGTCTACCACCAGCGCTTCACCCCTCGCCGGGCTCGCAGCACCTGGTCAAAGCGCAACGTCGCACACATCCAGCGACTCCTCTCCGAAGGCCGGATGCACCCCGCCGGGCTCGCCGAGGTCCAAAGCGCGAAGGCCGACGGCAGATGGGACTCTGCCTACGCGGGCCCAGCAAGCATCCAGGTCCCCGCGGAGCTCGCCGCCGCGCTCACCGCGACCCCTGGCGCGCAGAGAGCATTCGAGCTCCTACCCGCCCAGAGCCGCTACCGCGTCCTCTATCGGGTCACGACCGCCAAGCGCAGCGAGACCCGCGCCCGACACATCCAGCACTACGTAGCGATGCTCACCCGAGGAGAGATTCCCTGAGCATCATCCCGCCCGGCGGTAGCGGATGTGCGTCGCCAACGGGGAGTGGAGGACCTCGTCGGGCTCGAAATCGAACTCGGCGACGCCGTCGAATATCCGCTCGCCGGATCCGAGTAGAACGGGGACGATGTCGAGCCAGAGCTCGTCGATGACGCCCGCCAGCAGCGCTTGGCGGACGGTCGAGGCGCCGCCCGCGATGTCGATGCCCTCTGCGCCGGCGGCCTCGCGAGCCTTGGCGTAGGCGGCGTCGAAGCCGTCGGTGGCGAAGTGAAACGTCGTCCCGCCCTCCATCTCGATCGGCGCGTGAGCGTGATGGGTCAGGACGAACACGGGCGCGTGGTAGGGCGGCTCGGGCCCCCACCAGCCCGACCACTGCTCGTCCCACTCGCCGCGGATCGGACCAAACATGTTGCGGCCCATGATGTAGGCGCCGCGGGGTCGCAGCAAACGGCGTGCGACGGCGGCGTCCGCCTCGTTCGCGCGCTCGTCGCCAAGGTGCCAGCCGTGAAGCTCGCGGCCCCGCTTGCCGAGCGGGCTTTCGCGGCTTTGATCTGGCCCGGCGACGAAGCCGTCGAGGGAGATCGACATGTGGCAGGTGGTGTCAGCCATTTGTTCTCTGCAAAAGGCTATCCGTTGCGCAGCACGCGATGCGACGCCGCCGGCCAGCCCACGGCGCACAGCTCGTCACGATAACTCAGTTGAGCCGTGAGTGTGTATACTATGCGCATGGCTCGCCTGAACGTCTATTTGCCCGACGAGCTGGCGCGTGAAGCGCGCACGGCCGAGCTGAACATCTCACAGCTCACCCAGCAGGCGGTGGGGAGCGCGCTGGCGCGCGGCAAGACCGACCGTTGGCTCGACAGCCTGGAGCGCCTACCGGCCGTTACCGTGTCCCACGAGAGCGTGCTCGCGGCGATCGACCAGGGCCGCAACGAACTCGGCGAGCGTGCCGAGCGCTGAAATGCTGGTGATCGACGCCTCCGCGCTCGTGGAGGCTTTGCTCGGCACTGAGCTCGGACTGGCCGTCCGCGCGCGCTTGCGCGGAGAAGATCTGCACGCGCCCGCCCACCTGGATGCCGAGGTGCTCTCAGCGCTCGGGCGCCTGCACCGTGCCGGCGAGATCGATCAGGGAGCCGTGACGACCGCGCTCGAACAGCTCGAGCTCGCGCCGATCCAACGCCACCCGCTGACCGGACTGCTCAAAGGTGCCTGGGAGCGCCGCGAGAGCCTACGGCTCGTCGACGCACTGTATGTTGAGTTGGCAGCGACGCTTGACGCGTCCGCTCTGCTGAGCACCGACGCTCGCCTCGCGCGTGCCGAGGGCCGGGTCGAGCTTCTCGGCGCGCCTTTCTGATTCCCGCTGCAGGGCGAATCGCCGTCGCTCCAAGCAGATGATCGAGGTCTCGCCCGACGGGGGGACACGAGTGCTGCGCCCCGAGCCTGCAGCAGCTCCAGGCGCCCCCTCGGCCTAAGTTCGCTCGGACGGCTCGACGTGCCCGGAAGCGTAGTCTTTAGCCGCCATCGACGAAATCGCTAGGGCTCGATCACGACCCGACCGAACGCCTGCCGACTCTCTGCGTACTCGTGCGCGGCGGCGGCCTCAGAGAGCGCGAACGTGCGATCGATCTCCACCGTCAGCTCCCCGCTTGCCACACGCTCGATCATCTCGCCGATCATCGGATGCACGCGTGTGTACTCCGCCAACAGCGCGCCGCCGAGAAAGACACCGTGCAGCGAGTTGTTGCGCGTCCACAGCGACCGCGCCTCGATCTGCGAGCCCGCCCGTCCGGCCACACCGACGCTAACCAGCGCTCCCCGGTAGGCGAGCACGCCAATGCTGTCAACGAGATTCTGCCCGCCGATCGAATCGAGCACGACATCCACCCCGCGCGAGTCGGTCAGCTCGCTTACGCGCTCAACGAAGCTTTCGCTCGCGTAGTTGATCGCGTGATCGAGCCCGAAGGCCTTCAGCCGCTCGAGCTTCTCCTCGCGGGAGGCGGTGGAGATCACAACCGCCTCCGCGCGCTTGGCAAGCTGGATCGCGGCCATGCCGACACCGCCGGCGCCGGCATGGATCAGGACGGTCTGGCCCTCAGCGAGTTTGCCGGCGGTGAACAGACACTCGTAGGCTGTGCCGAACGCGACCGGCACGCATGCCGCGCGGGCCGCGTCCAGTCCCGCCGGGATCGGCCAGGTCATCGCCGCCGGCACCACCCGCTTGGCGGCATGCGATCCCGCCGCGTTCAGAGCGACCACCCGATCGCCGAGCGCGCGGCCCTCGACGCCACCGCCAACCTCGCTGATAACGCCGGCGCTCAGGTAGCCGACGATGTGTGGCGCCGCCTGGAGATCCCCCGCCGCTCGGGCGAGCAGATCGCCGCCCTCGATGCTGATCGCCTCGGCATCGACGACCACGCAACCCTCTGGACACTCGGGGTCGGGCACATCCTCGTAGCTGAGCACCTCGGGCCCGCCGTTCTGACGGATAACCGCTGCCTTCATGTGCGCGCCCTCCCGTTCTTCGACACGCGCCCGGCCAACCAGACGCCCACACGTCCTGCTCGAAACTCTACGGTCACGCACCGTAGCGGCTTGCTCGGCCACGGGTGGCGTGAATCGTGCCTACTCGACCAGCTTCGGGGCCTCGAACAGTTGTCCAGTAGTTGGCGCGGGCACGACCCTCTCCAAAGCCACCGCGAGGTCGTCTTCCTCCTCGATCCTGAGCATCCTGATGTCGCGTACCGATGCGGAGAACCAGGGCAGCTGCTGAGCGACATCCTGAACAGCGACCACGCATGTCACGGCAGTGACTCGGTCTCGATCGCCAAAGTAGACAGAGCCTTGCTTATGATCGTCAAAGCCGTGGGTGCGGAGGATCTCCCCTATCTCGGCGTAACCATGCCTCCAGTTTGGACTGCCATACCTGGCTTCCATCTCCTTGGTATCCATGTCAAAGGCGATCGCATACATACGGCTAGCGGCGACTGCCGGTGCGCTCATGGGTGCGACAGCTACGGACCGAGTACTCACACACACGATTGTAGGGAACGCACCGGATAGTCCACCGAACTCATCTGGGACGTAACAGCGCGCGCCGCTTGCCCCGCAGAAGCTCACGCTCGCTCGCGTTCTCGGTGAGCGCCAGCGCAGACTCGTAGGCCAGGTTCGCGTCATCGCAACGTCCCAAACGTCCAAGCAGGTCCGCGCGAATAGCGTGAAACAGGTAGTAGTCGCCCAAGTCCAGATCGTCTAGGAGCTCAAGCGCGGCATCCGGCCCCTGCAACTCGGCCACGACAACGGCACGATTGAGCGCGGCGACCGGGCTTGGCGCGATCGCCAACAGCTGGTCATAGAGCTGCAGGATCTGTGACCAGTCGGTCGCAGGCGCCGTGGGCGCGTCGCTGTGAACAGCATTGATCGCCGCCTGTAGTTGATACGTCCCGGGTTGACCGCGCCGCAGGCACCGGCGGACGAGCGTCTGACCCTCGGCGATCAGCGCCCGATCCCACAGGCCGCGGTCCTGCTCGGCCAGCAAGACGATCTCGCCCTCCCCTGTCGTGCGGGCGGGCCGACGCGCCTCGATCAGCAGCATCAGCGCGAGCAGCCCGATTACCTCAGGCTCGTCTGGCATCAGCTGCGCCAACGCCTGAGCGTCAACGCGACCTGTGCGCTCACGCCAAGCGATGGGTGAGCACAGGTGAAGATCAGGCGCAGACGCTCGTCGCGCACGGCGCCCTCCTCTGCCAGGGGCTCCTCCTCGGCGTGCAGCAAAGCCGCCTGTGCGTGACGATCCGCGCGCGAAGACTCGCGGCGCAAACGGTCGATCGCCCGGTTGCGTGCCGTGCTGATGATCCAGCCCGCGGGGCTCGGCGGCAACCCGCTCTGCGCCCAGCGCGAGAGCGCCACCGCGAACGCGTCCTGGACCGCCTCCTCGGCGATCTCGATGTCGCCGAAGACACGGACCAGGACGGCAACCGCACGGCCGTACTCCTCGCGAAATACACGTTCGATCTCGCGGTGCGCCGGCGCGGGCACGTGGGCGGTCAGTCGCGTGGCGGCTCGTCGTGAAACGGCCGTACCTCGACGGGCAGAGCGCAGGCAACTGTGGCCTTCCGCGCCCAGGCCAGCGCCGCGTCGAGATCGGCTACCGCGATCACCCAGAAGCCGCCGATGTACTCCTTGCCCTCGGCGAACGGCCCGTCGGTCATCACCACGCCGCCGTCCCCCGCCCGCACCACGGTGGCTGTGCCGGCCGGATGCAACCCGCCAGCGAATACCCACGACCCGAGCTCGAGGTGGTGCTCGGCACGGCTGCCATCCACGGGCTCGGGAGCCTCATCTGATTCTATGGGCGCAATTATGCCCGGAGAGTGGTCAAACCCGCAGCGGATCGAGAACTACCTCGGCCGCGAGGTTCCGCATCGAGATCTCGCCGAGTCGCTGCTGCTCGAAGCACTACCCGAGCGCGTGGAGCGCTTCCTTGACCTTGGCACGGGCGATGGGCGGCTGCTGGCGCTCGTCGGAGAGAGACACCCGACGGCCCACGGGGTCGGGATCGACGACTCGATCCCCATGCTGGAGCGCGCCCAGCGACGCTTCGCCGAGAACCCCTCGATCGAGCTGCTGCGACACGATCTCAACGAACGGCTGCCCGCCGAGAGCAACAGCTTTGACGCGATCGTCTCCGCCCTTGCCATTCACCACATACCCGACGAGCGCAAGCGCTCGCTTTTCGCCGAGATCCGCGAACTGCTCAGACCCGGCGGAGTGTTGGTCAACCTGGAGATCGTCACCTCCCCCACCCCGGAGCTGCATGAGCATTTCCGCCACGCCATCGGCCGCCCGCGGGACGATCCCAGCGACCGACTCGCGGGCCTCGAGGAGCAACTGCAATGGCTGCGCGACGCCGGCTTTGACCAGGTCGACTGTCGCTTCAAGTGGTTGGAGCTGGCGCTGTTCGTCGCCTGCTGAGCGACTACCCGCGCGGGCGATAGCCCGAGCACAGGACCCGCATCCACACTATGCGGCCGTCGCGCTCGGAGTAGTAGGCCTGCTGCTCGATCTCAAACGGGCCGTCCTCGTTCTCGCCCTGGAAGCGATATGCGACTCGCCGGCGATCGGCGACCGAGTCGGTCTCGATCGAGGCGACCTCTTCGATCAGAACCGTGTCCCTGAACCATTGGCGCAGTATCTCGCCTACCTCCGCCGGGCTTGAGGCCTCCCAGTTGCGCCGGGGCGTCAGGGCACGGAACTCGATCTCGTCGTCCAGCAGCGCGATCGCGTCATCGAAGCGCTTGCGGCTCAACGCTTCGGCGAACGCTCGGCCTAGCTTGGAAGCAGCGTCGGTATCGGTAGCCAGTTGGGTCGACATAAGCGCGGAGGCCCACAAGCATAAACACGCGTCATCACGATCTCAATTCCGCCATGAGCGCGGCCGCTCCCAGTTGAACATCGAAGGCCCGCGGATTACCCTTGCTTGCTCGATGTCCACGGGCAACCAACCAACCCGGGCAGCGGCTCACGGCGCCCTGCCCGCCCTATTCGCGACCCTCATGACCGTCGCGGCTCTCGCCGTCGGTTGCGGCTCGAGCAGCGATCCCCCACCCGGCAAGACGATCGCCGGACCGGGGCTACAGACCAGCCAACCGCCCTGGAAGCCCGAATACGCGCACCTGCATGAACGACTGAAGCTGATCGGCATACCCGCGGGCGGGCACGAAAACTTCCATATCCACGCGATGCTGCACGTCTACGTGGATGGGCTGCTCTCGCCGGTGCCGAAAGACATCGGCATCGAAGTGAGCAAGGGGTTTGAGACCAGCCTGCACACGCACGACAGCACCGGGATCATCCACATGGAGGCGCCCCATTCCTACCCGTTCACGCTTGGGGACTTCTTCGCCGTGTGGGGCGTCAAGCTCGGCCCGGCCCAAGTTGGCGGGCTGACCGGCCTTGGCGGCGATCACCTGCACTTCTACCTAAACGGCAAGCCGCTGGCCAACCCGGCCGCGCACGTCATGCGCAACGGCGACAGCTATGTGATCGGCTACGGCGCGGATAACAGCTTCCCCCACACGCCGAACACCTTCCTGCTCTACGAGGTCGAGCACGGGCTCGGCGGGCTGGGGTGCTCGCCGGTGCACAAAGGCAAGGGCGGCAAAAGCTGCACGATCCCCAAGCCGACGCCGGCCGAAAAGGCCACGACGAAAGCCTGAGCAGCCCCTACGAGCCTCGCCGCGAAGCGCTCGGGCATGCGGGCGCTCACCGGCACATCGGGCAAACTATCCGGCATGTCGCTACCGCAAACTCCGTCCATCGGCCCTCTCCGCCTGCTCGAGCAGTGGCTGGAGGACGCCCGCGCCGCTGATATCCCCCAGCCCGACGCGATCGCACTGGCAACCGTCGGCGAGGATGGACAACCCTCCACCCGCATCGTCCAGCTCAAGCGCGTGGAGGCCGACGCGCTCGTCTTCACCTCGGCGCTGTGGACACGCAAGGCGCGCGAGATCGCCGCCAATCCCCGTGTCTCGCTGCTCGCCTACTGGCCGACGCTCGGGCGCCAGCTTCACGCCACCGGAGAAGCGCGGGTCGCCGAGCGGTCACTGGCCGACGAGCTGTTCGCCGGGCGCGAGCTCTCGCGCCAACTGCAGGCGATCGTCTCCCGCCAAGGCGAGCCGATCGAGGACCTCGAAGAACTGCGCGATCGTCACGCTCACCTTATGGAGGTCACCGAGCTGGCGCCCGAGTGCCCGCCCGACTGGGGGGCGATCAGGATCGTGCCGAATCTTCTGGAGTTCTGGAGCGAATCGGAGGACCGCATGCACGACCGCCTGCTCTACGAGCGGGATGCAATCGGCGAGAGCTGGCGCCACACGCGCATCGCCCCCTGATCCCGAACGACGAGATTCGGCATTCAGCGACGCGGCTTGCTCGGCTGACGCGACCTGGATTCGCGGGGAGCCTTCGTCCCCGCCGCGTCGCCGTTCGCCGGCGCCTTGCGCCGCGCCGGCTTCTTCTTGCCCGCGCCACCCCCGCCCGCTTCCCCGCGAATCCGCGCAAGGGACTCCTGTAGCGCGCCCATCAGATCCGGCGCGCTCGACGCCACCGACTTCGCGGGCTCCTCAGTCACCTTGGGCGCCACGATCTTCTGGCCCTTCTGCTTGCGCTTGATGATCCGCTGCAAGTGCGCGCGGTGCTCGTCCTTGTAGCGAGAGGGGTCAAAGGCGACCTCTAGCTCGGCGATGATCGCCGCCGCGTTCTCGATCTGCTCGACGCTGGGCTCGGCGGCCGCCGCAACCACCTCGGCTATCTCCTCGCGCGAGCGCACCTCCTCGGCGAAGCGCACCGTAGTCAGCGTCAGCACCGCGCCGCGCGGGCGAATCGAGACCAGGTGCTCCTTGGCGTGCATCACGAACCGCCCGAGCGCCACCCGGCCTGACTTGGCCATCGCCTCCCCCAGCAACCCGTAGGCGCGCGCGGCCGCCTCATCGCGCGGGCAGAGCACGTATGGACGGTCGTAGTAGACGGGGTCGATTTCGCTCTCGCGCGCGAAGCACTCGACGTCGATCGTCTGGCTCTTGTGCGGGGCGGCAGCCGCCAGATCCTCGTCGCTGAGCAGCACCCAGCGGCCGTCATCGAGCTCGTAGCCCTTTGCGATCTGATCCCAAGGCACCTCCTGGCCATCGGCCGCGCAGACACGCTTGGTTTCGATCGGCGAGGCGTCGGGAGCATGCAACTGATTGAAGTGGACATCCATGTCGCGCACGGCGCTGAACAGCGCCACCGGCACGTTGACCAGGCCGAAGCTGAGCGAACCGGACCACAACGGGCGGGCCATCAGTTGCCGCCTCGCTTGGCCGGCGCGCGCTTTGCGTTGGTCGCCTTGCTCGACTTGGTTGCAGCCGGCTTACCTGCCGCGGGCTTTCTCGGCGAACGCCCGCCGGCCGGTGTACGGCCTCCACCGCCCTTGCGCTTCCCGTGCCGCTCGATGCTCTGCTTGAGCACGTCCAGCAGGTCCGCCTCGCGCGTCACCGCCTCGCGTTCGGGCGCCTCGATCGCCTCGCCGCGCGCCTTGCGCTCGATCACAGCCATCACCTCGTCGCGATAACGGTCCTCGTAGCGATCGGGCTCATAGCTCCCGTCAAGCTGATCGACCAAGAGCTGCGCGGTATCGATCTCGAGCTTGGTCGCCTTCTTGGCGGCACGCGGGATCTCAAGCTGACTGTCGGGGACGATCTCATCGGCAAAGCGCATCGTCTGCATCACGATCACGTCCTGCACGGCGCGCACGGCCGCCAGATGCTCCTTGTTGTGAAAGACGAAGCGACCGATGCCGACCCGGCCGCTGCGCAGCAGGGCCGCGTGCAGCACGCGGTAGGCATCCTCGCCGAGCTTGCCGGGGCTCAGGTAGTAGGCGCGCTCGTAGAAGATCGGGTCGATCTCCTGCTCGGCGACGAAATGATCGACCTCGACCACACGCGCCCACGGACCCTCCGCGACCGCCAGCTCCTCCTTGCTGAGCACGACGTACTCGCCGCAGGACACCTCATAGCCCTTGACGATCTGCTCGTATGGCACCTCCTTGCCCTCCTTCACGCACACCCGCCGATGTTCGATCGCGCCGCCGTCGAGCGCGTGGCGCTCTTTGAAGGCGATCCGCTTGGACTCGGTCGCCGAGTGCAGCTTGACGGGCACCCGCACGAGGCCGAAGACGATCGTGCCGTTCCACAATGAGCGGGGCATGGGCATGGGCTACCCACCATACGCGAGCAAAAGCCGATCTTCTATATGGACCCCCGACGCATGGATCGTTGCAAGCCGGGGTAGCAAGCAAAAAGGCGGGGCTATCCACTGTGGCCGCGAAATCCGAGGAAAAGGGACGGAGGTATCTTGAACATGGCTTCAGGCACGACCGCTGATCACGCCTCGAGCACGGCGACGCGCACACGCACCGGCGAGAACATCGGCGAGCTGTTCGCACGCTGGCAAGAGCGCGAGGACGCAAGCGCCCGCGAGGCGCTCGTCGAGCGCTTCATGCCACTGGCGCGCAGCCTCGCGCGCCGCTACGACCGCTCTTCTGAGCCCTTCGAGGACCTGCTCCAGGTCGCCTCGCTCGGACTGCTCAAGGCGATCGACCGCTTCGATCCCGCCCGTGGACCGGCGTTCGCGTCCTTCGCGGTGCCAACGATCCTCGGCGAGATGCGCCGCTACTTCCGCGATTGCGGCTGGTCGGTACATGTGCCCCGCGGCGACCAGGAGCGTGCGCTGCGCGTGCGCGACGCGCAGGAGACACTTGCCAACGAGCGCGGGCATGCGCCCACGGTCAACCAACTGGCGCAGTACCTTGAGCTCGACTCAGAGCAGGTGCTCGACGCGCTGCAGGCGATCCAGGCCTACGAAAGCCTCTCGCTCGATGCGCCGCGTCCGGGTGCCGAGGATGAGGGAGCGACCTATGGCGAGTCGATGGGCAGCGAGGACGAGCGCTACGAGCTGATCGAGCTCGATGCCACCGCGGTTGCCGCGCTGCGCCACATTCCCGCTCGTGAGCGCGCGATGCTTTACATGCGTTTCGTCAAGGACATGACCCAAACGGAGATCGCCACCGAGGTCGGTCTCTCACAGATGCAGATCTCGCGACTGCTACGGCGATCGCTCGACCAATTGCGCGCGCTGACGCGCGAGCGCCTCGACGGCGACTGACCTCGCGGCTTGACATAGAGAGCCCGGGGTATCGTCTTGTCAGAGTCCGGATCGCTGCAGACACGCTCACGGTTCCTCGGCGAGCGCATGAGAACGATGGCCGAACATTCGAACGTCCGCCTGAGCCTGGCCAACACGGCCGAGAACGTGGCCGTGGTCAGAACGGTGCTCGCCGGACTGGCCGACAGCGCTGACTTGGATCCCGGCGAGTTCAACGACATCCGTACCGCCGTCAGCGAGGCTTGTAACAACGTCGTCCTGCATGCCTATGAAGGCGAGCTGGGGGCGATGGACGTCGCGATCGAGTTGGGCAAGGACTCGATCCAAGTGAGCGTGCGCGACCACGGACTTGGGATCGAGGAGCAGGCGCTCGACGATGGCGCGGAAAGCCCCGGCATCGGGCTGCATGTGATCCGCACGCTCGCACAACGGACGAGCATCGACCGCCCGCCGGGTGCAGGTACGCGAGTGAGCATGGAGTTCCTCGCCCGCGGAGTCGGTGCTCTCAGTCCTCGACTGCGCAGCGGGCCCGACCTAGACCTGTCCGGGATGCCGCGCTTTGCGGCCGCCATCAGCATCGCGCCGGTCAGCCTCGCCCGCAGGATCCTTCCGCGTCTTGCCTACACGCTGGCGGCCCGCGCGCACTTCTCCACCGACCGGCTCTCAGACGTGCAGCTGCTTGCCGATGCCCTCTCCGAGCACGCCCTACAGGCGGTCTGCGAGCAGCACGTAAGCCTTGGCATCGGCGTACAGCCTCGAGACCTGCGATTGAGCATCGCTCCGCTGCGAATAGGCCACGGACAGCGGCTCCTTGGCGCCTCGGACCTGGACGGGCTCGGCAGGGTGATCGAGAAGCTCGCCGACCGCCACGACATCGATGCTTGCGAGACGCATGAGACGCTCGCGCTGAGCATGCACGACCATCGCTGAGACTCCGCACACACAGCCGTGTGGCCGAGGTTAGCCACGGCTCGCACGGGTAATCGAGCGCCCAGGAGACGGTCGCGCAAAACCGCGCGAGCGTGATCGGAATGGAGATGGAACATGGTTGCTCTAGTTGCTCTCGTGCTCATCCTCGCCCTACTCGGCGGGCTTGGGTTCGCGGTCCACGTCCTCTGGTACGTGTTGATCGTCGCCCTGCTGCTGTGGGCGATCGGCTTCTTCATCGGCGGGGCGGCCGGCGGACCACGCCGCTGGTACGGGCGTTGGTAGCGCTCGACCGTGAGCGCCGAGATGGAGTTCTCGCGCTCATCTCTGCGCGCCGTGCGTCGCGTGGTTGGGATCGAGGCCGAGCTCGCCGGGCTCGGCCTCGGCCGCCGCGAGGACTTGATTCTCGCCGTTGACGAGTTGGCGACCAACAGCGTCACCCACGGCGGCGGCCATGGCAGTCTGAGCGTTTGGCGCTCGCAGACGGCGATCGTCTGCGAGGTACGCGATCAGGGTCATATCTCCGACCCGCTGGCGGGATTGCGCCAACCTCATCGCGATCAATTCACCGGGCGCGGACTGTGGGTCGTGGGATGCCTGTGTGACCGTGTCCAGATCGCCTCCTCGCCCGGGAGCACCGCGGTTCGGGTGCAAATTTCTACGCGCGCATAGCCAATCGCCCTCACGCGGCGCCTCGCCGGTGCGATACTGCAAGGATCGCGTCCAGGGGCTTGGAGATCGGCTCGGCCGGGACGTGGGAGCGAGCTATGCAAGAGCAGGTCGCACGCGAGGGGAAACCAGGCCACAGCGACGCCCATGACGGCGGCGAGATGGCCATGGCGCTGCTACTGCAGGCCGGCGCAGTGCTGGCCAGTTCGCTGGATCCGAGCACGACGATGGGACAGGTCGCAGAGCTCACGGTGCCTCAGCTGGCCGACCTGTGCGTCATTGACCTGCTCGACCAGGACGGCTCGATTCGCGACGTTGCGGTGGCCGCTGCTGAGCCGGGGCTGGCCGATGCACTTGAGCGACTGCGCGTCGAGCATCCGCTCGACCCCAGCGGAGAGCACCCGGTCGCGCAGGTCATCCGTGGCGGCGAGGCGGTGTTGCTCGAGCAGATGAGCGGTGCCCTGCTGAACTCCTTCGCGCAGGGCTCAAAGCACGCTCGATTCATGATCTCCCACGGCTACCGCTCGGCGATCGTGGCGCCGCTTCAGGCGCGCGGGCGCACGGTCGGAGCACTGTCGGTGCTGCGGCTGGGCGAGAGCCCGCCCTATACGCCAAACGACCTTGGGCTTGTCAGCGAGCTCGCGCGCCGCTCGGCGCTTGCGATCGACAACGCGCGTCTGTACTCGGACCTTCAGCGCGCCGAGCGGCGACTGCAAGCTGTGCTCGTCAACCTGGCCGAGGCGATCACCGTTGTGGACGCCGACGGTCACACCGTCTTCGCCAATCAGGCCGCGGCCGACCTCTTGAAGGTCGAGGACCCCGCCGCGCTGATGGCGGCGCAGCCGGGACAGATCATGACCAACTTCATCGTCTTCGACGAGCAGGGCAATGAGCTCGAGCTGGACGCGATGCCCGGCCGGCGGCTGTTCGCCGGCGAGCAGGTCCAACCGCTGCTCGTGCGCAACATCGTCCGCGCCACGGGCGAGGAGCGCTGGATCATCGTCCGCTCCTCCCCCGTGCTCGACCCCGACAGCGGCGAGCTTCTCTACGTCGTCAACGTGTTCGAGAACATCACCGAGGTAAAGCGCGTACAGCTGGCCGAAAGCTTCATGTCCGAGGCCAGTCGCGTGCTTGCCTCCTCGCTCGATTACGGCGAGACGCTGCGACGCGTGGCGCGCCTGGCCGTGCCTGTCGTTGCGAGCTGGTGTGCGGTCGACGTCCTGGGCGAGCACGGCGAGATCGAACGGGTCGCCGTTCACCATCCCGACCCCGAGATGGTCGCGCTTGCGCAGCGGCTGAACCGCGAGTACAGCCTCTCCCTCGAGGAGCCCAACGGGACGCCGGAGGTGATCAGGACCGGCGAAGCGCGCATCTACACCGACATCCCGGCGGATGCTCTGGCCGAATACGCCCGCGATAACGAGCATCTGCGCCTGCTCGCCACGATCGGAGCCACCGCGGTGATCATCGTGCCGATGATCGGAGCCGACCGCGTGACCGGCGCGATCACGCTGGTCTCCTCCGGGCACGACCGCAGGCTCAGCGCCGAGGATCTGCCGCTGGCCGAACGACTGGCGCGGCGGGCCGGCACCGCCGTTGAGAACGCGCGGCTCTACACGCAGCGAAGCCAGATAGCCAACACGCTGCAGCAGGCGCTGCTGCCCGAGTCGCTGCCGGCCATCCCAGGCGCGCAGGTCCAAGCCCGCTACCGCGCCGCGGGGGAGCTGAACGATGTCGGCGGCGACTTCTATGACGTCTTTGCGGCCGAGGAGGACTCCTGGATGCTCGTTATCGGCGATGTCTGCGGCAAGGGGCCGCGCGCCGCGGGAGTTACCGCCCTGGCGCGCCACACGCTGCGGGCGGCCGCGCTGAGTGGGAATACGCCGGCGCGGATGCTCGACATGCTCCACCGAGCGCTACAGGCTCAGCCGGCCGACGCCGACCTGTGCACCGTTTGCCTGGTGCGTTTGCGCCAAAGCGGCGAGAACATGTCCCTCTGCATCGCGCTGGCCGGACATCCGCCGCCGCTGATCGTCGATCGCGACGGCAAAAGCCGTCCGGTGGGCAGGCCAGGCACCCTGCTCGGGGTGCTGGACCCGATCTCGGTTCACGAAACCACCAGCGAACTGGGAAGCGGGCAGACGCTGCTGCTCTATACCGACGGCGTGCCCGAGGCGCGAGACGGCAAGGATCTGCTCGGCGAGCAGGGGCTGCGGCGACTGTGCTTGCAGGCGCCGACGCTGAGCCTTGACGGACTGCTCGCTCACATCGAGCATGGCGCGCTGGCGCACGCCGGCGGCAGCCTGCGCGATGACCTTGCGATGCTCGCCCTGCGACTTGATGAGACACGGCGGTGAGTCGCTACCATTTCTAACGTGGGAAGCGAGGAGCACCTTCGCATCGAGGTTCGCACAGAGCCGGACCGCGTCATCCTCGAGCTCGACGGGGAGCTTGATCTGCTTGCGGCGCCGCTGTTGCAAGCGCGGATCGAACAGGCCGATGTCGGCTCGCGCGGGATCCTGGTGCTCGACCTGGGAGAGCTGCAGTTCGTCGATTCCGCCGGCCTGCGCGTGATCTTGGCGGCACACGAGAGCGCACGTCAGCGCGGTCAGGAGTTCGCGCTGACCAAGGGGTCAGATCAGGTGCAGCGACTGCTGAGCATCGCCGGCGTGGACGAGCACCTGCGCATCATCGACTCGGCCGGGGACATCCTCGTCTGATCAGCCGCCCGGTCCCACCCCGGCGCTATAACCTCGGGGCGATGCGCGACGGACACAACGGGATCGAGGTGCAGGGGCTCGTCAGGGTCTTCAAGGGCGACGTGCGCGCGGTCGCGGGAATCGACCTGCAGGTCGCGCCCGGCGAGATCTACGGCTTTCTCGGACCCAACGGGGCGGGCAAGTCAACGACGGTGCTGGTGCTGACGACGCTGCTACCGCCAACGGCCGGCAGCGCCCGCGTCGCCGGGCTTGACGTCGTAAGCCAGGGGGCGCAGGTCAGGCGCGCTATCGGAGCTTCCCTACAGGAGTCCGCCCTGGACCCGTTCCTGACCGGCCGCGAGCACATGCGCCTGCAGGGGTCTCTGCACGGTTTGCACAGCGCGGAGCGCGACGCGCGTGGCAGCGAACTGCTCGCCCGCGTCGGGCTCAGCGAAGCGGCCGATCGCAAGGTCGGCGGCTATTCGGGCGGAATGAAGCGCCGCCTGGACCTGGCGCTGGCGCTGCTTCACCAGCCCCGACTGTTGTTTCTCGACGAGCCGACGACCGGCCTTGATCCGCAGAGCCGTGCCGCGCTGTGGGACGAGGTCAGGCGCCTTGCCAAAGAGGGGGTCACGGTCTTTTTGACCACCCAATACCTTGAGGAGGCCGACGTGCTGGCCGACCGGGTCGGGATCATCGATCACGGCAAGATCGTCGCCGAGGGCACTCCCACCGAGCTGAAGGCCGAGATCGGCCGCCAGACCGTCGAGGCGATCCCGCGCGACCCCGGCGATCGCGAGCGACTGGCCGGCGTGCTTCACCGCTTCGGTGAAGACGCCGCCGCTTCGGCCGGTGGCGTGGCCGCGCAGCTGCCGGAGGGCTCGGGCGACCTGGCTGAGGTGATTCGCGCGCTCGATGCGGAGGGGATCGCCGTCGCCGACCTGCGCCTGCACGCACCCACGCTCGACGACGTCTTTCTGGCCAAGACAGGGCGTTCGCTGGAGGGCTCCGCCGAGCACGACGAGGACACGCAGGACGAGGAAACGCCGACCGAGCCTGTCAGCGCGTGAGCGGCGGGCTCTCGACACAGATCTGGGCGCTGGCGCGGCGCTCGATGCTAAAGACGCTGCGCCAGCCGTTTCAGATGTTCCCGGTGATCTTCTTTCCCGCGATGCTGCTGGCCGTCAACGCCAGCGGGCTGAAAGCCGCCACGCTGCTGCCCGGGTTCCCGACCCGCTCCTATATCTCCTTCGCGATCGCCGTGGCCTTCATCCAGGGTGGGATGTTCTCGCTGATCAACACCGGCACCAACCTCGCCGCCGACATCGAGAGCGGCTTCTTCAATCGGCTTTCGCTGACTCCTATGCGTCGCTCCTCGCTGATCGCCGGCATCCTGCTCGGGGTGGCCGCGCTCGGCGCGATCCAGTCGAGCGCCTACATCCTGATCGGGGCGGCCTTCGGGGCGCGCATCGCGACAGGGGTGGGCGGCGTGTTCGTGCTGATCGCGCTCGGCTCGTTGGCCGCGACCGGCTTTGGCGCGATCGGCTGCTTCGCCGCGCTGCGAACGGGGTCGGGGGAGGCAGTCCAAGGACTGTTCCCGCTGTTCTTCGTGTTCATCTTCCTCTCCTCCAGCAACCTGCCGCGCAATCTGCTGAGGACCGGCTGGTTTCACACGGTGGCCACCTGGAATCCGATCTCCTATCTGATCGAGGGGTTTCGCAGCATCTACATCCTCGGCTGGGACGCCAGCGCTCTATGGCGCGCCTTCGCGGTGGCGGGCGGACTGCTGGCGCTGGGGCTGGCGCTGTCGGCCAGCGGCATGCGAACGAGGCTTCAGCGCACATGAAGCCCGAGCATTCACAGGCCAGCATGTACACCGTTGCGCGCGCGATCCTCTGGCGTGGACTTCACACCTATACGCGCCGCCCCGACCTGTTCATCCCCTCGCTGATCTTCCCGCTGGTCTTCTTCGCCAGCTTCGCCGGCGGGCTCTCTGCCCTCGGCGACGTTCCCGGCTTCAAATTCCCCTCGGGCTACACGGCCTTCCAGTTCGTCTTCGTGGTGCTGCAGGCCTCGATGTTCTCCGGGCTGTTCACCGGCTTTACGATCGCCTTCGATTTCGAAAGCGGCTTTGCGCGGCGGCTGATGCTGGCCGCCGGTAACCGCCGCGGGATCGTGCTGGGCTACGCCTTCGTGGCGCTCTCACGGGCGGCGATCACGCTCACCGTCGTGACCGGCGTGGCGCTGATCGCCGGCATGCAGATCGGCGGCAGCGGCGTCGACCTGTTCGGGCTCTACGGACTGGCTGCGCTGATGGTGTTGATCGGCTACGGCTGGGCCGCCGGCGTCGCGTTTCGCTTCCGCTCGATCCAGGCCGGGCCGCTGATGCAGACGCCCGTCTTTCTGATCCTGTTCCTGGCGCCGGTGTACGTGCCGCTGGCACTGCTCAAAGGCTGGATTCATGCGGTGGCGAGCGTCAATCCCGCCACCGCCTTCCTGAACGCGGGGCGCGGGTTGATCTCAGGCGTGCACGAACACACGCTGCTTGCCTACGCCTGCGCGCTGGCGCTGATCGCGATCTTCACCGTTTGGTCGCTCGCCGGGCTGCGCGCCGCCGAGCGCTCCACCTAGAGAGTGCTAGCCATGCCGGCGCGCGAGCCGTCGCCTGCGCCTGCGATCCCGGCGATGCGCCGAGGCGCTCGACGGGCCTTCGCCGAACTGACCTTCGCCGAAGCCGCCACCTTCTCGCTCAGAGCGTTCGCGCCGCCGTTCTGTGGCCTTAACCGCCGACTTCGCCGCCGTTTTGAAGTAGTCGGCGATGCCGCGCTTGTGAGTGGCGTACAGGCGCTTGGGTAGCGGCGCTCGCAGCTCGTCGACGATCGCGCGTCGTAGCTGCGCGCTGAGTTTGGCCTCGAGCGCGCTGTTGCCTGCGAGGTTTTCGAGCTCCATCCGACCCGCGGGGGTCGAGTAGTCATACAGCTCGACTTCGCGGCCTTCGGCCACCTCTTTGATGCTGCCCGGCGTGAAGTTGGAGTAGGTCGCGTACTTGGCGGTCGGGGTACGCAGCGCCACGACGTGCAGCGGCGCATCGGCTGCATACGGTTCGATCGCAAACTCGGTGACGGTCTCATCGGTGGCGTGCAGGACGTAGTCGCGACCGGGGGCCGAGGCGCTCGAGAGCATCGAGAACAGGTCGTGGCGATCGGCGATGTGCGAGTAGTGACGATCCTTGCGCCAGGCGCCGTCGCCGGCGGCGATGTCAAGCAGCAGCGGCGCGAAGTCGACGCTCGATGTCAAGCCTGAGCGCTCCTGCGTGCTCGCGCTCGTGACGGCCGCCGCGCCGCGCAGGTCGCGCACGACCAGGGGAACGTTGATCGCCTCCTCATAGGCGCCCCCGCCCTTGCCGCGCATGCCGTGCGAGGCGCCGTACTCGCCGTGATCGGAGGTGAACACGATCACGGTGTTGGCCGCCACGTCGGGTCGGCTGGCCAGTGCGTTCAGCACAGAGCCAATGTGGCCGTCCACCTCGCCTAGCAGCGATAGGTACAGGTCCATGAACGGCAACCATGCCGCCTCAAGTTCGGCGCCGTCGTAGGGAACCTTGCCGAAGGACTGCTGCGCGGTGTCCTGCAGCGAGCGCTGCAGGCGCGGCTTGCCGCGCGCGAGCATCTGGTCGGGAGTCTCGAAGTTCGGCGGCAGCGACTGCACGATCGAGGGCGGTTCGGCCTCCTGGGCAAAGCGTTCGCTCCAGCGATACCACCAAGCGACGTCGTGCGGGTTGACGAAGGAGACCGTCGTGCACCACGGCTCGTTCTTTGGGGTTTTTGCGTACCAGCGTTCGAACTGGGTGACGATGTGCGGGTCCACGCGCCAGCCCTGTCCCGGCGCCCCGTCGGGCGAGGGGTAGGTGCCACCGGCGAAGCCGTAGGGCTCAAGCGCGCCGGAATCTTCGTAGGAATCCCACAGGTTGTCGCCTTTGGTCAGGTGCCACTTGCCATACCACTGGGTGCGATAGCCGAGCTCCCGCAGCATCGTGCCGTAGGTCGGAAAGCCCGGGTCCAGCGTGCTGCCGCCGGTGATCAGACAGCCGGTCTGGTGGGTGTGAAGACCGGTCAGCATGGTCGCGCGAGCGGGAGTGCAGTCGTTGGCGGCCGTGTAGTGCCCGCTGAAAGACACGCCACCCTTGCGCAGACGCGCGAGATTGGGCATCTGCGCGGTGGCCGGCGCGCCGGCGCTGAACCAGCGTGGCGTACGCAGCTGGTCGACCATCACGACGAGGATGTTCGGCGCCTTGTAGCGCTTGCCCGAGCCGCCCGCGCCCGCCCCCTGCCTGCCGGCTCGGTGACCGTGCTTGGCCGACACGGCCGCCGCGCTGCCGGCGTTGCGC
>JBOGXY010000095.1:0-8295 GCA_050696495.1 Solirubrobacteraceae bacterium
CATGAAGGACGGCGACTTCATCGAGCACCTCTTCGTCTGCTCCTCGCACGACTACCTGCTGTTCTTCTCCAACCGCGGCAAGGTCTACCGCAGCAAGGTCTACGAACTGCCCGAGGCCTCGCGCACCGCCAAGGGCCGGGCGCGGGTAAACGTGCTGCCGCGACGCGAGGGAGAGCGCGTGCAGGCGGTGCTCTCCACACGCGACTTCACCGAGACCAAGTACCTCGTTTTCGCCACACGCAAAGGCACGATCAAGAAGACGGAGCTACTCGCCTACAACACGCCGATCAAGGCCGACGGGATCATCGCGATCAAGATCCGCGACGACGACGAGCTGCTGGCGGTGCGCGCGATCGACGAGGGCGACGAGGTGATCATGGTCTCGCGCGCCGGACTGACGGTCCGCTTCGCGGAGTCAGACGCCCGCGCGATGGGCCGCGACACGACCGGCGTGCGCGGAATGGACGTCGGTACCGGCGGTGAGGTGATCGCCATGGACGTCGCACGCGATGACATGGACCTGCTCGTCGTGACCGAGAACGGCTACGGCAAGCGAACTCAGATCGCCCAGTACCGCAAGACCAACCGCGGCGCCAAGGGCGTAAAGACGATCGGCCTGACCGAGCGCAAGGGCGGTCTTGCCGGAGCGCTCGTGGTACGCGAGCACCACGAGCTCGTCTTCATCAGCGTCGGCGGGATGGTCCAACGGACATCGGCCGGCGGGATCTCACAGCAGGGACGTTCGGCGACCGGTGTGCGTGTGATGAACCTCAAGGATGACGACGCCGTCAGCGCGGTAGCGCTGGTTGTCGAAGGTGGCGAGGACGAAGAGGCCGCCGAGGACGCACAAGAACCCCTGCCGCTCGACGAGCAGCCGGCCCAGCAGCCTCCGCCAGACGCCGAGTAGTTTTTTCGCTCCCATTGGCCAAGTCGGCGCCTGAGCGTCGGCGCGGGCCGTGTATTCCCGTGTCCGTGCTACGCATTAATCCGCAACCGGCGTGCGGCACGCGTACCGACTTTTCACGGATTTCTTCCGGTCACAGAGCCGCGTCCGTGGGCGATCATCGTCCCAGGACAAGAAAGCGTGAAAGGCGGGTAGCGATGGAGCCTCAAAGAACAGACCAAGAGCAGTTCGACGCGGCGGTCGATAACACCGGCAAGAGGATCCTGGAGGTACTTGCGGGTCTGGCGATCCTGGCGGCATTCATGATGTCGATGGTGGCGCTGGTTCAAAGCGGCAAGGCGCGCGAAGTCAGGATGATGGTCGGGCCCACCTCGCGCCAGGCGGCCGTGGCGAGCACGCCCACACAGACGATCGAAACCAAGGTCGTTGGCGGAGCGAAGCACGGCCCCGACGGCCAGATGCACGACATCTTCACCGTCACGAACTTCAACGTGAAGGTCGGCCAGCCGGTGAAGGTCAAGATCGACAACACCGACGACGTGCCGCACAGCATCACCTCGGCGGCCGCGGGAGTGAACATCATCGCTCAGCCCGGCGTTCACACCTACACGATGACCGTCGCTGTCGCGGGCAAGTTCCAATGGAACTGCATGCTTCCCTGCGACACAGACGTAAACGGCTGGGCGATGCAGCACCCCGGCTACATGAGCGGGTACATCACGTCGAGCTAGCGAGAGAGTTATCCGGTAAGAGCGTGTCCGCTGCCACGGAACGGACACGCTCTTACAGCGCACACCTCCAAGCTGCGCGGGTTGATCGACTGGCACCCGAGCAGATCGCTGGAGCAGATCGTCTTGGATGTTGCCGAGCACCAGCGTGGGCTCTTGGTCCACGACGACCGTCGGCCACAGCACCTGATGGCCTGATTTGAGTCGGCGCTTTCAACGGCTCACGCGCGCACCTGGGCTCACGCGCGCACCCGAGATCACCACGCCGCCAGCAGCTCCTCGGGTCCGAACACGGCATCCGCCTCGACGTCTCGGTCCACGCCCGAACGACTGACTACGATGAGCTTGGCCTCGCCGGCGCCCGGGACGGCGGCTCTGGCGCTGGCCAGGTTGCGCAACTCAGACGAGCAGAACGGCTCGCTCTCGCGCCACTTGACTGAGCCGATGAACCCCACGCGGCTGGGCTCCGGCGCGTCCGCGCCGACCAGGTCGACCTCGATTGCGTGATCGCGTCGCCACCATGATCCGACGTGCCGGGCGCCGCCAAGGCGCTCGCTGAGCGCGGTATCCACCAGCAGTTGCTCGACTCCCTCGCGCACGAGTGGCTCGACCGCTCTGCCACGGAATGCGCTCCAGTCGCGCATGACGCGTGCAGTCGTGATGTCTGGCCGGCCGCGCTCCAACTCTCCAAGGTGCGGCCCGATGAAGCGCAGCCAGAAACGCAGATAAGGATCACGAATCGTGTACGTGGCCGTAGTCCTGCCGGGCGGCGCGGCGTAAGGAAGCTCTCGGCTCACCATTCGCTTTGTCTCCGTGAGAACCTCCAGGGCGGCGGTTAGAGTGTTGCCCTTCACGCCGCTGCGGGACTGGATGCGTCCATGAGCGGTGTCGCCGTAGCCGATCGCTTCGAGTACCTTCTTTGCCTGCAGGTCGCGCTCGAGCTCCGATGCCATGATCCGCAGCGCCGTGGTCACGAACGGCGTCTGGTCGTCGCGCAGTGCCTCCGTCAAGAACTCCCGAAGGCTGGCGGATGGCGCCCAGGAGGACGCCAGCGGCGGCAGCCCGCCGACAATCAGGTAGCGGTCGATCGCCTCGGCCGCACTCGGAGCGCCGGTGATCTCGGCGACGGCGGCGGGACTGAGGGGTTCGATCCGCATCTCGCGTGTCGGCCTACCATGAAGCGGTGAGCGCTCGCCGAGGAGCGTGTCCATCATCCGCACGTCGGAGCCCACGCACACGAGCAGGATCGGGGACGTTTGGAGTGTGCGGTCCCATGCCTTTTGAAGGTCGGCAGCGAAGCCCTCGTCGAGCGCGGTGAGATAAGGCAACTCGTCTATCACCAGGATCGCGGGCTGCGAGGCTTGCGCGCCCGCAGCGGCTGCTCTCAGTGCCGCTGGCCAGGAGTTGTAGGAAGCTCCCTCGAAGGCCTCTGCCGCGGTCAGGCTCGACTCGCGGACGGCTTCCGCGAAGTCCGCAAGAGCCTCGAGCCGGGATCGTCGCGGAGCTTGGTAGAAGCAGTAGCTGGCATTAGAGCGGTTACAGAGCTCCTGGACCAATCGAGACTTGCCCACCCGCCGTCGTCCGCGTATCCACAAGAACCGTCCTCGTCCGGTCCTGCGGACCAGCTCGAACTCGCGGAACAGCTCGCGTAGCTCGTTGTCTCTGCCAACGAATGTTTCCATAAGAACACTCTAGCATATGAGACTCTCCGATACTAGACTATGCCAAGGCATAGTTTGCTCCCCGGCCTAATCACCGGCTCGTCGTTTAAAGGTTGGCATTCCTTCCTCGCCACAGCGTCGGCTGGGTCCGCTACATTGCTAGGACCAGAGAAAGGAGGTGGTCCTACGTTGACTGACAGTATTTGCGGGACTCTGGAGGTGGCCGGCCGTTAGGCCGAATCGCTCGGCTGGACCCGCCTAGCGGAATCCAACCGGACCACCATCGCGAAGGTCGTCGGACATTGTCCCTCCGACCCGCTGCGCAAGCGCCATGCCCTCGGGCAGGCGTCTGCGAGCAAAGCCGACGCGGTCGTGTCCAGCACAGTTGGGAGCGGAGGGCGCCTGGTCGAAGGCGCCCTCCGTGTTTAAGCAGCGGCCGGCAGATACTGCCGCCACGCCGCCGGGATCGAGGGGCTGGCGACGTGGATGAAGATCTCAGCGCGCGGCGTGCGTGGCTTATGGCGCGGGTGCATGCCCGCCTGGCGCGGCAGCATGTCGCCCTTGCGACGGTTACAGGGGGCGCAGGAGGCGACGATGTTCTCCCAGCTGGAGCTGCCGCCCTTGGATCGAGGGATCACGTGGTCGACTGTCAGGTTCGAACGCGAACCGCAGTACTGGCAGGTCCAGCTGTCACGCGCAAAGACGGCGCGCCGAGTGATCTTGCGCCGGTGCGTGTCGCGCGGCACGTGCACGTAGGCCATCAGCCGAATCACGACCGGGCGCGCGAGTGTCGAGGTCTCCGAGTGCAGTTCGGCCAATCCACGCTCGATCAGCTCAGCCTTCTCCTTGAGCAGCAGCACAACCGCGCGCCGCACAGAGCAGACGTTGATCGGCTCGTAGGTGGCGTTCAGGACGAGCACCCGACCACCCGTCGTCGTAGTCGACGACGAGCTCGGTCCGTGCCGCTGGTGCTCTGCGGGCGGCACGGACCCCACCGGCTCTGTGGGGGCCATGCTTTCCATGTTCCGCGCCGCAGTGTAGCGGTCTCAGCCCCACAAGCGCGCGTATGCAGCGCCCGTCAGGCGATCGGATGGGAGCCGAGCACGCGGACGTGTTCGCACAGTGAGCGCAGCGCTCCCAAGGCATCGGCCACGCTCGGATCGCAGAGCATGCCCTCCAGGTCGACGAAGAACATGTACTCGCCCAGCCGCTCTCGCATCGGTCGCGACTCGATCCTCGTCAGGTTGATCTCGCGCTCGGCAAACGCGTCCAGGCAGCGCACGAGCCAGCCTGAGCGCCCCGCACCAGAGCCCCAGAACACGACCGACGTCTTGCCCGCGGAGCCCGCGGGCGTGCGCAAAGGCGGTCCTTGAGCGCCGGCGTCGCCGTGTGCCAACCACACGAAGCGGGTCTCGTTGTCCTGACGGTCCTGAATTCCGGCGACCAGGATCGTGCAGCCATAGATCTGGGCGGCGAGCTCTGTGCCGATCGCTGCGATGTGCCCGTCGGTGTCCTCAGAGGCCAGCCGGACGGCCTCCGCGGTGGAACTGGCGGCGCTCACATGTGCGTGGGCGAGCTTATCGTTCAAGAACCGGGTGCACTGACCGGGCACATGCGGGTGGGAGACGATCGTCTGGATCGCCTGCAGCTCGAGCGGCTCGCGAGCGATCAGGTTGTGTCGCACGGGCAGCACGACCTCGCCGACGATGCTCACGTCCGTCGCCTCGCCGGCCAGCGTGTCCAGTGTGACCGGCACAGAACCCTCGACCGAGTTCTCGATCGGGACCAATGCCCAACGCACCGTCTGTCTCTGCACGGCCATCACGGCGTCGCGGATGGTGCTCAGCGCGACTGGAACCAAGGCATCCGGCTGCACACTGCCAAGCAACGCCTCCTCGCTGAAAGTCCCTTGCGGCCCCAGGTACCCAGCGGTGGGCTTCATGTTCGGGCCGGTGCCTCAGAAGCGCTGAGCGCGGTGCTGACCGCCTGCGCCTCCTCCGGTGAGAGCTCGAGCTCACCGTGGCCCTCGAGGATCTGCTTGGCATAGACACGAGCCTGATCACGATGGTGGATGCACGTGAGCACCACCCCTGAGCCCCGCTCGTCGAGCAGCGCGATCGACATCGACTGCTGTCCGGAGAGCTCGTTGTAGGCGTCGTAGCGAATCAGCGCCCGGCGAGATATCGCGCCGGTGAGCCCGTTCTCGACATCGTCGAGCCTGCCGTCCAGGCGCTGTGCGACATCGCCGACATAGTCCCGCAACGCCTCGAAGGCCTGTTGCAGCGACGCGCTGTGCGCGACGAGGTCGCGGCTGGAGCTATCGCCGAGCACAAGCTTCTGCGCGGCACGCATTCGCCTCAGCGAGCGCGCCAACAACAGGCAGCCGAGCAGCGCCAGGGCGGCAACGGCCAGCGCCGCCAGCGCGAGGACCCCTTGGGTTGTGTTGAGCGAGGCGCCGAGCACCGAGGACAAGTTAGCCGCTCATACCCCCGAGGGCTATTTTCCGAAGATCACCAGGTAGGAGCCCTTGTTGTTTTCGGTGTCGGTCTCACCAGGGACGGGCTCGATGTTCACGCTCACCCGTGAGGCGGCGCCGAGCGTCACGCCGGTGACCGGAATGTCCACGTTGGTGGTGGCGCCCGGTTCGGTCTTGTCGATCAGGTGCGAGGCCGTCAGCGTCTTGCCTTCGCTGGTTACGGAGATGTCGACCTTGACGTTGGTCTGCGGATTGGAGCCGGCGTTTTCGACCATCACCGTGAACGTCGGGTTGGCGCCGCCGCTGACGTGGTTGAGCGTGCCGCCGCTTGCCAGCGTGTTGGTGCCCACGCTCACCCCCTTCAGCGAAGAGCCGTGCGTACCGGGCGTCACGGCGCCGCCGGAGGGCGTTTCGCCGGTGAGCTTGGCCTGCACCGTTGAGGTCTGCAGCCACGTGAGGTTGGGCAGGAAACGGCTGGTCTGGGTGCTCTGGCCGCTGACGCCCCCGGACTTGAGCGCTTCCTGGATGAGTGGAGCCACACGCTGGGAATAGACGATGTCCGAGGCCAGGAAGATCTCCATCGCCCCCGCGATCGAGCTGGCCGCCTGCGGCGCCTGGCCGCCCAGCGCTGTGCGCACCAGGTTGGCGATCTTGCTCACGCCTTCAACGCGCATGTTCATGCTCAGCAGGAAGTTGCGCCCAGCTGAGCTCATGCTGCCCGGGACGCTTAGTTTCTTGGCCGCTTCGGCCTGCTGTTCGGCGCTCACGCGATCTTCGTCGATGCGCTGGCCGACTTCGAGCGCCGACTTGCCCGACGCGCCGGCGAGCGTGGCAAAGAACGGCTTGGAGACCTGGCTCTGGGATTCCTGGGCGATCTTGCCAACTTCGCTGTTGTATTTTTCAAGCGCCTGCTGTTTGCCGCGCTTCAGACAGCCGTTTACGAGCAGCACGATCACGATCAGCAGTACGACGCCGACGGCCGCCGCGATCCGTCGGCGCACCATCATCGCGTGGTGATCGGCGGCCGGCGCGCCGCCCGTGGTACCGCCGGTTCCTGCACCCGAACCGCCGCCACGTCCGGGACGTCGCGGTTGCGGTCTTGGCTGTTGTTGGGGGCGCACCGGCCGCACGGCGGTCGGTGGCTCCTCATCCTCGTCGTCGAAGAACGACAAAAATCGCTCCTTGCAGGGGCTCCTGAAGCTCACCAGTATGACTCCACCGGCGGGCGGAGTGTTTTGCGCGAGCGCCTCTGCAACTTCTCGGCCAGTCACGGGCGCCACGATCGGTCGGCAGGGAAAGCGTCCGGCGACGGCGAAGCCGGTCAGCGTGGAAACCTCGAAGACCCTCGTTCGCGGGGAGATCCACGTCTCCGACGAGCGCGCACAGCGGCGCGGAGAGCTCCTGCTCGACCGCTACCGTCTGCTCGACCGGTTGGGGTCTGGCGGCTTTGGGACGGTGTGGCGCGCCCGTGACGAGCAGCTCGCGCGCGCAGTGGCGCTCAAGCGCATCGCGCTGCCATCCCCCGAGGATCGCGCTCGCGCCCTGCGCGAGGCTCACGCCACCGCGCGCCTTGCGCACCCCGGGATCGTCGCCCTGTACGAGGCCTGCTCAGACCAGGACGCCTTCTATTTGATCTCAGAGCTCGTCGAGGGCGAGACGCTCGCTCGGCTGATCGAGCAGGACGCCCTGTGCGACGAGGAAATCGTCGAGATCGGCCTCTCCCTGGTCGACGCGCTCGAGCACGCGCACGCGCGCGGTGTAGTGCACCGCGACGTCAAGCCGCAGAACGTCCTCATCCCCGACGAGGCAGTTCAGGTCACGCCTGGTCGTGGCGGTCCTTCGCCGGCCGCCGCCAAGCTCGCCGACTTCGGCGGTGCGCTGCTCGCGGGCGGGGAGGATCTGACGCAGACGGGAGACGTGTTCGGCACGCTCGCCTACATGGCGCCCGAGCAGAGCGAGGGACACGCGGCGGGCTCGCCGGCCGATGTGTACTCGCTGGCGCTCGTTCTCTACGAGGCCTTCACCGGCGTCAACCCGGTTCGCGGTCGTACACCCGCCGCCACGGCAAGAAAGATCGGCGAGCCGATCACGCCACTACAGCGTCGCCGGCGTGACCTGCCTGGAGAGCTGACCAGAACGATCGACGCGGCGCTCGTGGCCGATCCCGCGCGCCGCGGCTCACTCGCCGAACTGCACGACACGCTCCAGCAGACCCTGGAGCGTGGTCTCAAACGGCGTCTCTTCGCACGCCGAGCAGGTGGCGATCGCGCGCAGCCCATCAACACCACGCGAGTGCGCGATGCGTCGGAATCCGCTGTCGAAGGCGTCCCTGTTGCGATCACGCCCGAGCTGTTTGACCGGTCCACCGATCGCGCACGGCAATTCGCGCTTCCCCGCGGCGTCTGGCTTGGCTGCGCGATTGCCCTCGCCGCGTGGCAGGGCGCCGCCGGTCGGGGCGGCGTCGCGTTGCTGGTGCTGGCCGCCGCCGCCCCGCTCTTGCTGCTGGCCCGGCGATCGGGCCCAGGG
>JBOGXY010000096.1:0-9037 GCA_050696495.1 Solirubrobacteraceae bacterium
CCCGACGAGGAGCGCGGCGCCGTCGTACGCGCCGTTGTGGTGCTGCGCGACGGGTATGCCGCCTCGCCCGAGCTGGCGCGCGAGCTGCAGGAGCACGTAAAGAGCGAGACGGCTCCGTACAAGTACCCGCGCATCGTGGACTTTGCCGCCGAGCTTCCCAAGACCGCCAGCGGCAAGGTGCGTCGCTCAGCGCTGCGAGGCTCGACCCTCTAGGCAGTGCTGCCGCTCCGGACGGCGCGCGCGCGCCCGCGCCGTCTCAGTCCAACGGCCGTCTCGACCCAACCGCGTCTCAGCCCAAACGCGCCGTCTCAGCCCAGCGCGACGATCGCGTCCATCTCCACCTGGGCTCCACGCGGGAGCGCCGCGACGCCGACCGCCACGCGAGCGGGCGGATCCTGCTCGAAGAACGACGCGTAGACCTCCCCCACCTCGGCAAAGGCCGACAGGTCGGTCATGTAGACGGTCACCTTGACCGCATCGCCAAGTGCGGCACCGGCGGCTTCGCACACGGTGCTCAGGTTGAGCAAGCATTGGCGCGCCTGCTCGGCGGCGCTCGTGCCCACCAACTCGCCGGTCCGCGGGTGTAGTGGGATCTGCCCTGAGCAGTACAGCAGGCCGCCGGCTGAAACGCCGTGGCTGTACGGGCCGATCGCCGCCGGCGCCGCCGGCGCATGCACAACCTCTCGTCGTCCGCCGCTCATCGTCACGTCACCGTCATCCTCACCGTCATTTGACACGCGAGCCTACACAGGTCATGTAGATTCCGACTGTGCGACGCACCGCCCGTACTTTGGCCACGACGTTCGCGGCGAGCGCTTCGCTGCTGACGAGCGTCCTCGCCCTACCACAAGGCGCCCAGGCGGACATCAAGTGGGGAGTGTGCGCGGAATCCAACAACATCGCCTGCGGGCACCTGACGGTCCCGCTGAACCCGCAGGCTCCCTCCCAAGGCGTGATCACATTGGCGCTGCGGCGACACCGCGCTCCGCTCGGCGAAGCCAAAGACGCCGTGATCGCCCTGGCAGGCGGACCGGGACAGTCGGCGATCCCGTTCCTGAATCAGTTCGCCGCACTGCTCGGCCCGATCGTCGACAGCCGCGACCTGATCGCCTTCGACCAGCGCGGCACCGGCTTCTCTCACCCGCTCTCTTGTGCGGCCTTCGAACATGTCAGCGGGGATGCGGCGCCGCTCGCCGTAGGACTGTGCGGCGGCGAGATCGGCGAAACGCGCGGGCTGTATACGACCGCGCAGACGGTCGCCGACATCGAGGCGATACGCCAGGCCGGCGACTACGAAAAGCTCGTGCTGTACGGGACCTCCTATGGGACGAAGGTGGCCGAGCGCTATGCCCAGGACTATCCCTCCCACGTCGAGGCGCTCGTGCTCGACTCGGTGGTTCCGCCGAGTGGGCCGGAAGCGTTCGATCGGGCGACGTTCGCCGCGATTCCGCGCATCCTGCGCCAGCTGTGCTCAAACGGCGCCTGCGGTCGAATCACTCCCAACCCGGTGGGCGACCTCGCGCGCGTGGTCGCGCGGATGGGGCCGGGCAGCATCCGCGGCACCGTCATCGACGGACAGGGACGACCGCACACCGAGCACGTGTCCTCCAACCAGCTGGTCGAGGTATTGCTGGCCGGCGACTTCGACCCGATCCTGCGCGGTGAATTCCCCTCGGCGATCCGCTCGGCGAGGCGCGGCGACACAGCCGCGCTGGCGCGGCTGATCGGCCGGGCAAGTGGCGGCGGCGGAGGCGAAGAAGAATCGCCCGAGGCCTTCGACGTGCCGCTGTACTACTCCACTATCTGCGACGAGACCGCGTTTCCTTGGAATCCGGCGGCGAACGCGGTCAAACGACTGCGCGAAGCAAAGGCCGCGCTGCGGGCGCTCGGCAGTCGCGCGTTCGCGCCGTTCACCACCTCAAACGCGCTCACGCTCAGCGATGTGCCGACCTGCGCGAGATGGCCGAAGACCCCCGGCGGGCCGGAAATCAACACCGATCCGCTTCCGAACGTCTCGACTCTGATCCTCAGCGGCGCCGACGATCTGCGCACACCCACCTCCGGAGCGCGCGAAGTGGCCGGACAGATCCCCGACTCGCAGCTGCTGGTCGTCCCCAACACGGGTCACTCCGTGCTTGGTGCAGACCCGACGCCGTGCGCGCACAACGCGTTGAAATCGTTCTTTGAGCAGCGCACGATCAAGCAGTGCAAAGAAACGGTCCCGCCGCCGCTGTTCCTGCCCACGCCGCTGCCACCGCGCTCGATCTCCTCGGTCGCCCCGGCGCACGGCAACGGCGGGCTGGCCGGCAGGACGCTGCGGTCGGCGCTGCTCACGCTCGGCGACTTCGATCGCCAGATCCTGCTGGCGGTGCTTGAAAACATCGGCGAAGCGCTGTTCGGCTCGGGCACCGTTCGCACCGGCGGGCTGCGCGCCGGTTGGGGCGGGATCGTGCACGGCAAGCTGGCGCTGCACGGATACTCCTACGTACCCGGCGTGACGCTCACGGGCACGCTCTCACCATCCAAGGGCAGCACGCTTCGCATCGGCGGGCGCGCCGCCGCGCGCGGCACCCTGCGGATCGGCGCGCGCGGATCGCTCTCAGGCGTGCTCGGCGGGCACACCGTGCATCTCAGCGGAACAGCGCCTGCGGAAGCGGGGATTGGGTTCAGCGTCGCGCACGCATCCACGCACCTGAGCGGACTGGCCGCCGACCCGAAGCGGCTGGAACTGTTGCGTGCGAAGGGGATGGCCGCGCTCTTGCGTTACGTATTCGGCGCTTAGGGCGATACGCGCTCGCTAACGTCTGTGCCAGTGGCGCGGCCCATCTCACAGCTGATTTCGGCCGCCGTCCTGGCGACGCTGGCGCTGGCGCTCGGCCGGGCTCCAGCCGCCGAGGCGCTCGCCTTCGCGCCCTGCTCGGCGGGGGGAGGGTTTTCCTGCGCGACGCTGACCGTGCCTTTGAGTCGCGGCGGCGGCGCGCCCGGCGCCGTCACGCTCTCGCTCGAGCGCCTGCAGGCCGGCGGCGCGCCGAGCGAAAGCGCGGTCGTGGCGCTTGCGGGCGGCCCGGGCCAGGCCGCGATCCCCGTCGCCGGCGCTCTCGCCAGCACTGTCTCGCCCGCCCTTGCCGGACGCGATCTGATCGTCTTCGATCAGCGCGGAACCGGCTCCTCGGGGGCGCTTTCCTGCTCGGCGCTTGAAGGCGAAAACGGGCTTGCCACGATCGGCCAGGCCTTCGAACGCTGCGCGCTTCAGATCGGAGCTGGACGGGGCTCCTACACGACACAGGAATCGGTCGCCGACATCGAGGCGCTGCGCCAGGCGATGGGGTATCGCAAGCTGGTCCTCTTCGGCGTCTCCTATGGCACGAAGGTGGCGCTCCAGTACGCCGAACGCTACCCGCAGAGCGTGGAAGCGCTCCTGCTCGATTCGGTCGTGCCGCCTGAGCGCCAGGACCCCTTTCAGCTGGCCACTTTCAAAGCGATGCAGGGCGCGTTCTCCGAACTGTGCTCGCCGGGCGCCTGCGCGGGCATCACCGCCAACCCGATCGGCGACCTGGCGCGACTGTCTCACCGCCTGCGCAAACACGCCCTGGCCGGCTATGTGTATGACGGCGCGGGCAAACGGCACAGGACGGCGATCTCAGACGTGGCGCTGCTGAACCTGATCGCGGCGGGGGATCTCAATCCGGCCTTGCGGGCTCTGCTGCCGGCTTCGGCCACCTCGGCCCTGCATGGCGATCCGGCGCCACTATTGCGTCTAAACCTGCTTTCGCAGGGCGTCGTCCCCAACGTCCCGGGCACCCCCACGACGGCCGCCTCCAGCTCGGGCGGAGTGGATGAAGCGCTGTTTGTCGACACCACCTGCGAAGAGCAGTCATTTCCCTGGAAGCGCGGCTCGCCGGCAAAGACCCGCGTGAGCGAAGCGCTGAGCGCCCTGCACGCGCTGCCCGCGAGCGACTTCTATCCGTTCGACGCAAGCGTCGAGTGGGCGGACAGCATCCTGCCCGGCTGCGCGGCCTGGCCGAACGTGGCGCCGCCGCCACCGCCGATCGGGTCGCTGCCCCAGGTTCCCAGCCTGATCCTCTCCGGCGCGCAGGACCTGCGCACGCCGACCAGCGGCGCCGAAGCGGTGGCGGCGCGGATCCCCGACTCGCAGCTGCTGAGGGTTCCCTACACCGGGCACTCCGTGCTCGGCTCGGACTTCAGCGGCTGTGCTCTGCAAGCCGTCAAGGCGTTCTTCTCGGGCGGTGCCGTGCAGGGCTGCAAGCCGGGGGCAAACCCGTTCGCGCCGACGCCGGTGACCCCGACCAGGCTCGCCTACGTGAAACCCGTGGGCGGCGTGCACGGCCGGCCCGGCAGCACGCTGGCGGTGGCGCTCGAGACGATCCTTGACCTCGAACGCCAGGTGGTCGGGGCGACGCTGCAGGCCGAGCAGCAGCTGCCGAGCGGCGCGAGCTTCGGCGGGCTGCGCGGCGGCTATGCGCGCATCACCTCCTCCTCGTTGCGATTGCATCGCCTCTCCTTCGTGCCGGGCGTGCAGCTGACGGCGACCTTTCCGATCTCCAAAGGCAAACTGCAACCGAGCGTCGTGCATGTCGAAGGCAAGTTGGCCTCGCGCGGCAGCCTGCAGATCGGCGGTCCAACAGTCATCGGCACGCTCGGCGGCGAGCATCTGCGGGTAAGCCTCGCAAAGGTGCGGCTGGCAAGCGCGGGCACGGGCGCGACTCGCACAACCGCGGGCGGGCTGGGACTCGACTTCCCCCTTCCCGCCCTCGCCGGTCAGCGCTGAGCGATGGCCAACGCACTCGCGAGCGAGACCTCGCCGTACCTGCGCCAGCACGCGCAGAACCCTGTCGATTGGCTCCCGTGGGGAGCCGATGCGCTCGCGCGGGCCAAGGAGCGCGGCGTGCCGCTGCTGCTGTCGATCGGCTACTCGGCTTGTCATTGGTGCCACGTGATGGAGCACGAGTCCTTCGAAGACGATGAGATCGCACGGCAGATGAACGACGGGTTCGTGTGCGTGAAGGTCGACCGCGAGGAGCGGCCGGACATCGACGCCCTGTACATGGAGGCCGTCCAGGGCATGACCGGCCACGGCGGCTGGCCGCTGACCGTCTTTTTGACGCCTGAGGGCGTGCCGTTCTACGGCGGCACCTATTTCCCGCCCCAGCCGCGACCGGGGATGCCCTCCTTCGGCCAGGTACTGCTCGCAGTCGGTGAAGCGTGGAGCGAGCGCGGCGAGGAGATCGTCGCGAGCGGCGAGAACATGCGCGAGCGCTTGGTCGGCGGCGCCGCGCTGCGCGCAAATAGCGAGGGCTTTGACCAGCGTGCGCTCGACACGGCGGTGCAGGGTCTGCGCGAGAACTTCGATGCCGTCCACGGCGGCTTCGGAGCGGCGCCGAAGTTCCCGCAGGCATCGGCGATCGAGTTCCTGCTCGCTCGGGGAGAGCGAGAGATGGCCCTCTACACGCTTCGCTCGATGGCCGGCGGCGGCATCCACGACCAGCTCGCCGGCGGCTTTCACCGCTACGCCGTCGACGCCACGTGGACGGTGCCGCATTTCGAGAAGATGCTCTACGACAACGCGCTGCTGGCGCGCGCCTACCTGCACGGAGCGCAGCTGGCCGAGGACGCCGAACTGCTGGAGGTCGCCGTGCGCACGCTCGACTGGATGCTCGAGGAGATGCGCGGACCGGAGGGTGGCTTCTACTCCGCCCTGGACGCCGACTCCGAGGGGATCGAGGGGCGCTTCTACGTGTGGACGGTCTCCGATCTGCGCAGCGCCCTTGGTGATGACGCCGACGCGGCGATCCGCTGGCTGGGCGCGAGCGAGCGAGGCAACTTCGTCGATCCTCACCATCCGCAACCGGGGCTGAACGTGCTCGAGGACCGCGGCCCACGCCCGGACCATGCGACACGCGAGCGCATCCGCGCGGCGCTACTTGGCGCACGCGAGCAGCGCATACGACCGGGCCTCGACGACAAGCGGCTGACCAGCTGGAATGCGCTTGCAATCTCTGCGCTCGCCGAGGTCGGCGCCTATCTGCTGGGCCTACCGGCCGGCGAGCCGATCGCCCTACCCGGCGGCCCGCATGTGGCGGGCAAGCGCTACCTCGACGCGGCGGTGAGCTGCGCCGAGTTCGTGCTGCGCGACCTGCGCGCCGAGGACGGACGTCTGCTGCGCACGTACTCGGGCGGCAAAGCGAAGATCGCCGCCTATCTGGAGGACCACGCGTTCCTGTTGGAGGCGCTGATCGCCCTGTTTGAAGCGACCTGCCAGGAGCGCTGGCTGACCGAGGCCGCCAAGCTCGCTGACACGACGATCGAGCGCTTCGGCGACAGCGAGCACGGCGGCTTCTTCTCGACCGCCGCCGACTGCGAAGCGCTGATCGCACGGCGCAAGGAGCTTGAGGACTCTCCGATCCCGGCGGGAGGGTCGAGCGCCGCGCTAGGCCTGCATCGCCTAGCCCAGCTCACGGGAGAGCGGCGCTACGAGCAGGCAAGCGCCGGCACGATCGCCCTGCTCAGCCAGATCGCACCACGGCACCCGAGCGCATTCGGTCACATGCTGCAGGCGATGTACTGGACGCTCGCGCCGATGCGTCCGATCGCCTGCGCGCTACCCAGCCGGCAATAGCAACAGAGGGTGCCGCGCGGGGGCTGACGGCGTCCGCGGCGCTCAGCGACACGTCTCAGCCAACGGTCAGGATGGCCACGCCGAGCGCCGGCGCACGTCGCAGCGGCGCGTCGGTTGTGAGCAGCGGACAGTCCAGTGCGCGTGCAAGCGCAACGTAGCTGGCGTCATAGGCGGAGAGGTTCGAGCGCAGCGACCACACCTCCGCGATCAGGCCGCCTGTGGGGATCCGCGCGATCGGGCTTTCGGCCAAGCGCGCCACCGCCTGCGCGGCGCGCTCGATCGAGAGCTTGCCGGCACGTTGCAGGCCGCGAACCGCCTGCAGTGTCTCGATGTTGATGAGGTCGGGCGCAACCATGCGAGCACTGCCGAGCAAGCTCGCGACTCGTCCTCCAACCGCCGTTCGCAACAGCAGCTCGACCAGCGCAGACGCGTCAATTACGATCTGTGACGGCGCCGAGGATCTGCCCGGTGCGCTCATCGCGACCCTCCCGTATCGACTCGGAGATTCGCTCGGAGGAGATTCCACTCGACGGTTCGTCGAGGCGCAACCGCTCAAGCCATTCCTGCGTGCTCGGGACCGCAAGATCGCGCCGCAGCACATCCAGCACGTAATCGCTCAAATTCCGCCCCTCGGCGCGCGCACGCGCGCGCAACCGCTCATGCAGCTCCGTAGGGACACCCTTGACTTGGATGGCGCTCATAGCATGATGCTAGCATGCTAGTGGCATGTCCTGGGACGCGAATGGCTCGAGTTGAGCGGGTCAGTGCCCGCCGGCCAGTGACTTCAGTTCCGAGAGGTTCACGGAACTCGAAGGCGGCGTGATAGTGACCGGCTCGTCCCACTTGTCGAACTTGATCGCGCCCGTTTCAGAGCCGGTCTTTGAGATCTGCAGCGGGTAGGGCTTGCCGTTGGTCGCGACCCACAGCGAACCGCCGCGCGTGGTGTCCTTGACTTCGATCGCCTGCTGGCCGCCGACCGTCGTCGTGGAGCCCTTCTGCAACGTCCCGTGCCCGACGAGCACGGTGTCAAGCAGCTTGCGCATGTTCGTCAGCGAGCCAAACGACGCGAATTCGGGCGTGCTGGTGGCTACCTTCAGCCACTTGCCTGCCAGCAGCTGCGCCGCCGCCGAGCCGCCAAGCTTGCGGTAGAAGGCGTCGCTGCCGCTGATATATGCGGTGCCGCCGTCGATCACGATCTTAAACGTCGATCCGTTCTGGGAGATCTGGCCGGTCGCGCCCTTTCCGGCCGCCAGATTGAGGTCGAGCGTGACCGGCGTGCCGCCGCTGTTGACAGAGCCGGAGACGTGCACCGAGGAGGCTTCGTCGGCGGCCTTCTTGGCTTCGCTGACGATCTCTTCGGCGCTCTTGGAGGCGACGCCGTTGCCGGAGCTGGAGGAGCCGCAGCCGCTCAGCGCGGGCAGCGCCAGCGCGAGCAGCGATCCGCCGATTAGCGATAGACGCTTCAAGGACACGATGGCGGCATGCTATCCGCTGGAGCGGACGATGACTGCGCGGACCCCAGTCCCGCGCAGCCACGCCACAAGGATGGAGACGGGGTCAGTGCGCCTGCAGAGCCTGTACAAGCCCAGGCAGCTCCGAGGCGGGCGCCGCCGCAAGACGCTCGAGGCGACTCCCCTCTTCGGGCAGAACGGCGAGTACCTCACCGATCAGCCGGCGCAGTTCGACGAGTTCCTGCTCGCCGCCGGGCTTACCCGTCATAGCGAGAGCGCGCAGCGTCGAATTGATCCCACCGAGCGCGTGCTGCAGCTGCTCCTCGCGCGTCCACGGAGTCGATGTCGCCAGCGCAGGCCGGCAGTGATAGCAACGCCAGGTCTCCCCATCGGCGCGATACCACTCGTGAGCGCCGCAGTCGCGACGACCCTTGGGCAGGAAGCCGATAAGCGCCCCTGGAAGACGTCCGCGCAGCGAGGTTCTCAGTCGATACCGGCCGGTACTCATGCTCGTCATGGTATCTCCCGGCCTCGCCGCCGCTTGCGTCTACCGCGCAGTCCGCGAAACTTCTCCTCGCGCTGGTAACGGCGCCGCTCCTCGGTTGGAAGGTCATTGTCTCGCGCGCGGCGAGACACCTCCTCATCGCTGAGGTTCTGAAATTCGCTCTCACGTTGCCGGCGTCCCATTGGCCTTGACACAAGCAGCGTAGGCCGTGGGTGAGACGAAATTTTGCTAGGGTGTCAATGGCCGTCGGTTTCTCCCCACGGACGGCCATCGGTTCTCCCCACTGGTGGCCATCTTTTCTCCCCACTGGTGGCCATGAGTTCTCCCCATGACGTGGGGGCGCGGTCAGCTGGCCAACGGGACCACCCCCTTCCCCGTGGTGGCTTGCGCGAGCCGGTAGCTTTCTGATCCGTCGGTGAGGATGACGTGGGCGTGGTGCAGGAG
>JBOGXY010000097.1:0-60799 GCA_050696495.1 Solirubrobacteraceae bacterium
GCGACCCGGTCCCTCTCCCAAGGTCCCCGTCAAAACTGTGTTGGGTGTCGACCACGAAGACCGACCCCTACCTGACCTTATGTTCTGATGACACTCTATTAGTGCCAACGTCACTTTATACGCAACCGGACGCTGTTGTCAAGCCCCGTGTTCGCCTCGACGCGATTCGAGCAGCGCCGTGGCCGCGCTGGCGGGGTCAAGGCGCCGCTCGACCACCTCCTCCAGCAGCCGCTGGAAGTCGGCGTCCTCGCGCAGCTCCTCCTCCAGGCGCCGGCGCATACGGGCGGTCGCGATCGCGAGCACCTCGTTGCGCAGGTTGCGCCCGCGGCGCTCCTGCAGCGTGCCTTTTTCGAGGATGTGGGCGCGGTGCTCGTCCAGGCGGTCGATCAACTCGGCGACGCCCTTGCCGTGTGCGGCCTCGGTCTTGACTATCGGCACGCGCCACGCGGGGTGGGTGGGAGTCGATCCGGAATCGCCGTCGAGGTTGGCGAGCGAGAGCACCCCGCGAATCTCGCGCACCATCGTGTCGGTCAGGGGATGGTCGGCCTTGTTGACGACGATCACATCGGGGATCTCCATCACGCCGGCCTTGAGCGCCTGGATCGAGTCGCCCGAGCCGGGCATCAACACGAGCACGATCGTGTCGGCGTGGTCGATGATGTCGATCTCCGCCTGACCGACACCGACTGTCTCCACGAAGACGTCCTGCCTACCGGCAGCGTCGAGCAGCAGCGCCGCCTGCAGGGCGGCCTCGGAGAGGCCGCCGAGCGCACCGCGGTTGGCCATCGAGCGGATGAACACCCCTTGGTCGAGGAAATGCTCGGTCAGGCGGATGCGATCGCCCAGCAGCGCGCCCTGAGTGAACGGCGAGGAGGGATCGATCGAGAGCACGCCGACGGTCCGCCCCGCTTCGCGCCGTGCCTTGGTGAGCGCGCCGATCAACGTCGACTTGCCTGCCCCTGGGGGACCGGTGAAGCCGTAGACGGCGGCTTTGCCGGTGTGGGGGTACACCTCGCGCACGAGCTCCCACCCCTCGGGGCGGTCGTCCTCCACCAGCGTGATCGCGCGCGCCAGGGCGCGGCGGTCGCCGTCGAGCAGTCGTTGTGCGAGCGAGCCGGTCATCGAGCAGGGAAGTATCTCGAAAGCCCCCGTCGTCCCATGCGTCGCATCGGCGACGCACGGCGAGATATCTCTAGGATGCGCGGCCGTGGGACGCTGCAAAGAGATGCTGCGCACGCTGCGCTGGGTGCGCGCCAACAACCTGCTCAATCGCCACTACGCCGTGCTCGGCGCGCGCTGGCTGTGGATGAAGCTGCGTTATGGCCCCCGCTTGCAGACCGACGGCATCTGCTTCTTCTGCCCCGGCGTGAAGCTCGAGATCGGCAGGGGCGCGGTGCTGCGCATGGGTCGCTGGTCGTGGATCGGCCACGACAGCAAGATCCGCGTGCACGAGGGCGAAGTGTCGATCGGCGCAAAGACGGTGATGGGCCAGGAGTGCACGATCTCCGCCTACCAGCACGTCTCGATCGGCCGCGAGTGCATCGTGGCCGACCGCGTGATGCTGATCGACTTCGACCACGGCGTCGTGGAGGTCGAGCGCCCGATCCGCCTGCAGGGCATCTACAAGCGCGACGTGCGCGTGGGCAGCAACGTGTGGATGGGCTACGGCGCGTGCATCCTGCGCGGAGTGAGCGTGGGCCACAACAGCATCGTCGGGACGAACGCCGTGGTCACCAAGGACGTGCCCGAGAACGCGGTTGTGGGCGGAGTGCCGGCGCGGGTGCTGCGCATGCGCGAGGCGCCACAGCAGCTGCACTGGGAGTAGCGAACGGATACGGACCGCGGCGCAAGGCGTCGTGGGTGGCAGGCGGGGCGCGCCTGGCCGGGCGTCAAGGTCCGAGCAACACGCTCGCGGCGGCGCGCGGCGCGATGTTTCGCAGCCGCTCCGCGCCGTTTTTCGCGCTGCCGGCGAGAGCGCGGGCGAGGGCGTCGCGGTGTCCCTCGAAACGCTCGCGCGCATACGGGACGGCCAGGTCGCGGGAGACCATGAACGCCCAGTCTGAGGACTGAAGCGCAAGCAGCTCGCGCAGCGCCGCATCGCCGGCGTCGCGCCCGGCGGTGAGCGTGCGCAGTTCGGCCGCGCGGGTGGCAAAGGCGATGTCCGCCACAGCGGGCCCAGACCAGGTGGAGAGGTCGCCGTCCTTGCCCCAGGTGCTCGGGAACCAGTCGGCGTCGCCGACGGGCGCGGGATCGCGCAGCGCCGCGGCATCGTCCAGGCGCACGAGCGCCAGCCCTTGCTTGGCGCACTCCTCGACCACGGCGCGCAGCCAGTGGATCCCCTCATACCACCAGTGCCCGAGCAGCTCGGTGTCCAGCGCACACACCAACAACCCCCCGGTCGGAAGGCCATCGGGGCCGTCGGCGTTCAGCTTCTGAAGCCGCGCGACGGTGCTCGCCACGAACTCGGCGGCATGCATCTGGGCGGTCGCTATCGCCAACCGTGGGTCGTAGGCCTTGCCGTCGTTGGACCACGGTTTGTGATGGTGGATCGTGTGGTTGTGGTAGTCGCGATAGCTGCCGTGTGCCGGATAGCCGTCGTCGCTCCACACCAGCGCGATCGTGGCTCGGTCGATCGGGATCAGCGCGACCCCGCTCTCGCCGACCAGCACGCGCGCGTGCTCGCGCGAACCGAGGCCATGACGGTTCGTCAACTCAACACAGCAGGCACGCACCCCTCCCTCCTCCAAGAGCGGCTCCAGATAGGGCGCGTGGCCGCACTCCGGTAGCCAAAACCCTCCTTTCCAGGAGTCGCCGAAGCGGGCGCGGTGGGAATCGACGCCGATCTGCACCTGCGCGCGCACCCCGGCGTCGCTGGCAAGCAGCGGCAGCACCGCGTGCGTTGTCGAGGACGTCCACTGCGCGTGGGGCGCGAAGGCGGACAGCAGGTCGCCGCCGCGCTCGCGAAAGCGCCGCAGGCGCGCTTCGTACTCCCCCCAGCAGCGCTCGAGCTCGACCGCCAGCCGCTCGGCGCCGCTCTCGCGCAGCCCGGCGATGTCCTTGGCGTGCGTCTCGCGACGAGTGCCCTCCACAAACGCTTCGAAGCGCTCCGGAACCCCCGGCGCTTCCAGCTGGTCGCACAGCACGGGCGTGAGCGAGACGCTCAGCGGCGCCCCCTCGTCGAGCAGGTCCAGCAGCGGCAGGTAGCTGCCGGCGATCGCCTCCCACAGCCACTCCTCGCCGAACGGCCAGGTGCCAAACCCCTCGACATAGGGCATGTGCGTATGCAGGACGATGGCAAGCTCGCCCTTCGGGTGGCTATGCGCCGCCCGCACGGCGTCCTTGTGCGATCCAGCGCGCGAATAGCGGATCGGTAAAGCGTGCGCTCCCGGCGCCGGGTTCTGTTAGATCTCCAGCCGCGACCAAACTGTCGCGCGAGGAGAGGGCCGAGGCCTTACCGATCTGATGCTTCTGCAACGTCCCCTGCGCCGTGAGTGGGTCACCGGTCGCGATAATCTCGAGCACCCTACGCTCGTTCGGCTTGAGCGCGTCCCACCCTCGCTGGAACGCCTCGTGCAGCTCGCTCAATGTCGCGCCGACCGCAAGGAGCCAGGTCTGCTCATCCGCTTCCTGCCCCCGGGCAGTGCCCTGCCAAAGATGGTGAGCGAGCAACATCGCTCGCTGTGGATGTCCGGCACAGGCATCGAGCAACAACTCCAGGGCACGGCCAGGATCCCGACCACCGACGGCAAAGCGACTCGCTATGTATTCTCCGAGCGCCTCCGCTGGCAATGGATGCAGTACGAGCGGTCGGGCGAAGCCGTACAGCGGGCGAGCCCTGTCGTCGAAAAGACCCGCCATCATCGAAGGGTGGGACCCGGCGAAGACATAACTGGCGCAGTCGCCGTGATGCTGGACGCGAGAACGGATCAACGTGTCAACGCCGGTGCCGGCGCTCATGACGTCCTGAAACTCGTCAAAGACGATCACGGTGCGCACACCATCCCGGTCGAAGGTACGAGCGGGCAGTTCCAGCATTGCGAGCAGTCGGCGCTCGGCGTCCGTCTCGGGCGGCGCAGAGGAGACCTGTAGGCCGGCGATCCCGGGTGCTCCTACGCCGGCGCTCGGCCGCAGAGTTCGCAGGATGCTGCGCACGCGGCGCTGGACCTCGCCGCGCAGACAGCGGTCATAGGCGTCTTCGATGCGCAAAGACACTTGCTCGAGCGTCACGACCCCGTAGAGATCGACATACACCGTGTGCAAGCCGGCCCGATGTTCGACGATGTCGAGCGTGCGCCTGGCGATCGTGGTCTTGCCATAGCGGCGCGGCGCGGTCAGCCTCACCGCGTGACCACTTTCGGCGTAGCTCGTGAGCTGCGCCAGCTCGACATCGCGATCGACGATGTCCTCCATCCCTACCGGACGCTCAGTTATGAACGGATTTGCGTCAATGCTCATAAGGTATATCAGCAGTATACCAAGGAGGATTATCTAGAGTAGACCTGCCTGGGATGTTTGCCACATACCTAATATCGGGACTGATCGGTCCGATTTGTTGGCGTCGCAATAGTCTATTTCGCGATATACAACCTTTACGGTCGACAAACTGCCACGAAGTCGAGCGCCTCGTCCAGGTCGGCCTCGGCGGCGGGCTTCAGCGCGAAGTCGCTGGCGGCGATAGCCGGCGTGAACCAGCCGTAGAAGGCTTTGGTCAACCGCAGTCGGGGATGGACGCTATCCCAGCCGAGTTTCAGCGCGAGTGCGTGGGCGCGCAGCTTGCGCGCGTGGAAGAGCCCGTACATCTCGACGTGCGCGAACGTGCCGCGGCAGAGCATCTCGAATTCGTCGGCCTCGTACTCGTGCACGTGCCAGGGATTGTCCGAGCGCTTGGCCCCCTTCGGAGCGAGCGTCAGGACGTTGGGCGTGGAGACGAACACAACGCCGGCGCCGCCGCCCTCGCCTGCGCCGACGCTCTCGTCCCCGCCCGAGCCGCTCTCGCCGACCAGCGAGCGAAAGTGCGCGAGTGCCGCGCCGGGATCCTTCAGGTGCTCGATCGTCTGCAGGAAGACGACGGCGTCGGCCGGCTCGAAGAATGTTTCGATCAGATCGCGGGCAAAGCGCAGGTTTGCTCGGGTGTAGCGCAACCGCGCGTGCTCGTGGGCCTGCGGGTTGGCGTCGACGCCGACGACGCTCTGAGCGGTGCTCGCGAGCACGTCTGAGCCGTAGCCCTCGCCGCAGGCCATGTCGATCACGCGCTTGCCCCCCGTCTGAGCCGCGATCCACTCATAGACGGCCAGGTGGCGGCGATACCAGTAGTTCTCCTCCGGCACGTCGGGCAGCGTGCGCTCGCCCGTGAGCGCCAGCGGCGGCACCCCGTCTGGCTGGTTGTCCTGTAGGAAGACCGGCGGCTGGGCGGGCTCTGAGGACACTGGCACGGCCCGCGAGTATATGGTGCCAGCCCGTGACGCCGACCCTTTCAGCGGAGGAGATCCGCGACGTCAACACCCGCTACCACGACGTGGCGGCCGGCCACTACGACGCCAAGTGGGGCATCGACTTCGGCGAGGTCGGACAGGCGCAGGTGTTGGCAAAGGTGCGCAAGGCGCTCGGGTCGAGAATGCCGACTGCGCCGGCCCGCTTCGAGCGAACGCTTGAGATCGGCTCGGGCACGGGCTACTTCACGCTCAACCTGATGCTGGCGGGCCTGATCGGCGAGGCGACCTGCACCGACATCTCCCCCGGGATGCTCGCGACGCTCAGCGCCAATGCCGAGCGCTTGGGCGTGGATGTCACGACGGTCCCGACCGACGCGGAGGCCCTGCCCTTCGAGGACGAGAGCTTCGATCTGGTGATCGGCCACGCGATCCTGCACCACATCCCCGACCTGGCAAAGGCTTTCCGCGAGTTCGCGCGCGTGCTGGCGCCCGGAGGCACGGTCCTGTTCGCGGGCGAGCCCTCGCGCTACGGCGACCAGCTGGCCAAAGTCCCCAAGCGCGCCGCGAGCACGGTGGCGCCGGTATGGCGCCGTGCGATCCGCGCAAGGCCGGCCCCCCCGGCCGACGGCGGCGCTCCCGAGGCGTCGCTTGAGGGCTTCGTCGACGTGCATGCGTTCGCTCCCGGGGAACTGACGGCCTTCGCGCGCGATGTGGGTTTCGAGGACGTGCGCGTCACCGGCGAGGAGCTGCTGGCCAACTGGTTTGGTTGGACCAACCGGACGCTGGAGGCGACCGCGCACCCCGAAGACGTGCCGTGGGGTTGGCGCAACTACGCGTATCGCGGTTATCTGGCGTTGCAGAGGGTGGACCGGGCTTTGCTCGAGGGCAGGCTGCCGCCGGCGATCTTCTACAACCTGATCGTCACGGCGCGGAAGCGATAGGGACTCAATCGCGGGAAGGCCCGCGACGCGTGATCGATTCGCCTCTCTTGCCGTCGATACCCGGAATGCTCAGCCCCTGCTCGTTTGCGAACCGGTGGATGTCGCGCAGCGTTCTTGAGATAACGCGATCGAGCTCCTCGACAGCATCGAAGATGCGATTGGCCTCGGCGACCGGATAGTCGTGCGTGAGGTCGTTGCGAGCATCGTTGATCCATTCGAGCTCGTCGGCGTGCGCCAATGGCAGCCCTGCATAGACGACGGGCATAGCCGGCCCCACCCGCCGGTACCCGTTCTCGAGGCAGTAGGAGTTACGCAGCACCTCGTTGAGACCGTTGACGACATCGTCGAATGCTCCCGCCACGCGGTTGGCGGAATCGCGCCCCTCGGGCGTCGAAGCGTCAAAGCTCTCCCCAAAGCTCTTACGGTCATAGACGGCGAACTGCCCCTTCGCATATGCCAGATCCGGAAGCTGACGCGTGATCAGCGTCTGAACATGAGCAAGAACCTTCCGCTCGAGCCGCGCGCGATCTGGCTCCTCAGAGCCATCGTCTGGCTGCTGGTCTGGAAACGACTCTGTCACGCCGCTTGGGCGAATCTCGACCATGCGTCGGCTATCTGCCGCTCACGTTCGGCAGCCTGTATGCAAGCCAGGCGCGCCAGACTCGAACGACGACGTCTGAGCGCCAACCATCTGTCGGCGCGATCCACGAGCGGTCGACCGTGATCGATTATCTCGAGCGCGAAGCGTCCGTCCACCAGCGCATCGGCGATGCGCACGACATGCACCTTCTGCCCAATAGCCCGCTCAAGACGCCGCTCCAGCGCAGGCACCGAAGTGACTGCTCCCGATCGCAGCTCGACCGCGAGGTCGATGTCGGAGCCTTGACGATCCGAACCCTTCGCCACCGACCCGTAAAGCACCGCGATTTGGACGCCGGCCTCTGTCCTGAGCGCGCGAACAAGTGCCTGCAACAGCGCCCAATGGGTCTGCGCATAGTTTCTCTCCCGCGCCGAGATCTCAAGCTTGTTGGGCGATCTGCGCACGCCCCGCAACAGACCCCGCGACACCGCCCTACGCAGCGTACGGTCGCTGACATGCAGCCCATCAGCAAGCCGGACAGTAGCGCTCATGTGTCCAACACTAGCGGCTCGTGCGTCCAAAAACAAGCCGTCCAGGTCTTCTCTCAGACCTTCGGTGCCTAAGCCTGGATCCGCCGATTCAGGCTAGGTCGCCGCGCACTCCAGCCCGCCGCAGACGGTCTCAACGACCATCTGCTTGGCCCGCTCGAAGTGCTCGTCGCCCTGCGGGAGCAGGCCGAAGATCCAACCCGTGAGGACCTGCTCGATCGCTCCGTAGAAGGTCATCGCCGCGAACTCGGCGTCTATCTCTGGCTTGAAGACGCCCTCCTGCTGAGCCTTGGTGACGACCTGGGCGATCAGCGTGTAGGCCTCGCGGATCTGGGCCAGGTGGGTCTGGCCGAAGGAGTTGGCGGCGCGCGTCACCTCGACGATGATCACCTTCATCAGATCGGGGTCGTGGCGGTAGCTGTCGACGATAAAAGAGGCGATAGCGGCCAGCTTCTCGCGCGCCGGCAGCGGCTCGCGGTCCACCGCGCGGATCATCTCGAGCATCACCCCCCAGCGCTCCAAAAACAGCGTGCTGAGCACGTCGTCCTTGGAGGGAAAGTAGTGGTAGAGCAGCCCGTAGGCGACGCCTGCCTCATCGGCGATGTCCGAGACACGGCAGGCGTGAAAGCCTTGACGCGCGAACACCTTTACGGCCGCATCGAGGATCGCGCGACGACGGTCGGGAACGCTCTTGGCACGAGTCGCACTCACGAAAGCCTCCCTTTCGAATGCACACTCGCGCTCATATGCTCGCCCGTCTCGCGGTCGATCGGCCCGGCCGCCCGGTGGTATGCCTTTGGCCGACGGTGCGTCAGCACCGGCAGGCGGGCGCGGATGTCCTCCTGGCGGGCGAAATCAAGCTCGGCCAGCGCGTAGCCTGGCGCGTCGGCGACCTGTGCGAGCACGACCCCCCACGGATCGACGATCATCGAGCGCCCGCCGGAGCGGTGGTTGCCGGGATGGGCGCCCACCTGGTTGGCGGCCAGCATGTAGACCTGGTTCTCGATCGCGCGGGCCCTCACGAGCACCTCCCAGTGATCGCGCGTGGTCGCCAGCGTGAAGGCCGAGGGCAGAGCGATCGTTCGCGCGCCGCCGAGGGCGAGCACTCGAAAGACCTCGGGGAAGCGTAGGTCGAAGCAGATCGAAAGCCCAAGCTTCGAGCCGCCGGCCAGCTCGCTGGCGACGATCGCATCGCCCGGCTGCTCGCCCTCTGACTCACGGTACTGCTTGCCGTCGATCTCCACGTCGAACATGTGCAGCTTGCGGTAGACGGCCTTGATCTCACCATCTGGCCCGACGTGCACGGAGGTGTTCGAAAGCCGTTCCTGCCCCTGGACGCGCTCGGCGATCGAACCGGCGACGAGGTCGATCGCAAGCTCGCGCGCCGTCTCGCGCGCCCAGCCGATAGCTGTCCCGTCGAGCGTCTGCGCTCCCGCCTGAAGCTCCGCGTGGCCGCCGATCGCGCTCCACTTCTCCGGCAGGACGACCAACCTGGCGCCGTGCGCGGCCGCCGCCCGCACGTGCCTGTCCGCGGCGGCGATGTTCGCCTCCACGTCCGCGCCGGAGTTGAGCTGGACAACGGCCGAATAGATTGACTGGTCAGTCAACCAAGCAAGAATAGCCCGCTCAGCCCAGGAACCGCTGTCCGGTGGGCAGGCGAGTCTCGGGTGGGCAAACGGCCACCGCACCCTGCGCGATCAGCTCCGCGATCCGCTGCTCGTCGTAGCCGGCAGCGCGCAGCACCTGCTCGGTGTGCTCGCCCAGCGCCGGGCCGGGCAGGCGATCGTGCTCGCCGGGTGTGCGGCCGAGCTTGATCGGGATGCCCAGTTGACGAACTCCACCCTCGACTCCGGGTTGATCGAGCTCGACGACCATCTCGCGCTCGGCTACCAGCTCCGAGGCAAGCACCTCGTCGAGCTCCAGCACGGGCTCCAGACAGCAATCGTGCTCGCCGGCGAAGCTCCCCCACTCGGCGCGCGTGCGCCCCTTGAAGATCTCGCACACCTGGGTGTGCGCTTCCGATCCGGGTTTCTCGAACTGCTTGCCGATCAGCTCGTCGCGGCCCACGCCGCGGCACCACGCCTGCCAGAACTTCGGCTCCAGCGCCCCCAGCGTCACCCAGCCGTCGGCGCACTCATACGGGCGATAGCAGATCGCCGAGCCCGCCAGCAGCTGCTCGCCGCGGCGGGGGACGACGCCGTCGGCGAGGTACTGGCCGGCGACCATCGCCAGCCATGAAAGGGCGCCATCGGCCATCGATATGTCGACGAACTGCCCCTCGCCGGAGCCGGGGATCGCGGCGCGCTCGCCGCAGCCGGGCGCGCCGTCTCGCTCGCGCAGCGCGGCCATGATCCCGAACGCCGCCATCAGGGCGCCGCCTCCAAGGTCGGCAATCTGGCCGGCGGCCTGGGTGGGGTGGCCGCCCACCTCGTCGGCTTCGCCTGAGAGTCCGAGCAGGCCGATCAGCCCGAGGTAGTTCATGTCGTGCCCGGAGGCGTCGCGCTTAGGGCCGGTCTGCCCGTAGCCGCTGACCGCGCAGTAGACGATCCCCGGATTCTCTTCGCGCATGCGCTCGTAGCCGACGCCGAGCCGGTCGAGCACACCGGGGCGGAAGGACTCGAGCACGACGTCGTATTCGCGCACGAGCCGCAGGAGCACCTCGCGCCCGCCCTCGCTCTTCAGGTCGATGCGGATCGAGCTCTTGTTGCGGTTCAGCGACAGGAACAGGGCGGACTTGGCGCTGTCGTGCGCCCCGTCGTAATACGGCGGCGCCCAGCGGATGTAGTCGCCCTGGCCGGTGTCCTCGACCTTCAGCACCTCGGCGCCGAAGTCTGCGAGCAGCAGCGAGCAGAAGCCGCCCGGCAGCAGGCGCGAGAGGTCGAGGACGCGAACGCCCTCCAGCGGCAGGCTCATCGCACGCTCCGTCGCGCACAAAGACGCGTCCGCTGTGCGGCCGACATCAGGCGATCCCGAGCAGCCCGCGCGCCTCGGCGACCGTCGCCGGACGCCGTCCAACGTCTTCGGTCATCTTGCGCGCTTGGGCGATCAGGTCGCCGTTGGAGCGGGCCATGCTGCCGTCGGGCAGGTACAGGTTGTCCTCGACGCCAGCCCTGACCGAGCCGCCGAGCGTGAGCGCCGTGGCGATCAATGTCCACTGGTGGCGCGAGATGCCGATCACGCCCCAGTGGTGTTTGACGTGGCCGCCGCCGGGGACGTCGGCGATGTTGTCGACCATCGCAGCCAAGTTGCGGGGGGTGGGCGGGATGCCGCCGACTACTCCCATCACGCAATCGACGTGCAGCGGCGCTTTGAGCACGCCCATGTCCACCAGCGGCGTCAAAGACCCGACGTGCCCGAGGTCGAAGCACTCGTGCTCGGGCTTGATGCCGAGCTCGTTCATCGCGCTCAGCAGCTCGACGATCTCCTCGAACGGGTTCTGGAAGACCATCTTGAAGACGAAGTCTTTGCGTGTGCGTGAGTACTTGGCGTAGTTCATCGAGCCCATGTTCAAGGCCGCGACTTCGGGGCGACAGGCGCGGAGGTACTCGATCCGCGTCGACGCCGGAACGCCGATCGTGCCGGTCGAGTAGTTGATGATCACGTCGTCCACAGCCCCGCGGATCGACTCGGTGATCGCGGAGAAGTCCTCGATCTCGTAGCTCGGCGTGCCGTCGGGTTTGCGGGCATGTATGTGAATCATCGAGGCGCCCTCGTCCACTGCCCGCTTGGCCTCCGCCCCGTACTCCTCGGGCGTGTAGGGAATCGCGGGACACTGCTCGCGGTTGGCGATCACGCCTGAGATCGAGCAGGTGATCACAACAGGGTCGTCAAGGCTCATGGAAGAGCTCCTTTCGGCGCCTGCCGGGTCTCAAGGGCTTGCGCTCGTGGGTCATCTGGTCAAACTGGCACTACGCCGTGCTTCTTGTACGGCCGCTCGACCTTCTTGCCGGCGGCCATCTCAAGGCCCCGGCAGATCGTCGCGCGGGTCTCGCGCGGGTCGATCACGTCGTCGATCAGGTCGTTGCCGGCGGCGATGTAGACGTCGAAGAGCTTTTTGAAGTTCTCGATCAGCTCTGCCCGCTTGGCCTCGGGGTCCTCCGCGGCCTCGACAGCCTTGCGGAAGGCGATCTCGACGACACCCTCCGCCCCCATGACGCTGACCTCAGCGCTCGGCCAGGCGACGATCAGGTCGGGCTCGTAGGCGCGGCCGCACATCACGTAATAACCCGCGCCGTAGGCCTTGCGCGTGATCACCGTCAGCTTCGGCACCGTCGCGTTGGCGACCGCGTAGAGCATCTTGGCGCCGTGGCGGATGATCCCTTCTGCCTCGACCTTGGTGCCGACCATGAAGCCGGGAACGTCCTGGATGAAGACGAGCGGGATTCCGAAGGCGTTGCAGAGGTTGACGAAGCGGGCGGCCTTGTCGGCCGAGTTGTTGTCGAGGATGCCGCCGAGCTGCTTGGGCTGGTTGGCGACGATCCCGGCGGGGCGCCCGCCGAAGCGGGCGAAACAGGTGATGATCGTCTTTGCCCACTGCCCCTTGATGTCGAGAATCTCGCCGTCGTCGACGATCCGGCGGATCACCTCGTACATGTCGTAGGGCTTGCGGTTTGATTCCGGCAGCACGTCGAGCAGCTCCTCGTCGGCGCGATCGATCGGGTCGGAGACCTCCCGCAGCGGGACCGACGCCTCGCAGTTCTGCGGCATGAACGACAGGTATTGCTTGATCCGCTCGATGCACTCCTCGTCGGAGGCGACTTCCATGTCCCCCACGCCCGACTTGCGGCAGTGAACGCGCGAGCCGCCCAGTTCCTCCTGGGTGACATCCTCGCCGACGGCGGCGCGCACCAGGTGCGGACCGGCGAGCGCCATCGATCCGCGGCCCTTGACCATCGGCACGAAGTCGGCCAGGCCGGGAATGTAGGCGGTGCCGGCGGCGCACGGGCCCATCAACGCCGCGACCTGCGGGATCACGCCGCTCATGATCACCTCCTCGCGGAACAGGTGGCCGGAGCCGGCGAACATCGCGCCGGCGGCCTCCTGCACGCGCGCGCCGGCGGAGTCGAGCAGCCACACGAACGGGATGCGCTTTGTCAGCGCGAGCTCGCGCAGGCGCGTGACCTTGAACTCGCCGGTCATGCCCATCGAGCCGGCCATCACCGTGAAGTCGTACGCGCACACGGCGGTCAGGCGCCCGTCCACCTTGCCGTAGCCGGTGACCACGCCGTCGGCCGGCGCGTCGACGCCGTCCATCGCGCGCTGGGAGGTGTGCGGCTTGCCGTGGATGCCCAGCTCCACGAACGTGCTGGAGCCTGCCTGCCCCCCGTCATGGGGGGTGCCCTCATGGGTATCGACCAGCAGTGCGATCCGCTCGCGCGCGGTCAGGGCCCCCTTCTCGTGCTGTCGGTCGATCTTCTCCTGTCCGCCGCCGAGCCGGATCTTCGCGCGCCGCTCTTCGAGGTCCTCGACCAGCGGGCGCAGCAGTGAGGTGCTCTGCTCGGTACTCAACTCAGCGTCCCTTCCATTCGGGCTCGCGCTTTCCAAAGAAGGCGGTGACGCCCTCCACGATGTCCTCGGTGGAGGTCGCGAGCGTCAACTGCGCGCGCAGGTAGTCGAGCGCATCGTCCAGCGGCATGTCGAGCTGGCGGCGCATCGCTTCCTTGCCCAGACGCATGATCACGGGCGACTTGGAGGCAAGCTTTGCCGCCCACTCCTCAACAGCGGCGTCGAACTCCTCCGCCGGCACGACCCTGTTGACGATCCCGGCCTCCAGCGCCTGCTGGGCGCTCCAGCGCTCTCCCAGCAGCAGCAGCTCGTTGGCCTTCTTGCGTGGGACGTTGCGGTAGATCAGCGCCATGATCATGAACGGGAAGGCGCCGACGTTGATCTCCGGTGTGCCGAAGGTGGCGGTGTCCTTGGCCACGATCAGGTCGCAGGCGAGCGCGATCCCAAGCGCTCCTGCCAGCACGTGACCGGAGGCCGCCACCAGCGTCGGCTTGCCCAACTCGCCGATCAGCTTGAACAGGGAGACGAAGGCTTCGGTGCCGAAGTGGCGGTGGACGAGCGGGACATCGGCCGCGAAGCCGCCGAGGTTAGCGCCGGAGGAGAAGACCGTCTCGTGCGAGGAGGCCAGCACCACCGCCCGCACGGCGTCGTTGTCACGGGCGCGCTCGAACGCGGCGATCAGGCCCGCCAGCACCGCCGGCGAGAGCGCATTGCGCGTGGAGGGCTCGTTCAGCGTGATCGTGGCCACGCCGCCGGCCACCGCGTAGAGGACGACGTCGCCGCCGTCGACTCCTGCCGCATCGCTCACCTGTTGCTCGGACACGTCGGCATCCTACCTGCCGGCCCCTTGGCTGGCCGCCCAGCCAAAAAGCCAGGTAGCCTTCCTGGACCGCGACGAGAACCCGACAAGGAGCCCAGAGATGGCCGCCACCGCCGAGACCGTGCTCAAGCCTGACCACCAGGCCAAGCGCAAGCACTTCATCTTCACCGACGAGCACGATCAGCTGCGCGAGTCGATCCGCGCCTTCGTGACCAAGGAGCTGGCGCCGCACGCCAACGAATGGGAGGAGACCACCTTCCCCGACTCGGTCATCCACCGCATGGGCGAGCTGGGCTTCCTTGGACTGGACAAGCCCGAGCAGTACGGCGGGCAGGGCGGCGACTACTACACGGCATTGGTGCTGGCCGAGGAGATGACCGGCTCGAACTCCGGCGGACTGGCGATGGGCGTGGCCGTGCACACCGACATGGCGATGCCTCCGATCCTCGCGTTCGGGACCGAGCAGCAGAAGCGCGAATGGGTCGAGCCCGCCATCAAAGGGGAGAAGATCCTCTGCATCGGCATCACCGAGCCCGACGCCGGCTCGGATGTCAAAGGGATCAAGACCCGGGCGGTCAAGGATGGCGACGATTACGTCATCAACGGCTCGAAGACCTACATCACCAACGGCCACCGCGCCGACGTGATCGTGCTCGTCACCAAGACCGACGCCGACGCCGGCTACGACGGCTTCACGCTGTTCCTGGTGCCGATGGACGCGCCCGGCGTGATCCGCGAGAAGAAGCTCGAGAAGCTTGGCATGCACGCATCCGACACCGCGCTCTTGGCCTTCCAGGACGTGCGGGTGCCGGAGAGCGCCGTGCTCGGCCAGGTGGGCAAGGGCTTCTACCACATCATGTGGGAGCTCCAGGGAGAGCGCCTGATCGGCGCCGCCGGGTCGGTTGCCGGAGCGCAGAAATGCTTCGACCGCACGCTGCAGTACGCCAAGGAGCGCAAGGCGTTCGGGCGCGAAATCGGCAAATTCCAGGTGATCCGCCACAAGTTCGCCGAGATGGCCACGAAGATCGAAACGGCGCGGCAGATGGTCTACATGACCGCCTGGCGCTTCCAGAACGGCGAGTACCCCGTGCGCGAGATCTCGATGGCCAAGCTGCACGCCTCGCGCATGGCCGTGGAAGTCGCCGACGAGTGCATCCAGATCCACGGCGGCGCCGGCTACATGAAGGAGTACGGGGTAGAGCGCGCCTGGCGCGACTCGCGTCTGAACCGCATCGGGGCAGGGACAGACGAGATCATGCTCGACGTGATCGGCCGGTCGTTCGGCCTTTGATCCAGCGACCGTTCTCTTGACCCCCCCATCCATATCTCCTCCCTTCACGGAGGAGCACCAGGCGCTGCGGGAGTCGGTTCGCGGGTTTCTGGACCGCGAACTGGCTCCGCACGCCGCCGATTGGGAGCGCGATGAATGGTTCCCCGATGAGGTCTTCGTAAAGCTGGCGGCGCAGGGTCTGCTGGGGCTCAAGTACCCGACCGAGCTGGGCGGCCAAGGCGGGGGCTACCTGCACGAGGCGGTGCTCGTGGAGGAGCTCTCGCGGATCGGCTCGGGCGGCACCGCCGCGGGCATCGGCGCGCACATCAACATCGCCACGCCCCCGATCTGGAAGTTCGGGACCGACGAGCACAAGCAGAGATACCTCGTGCCCGCGATCCGGGGGGAGAAGATCGGGGCACTGGCGATCACCGAGCCCGACGCGGGCTCGGACGTGGCCGCGCTTCGCACGAAGGCCGAGCGGGTGGACGGTGGATGGGTGCTAAACGGCGAGAAGACCTACATCACCAACGGGGTGCGCGCCCACTTCATGGTCACGGCGGTCAAGACCACCCAGGAGGGCGGGCATCATGGGATCTCGTTTCTGATCGTCGATCGCGGCGAGGGGATCTGCTCCTCCAAGCTCCAGAAGCTCGGCTGGCACGCCTCCGACACGGCGACGATCTCCTTCGAGAACGTGTTCGTCCCCGAGGAGAACCTGCTCGGCGAGCTGCACGAGGGGTTCAAGCTGATCATGGCCAACTTCCAATGGGAGCGGCTGGCGATGGCGCTGGGCACGGTCGGCGCGATGCAACTCGCCTACGAGCGCACCGCCGAGTACGCACGGGAGCGCAGCACCTTCGGTCGCCCCCTCTCTAAGCACCAGACGATCCGCCACAAGCTGGCCGACCTGGCCACCAGCGCCTACACCGCGCGTTGCGTCACCTACGACGCGCTGCGCCGCTTCGTTGCGGGCGAGGAACCCATCAAGGAGGTGACGATGGCCAAGCTGATGACTCAGCGCGCCTCCTTCGAGTTGATGGACGAGTGCCTGCAGATCCACGGTGGCATGGGCTACATGGGCGAGCACTGGGCCCAGCGAGCCGCCCGCGACGCGCGGCTCGGGCCGATCGGTGGCGGCAGCGACGAGATCATGCGCGAGATTCTCGGCAGACTGCTCGGGCTGTAGCCCGTCGGCACGCTTTCGTATTCACGCTCTCGTATTCCACAACCCGCAGTCCCGATTGCACCCGCACGTCGGATCTGTAAGTAGGGCCGGCACGCCGGCAAACTACATACGGGTGGTAGGTGACAGGTGGTACGATCGAGAGGATATGAAGAAGATGAGCATCTATGTGGATCCCGACGTCGACTACGCGCTCTCGCGCCGCGCCGAGCGCGAGCGCACGACCAAGGCGGCGCTGATCCGCGCGGCGCTCGCCGAGGCCGCCAGCGTGCCACCTCCGCGCCCGCAGGGGGTAGGCATCTTCAAAGGCCCCGTCGACCTGGCCACCAATGTGGACAAGTACCTGAGGGAGACCGGGTTCGGCGAAATTTGATCGTCCTCGACACTTCCGTCGTACTCGCGTTGATGGACGAGGACGAGAAACACCACAAGCGCGTGCGCGAGTGGATGGAGGGCATCTCAGACGGGCTGTGCACAACGCCGCTCGTGCTCGCCGAGCTCGACCACCTCGTCCCACAAAAGGGCGGCCCACGCGCCGCCGAGGCGCTGCGCGCCAGCTTCGAGAGCGGCGCTTACGGCGTCGAATGGTGGCGCTCGGCGCTGTACGAGACGATCGAGATCGCGCACCAATACGAGTCGATCGAGCTGGGCCTGACCGACGCCTCGCTGATCGCGCTGGCGGCATACCTGGATACGACGCGGATCGCCACGCTCGACGAACGCCATTTCCGCGCCGTGCGCCCGGCGAGCGGCAACGCCGAGCGCTTCACGCTGCTGCCCGCCGACGCCGGTTGAGTCGCCCGGATATCCTGCCGCGACCCCACAACTACAAGGAGAAAGCAAACAAATGGGAGTACTCGACGGCAAGTCCGCGATCGTCACCGGCTCTGCGCGCGGCATCGGACGCGCAACCGCAGAGCTTTTGGCCTCGCAAGGAGCCCAGGTCCTGATCAACGATCTCGACGGCGACGTCGCCGAGCAGGCCGCCCAGGAGATAAACGGCGAAACCGCCGTGTTCTCCGGCGACCTGACCAAGGGCGACACCGCCGATCAGCTGGTCGCCAAGGCGATCGACAGCTTCGGCAAGATCGACATCATCGTCAACAACGCCGGCTACACGATCGACGCGCCGATCCACAAGATGTCAGACGAGCAGTTCCAGGCGATGCTCGACATCCACCTGATCGTCCCCTTCAAGGTGATCCGCGCCGCGGCCCCGCACCTGCGCGAGCCCGCCAAGTCCGAGCGCGAGGAAGGCAACGAGGTGTTCCGCAAGATCGTCAACATCTCCTCGATCTCCGGCACGATGGGCAACGCCGGCCAGGCCAACTACTCCTCCGCCAAGGCAGGCGTGACCGGCCTGACCAAGACGCTCGCCAAGGAGTGGGGACAGTTCAAGGTCAACGTCAACGCGGTCGCCTTCGGCTTCATCGACACGCGCCTGACGGCCGCCAAGGTCGACGAGAACACGATGGAGATCGGCGGCGAGAAGGTGCAGCTCGGCATCCCCGAGCAGATGCGCCAGATGGCCTCGATGCTGATCCCGCTCGGTCGCCCCGGCACGGCAGAGGAGGCAGCGGGAGGGATCTTCTTCCTGTGCTCGCCATGGTCGAACTACGTCCACGGCCAGGTACTGAACGTGACAGGCGGTCAGTTCGTAGGGATGACATCTTAAGGCCAGTAGCCGGTCCTAGACGATCGATGACCAAGCCTCGCAAGGACGCAGGGAGCGTGGCGTGCTTCGCACGCGAGCGACCGAGGACGCAGCGAGGCGCCGGTCAGCGGTCGTCTAGGACGCTGTTGCCGCGCCCTTGATGCGTGCGCGGCGCAGCGCCTCCTTGCGACCGTGCTCCTCCAAGCCGTAGTAGAGCGCCTTGATCTCATCCAGCACCGCGTCGGCGACCTCCTGCTGCTGCTCGCGGGTGGAGTTCTGCACCGGCTCGAAGCGCAGCGCCTCGCCGTACTGGATCGTCACCTGCGGGAATTGCAGGCGCTTCCAGTTGCGGATCTTGCTGGAGCCGTGGATCGCGATCGGCACGATCGGCGCGCCCGTTTCAAGCGCCAGGCGACCGATGCCGGTCTTGGCCTTCTCGGCCAGCTTGCCGGTGCGCGAGCGACCGCCCTCGCAGTACATGGTGATGGCGCCGCCGCGCGCGAGGATCGCTTTGGCGGTCGTGAACACCTCTTCGTCGTGGGCGCCGCGCCTGACCGGGAAGACGCCGCCGTGGCTGTAGATGTACTGCATCGGCCCACTGAACAGCTGCGACTTGGCCATGAAGCGCACCTTGCGGCGGATGTAGCAGCCCATCAGGAAGTGGTCCATGAAGGAGAAGTGGTTGGGCGCCAGGATCACGGCGCCTGAGCCTGGGACCTTCTCGGTGGAGATCGGCCGCGCTCGGAAGAACGTGTAGGCGTACAGCGAGGTCAGCAAGCGCACGAGCTCGTAAACCCACTCCGGTTCTTTCGTGCGCGCACGCTCGTGGAACTGGTCGAAGAACTCCTTCGGGCGCGGGTCGGAGTAGACCTGCTCGCGCATTGAGGCAAGCTCGTTCATTCAGATGGTCTTACACCCGGCGAGCGCGAAGTTACGCTGCACTGTGCGAGCGGGCTCGCGCCAGCGCGTCCGCCCAACCGGCCAGCAGTGTCTCTCGCTCCTCCGCGCTCATGCGCGGCTCGTAGCGGGCCCCCTCGCGCCAGCGCTCAGACACGTCAGAGACGGTCCACGCGCCCACCCCGACGCCGGCCAGATAGGCGGCTCCCAGCGCGGTCGTCTCGCGGATCTCGGGGACGAGCACGGGCACGCCGAGCACGTCGGCCTGGAACTGCATGAGCCAAGCATTGGCGCTGGCGCCGCCGTCCGCGCGCAGCTCGCTCAGCGGCCGGCTGGAGGCCTGCGACATCGCCTCAAGCGCGTCGCGGCATTGATAGGCGATCGCCTCCAGCGTGGCGCGCGCCAGCTGCGCTCGGCCGCTGCCGCGCGTCAGGCCGACGATCGTCCCGCGCGCATCGGGGTCCCAGTGCGGCGAGCCCAGCCCGGTCAGGGCCGGCACGAAGTAGACGCCGTCGTTGCTCTGAAGCGAAGCCGCCAGCGCCTCGGTGTCTGCCGCATGCTCGATCACGCCCAGGCCGTCGCGCAGCCACTGCACGGCGGCGCCGGTGGCGAAGATCGAGGCCTCCAGCGCATAGCTCGTGGCCCCGCCGATGCGCCAGGCGACGGTGGAGAGCACCCCGCGCGCCGGCTCAGGCGCGGAAAAACCGGTGTTCAGCAGCGCGAAGGAGCCGGTGCCGTAGGTGTTCTTGCCCATGCCCGGATCGACGCAGGCCTGACCGAACAGAGCCGCCTGCTGATCGCCGGCCATGCCGGAGAGGGGGACAGCGTGGCCGTGCAGTGCCGCGGGGCGCGTGAGAGCGATCCGCGCCGCGCTTGCCACCACCGCCGGGAGCGCGCGCTCAGGGATGCCAAACAGCTCGAGCAGCTGCCCGTCCCAGCGAGAGGTCGCGATGTCGTAGAGCATCGTGCGGGAGGCGTTCGAGGACTCGATCACGTGCTCGCCGGTCAGCTTGAAGGCAAGCCAGGAGTCGATCGTCCCGAACACCGCCGTGCCCGCCCGCACCCGCTCGCGCAGACCGTCGACGTTGCGCAGCAGCCACTCGATCTTGGTGGCCGAAAAGTAGGGGTCGATGACAAGGCCCGTGCGCTCGCGCACGAGATCTTCATACCCCTGCTCGCGCAGCTCCCGGCAGCGCTCGGCCGTGCGCCGGTCCTGCCAGACGATCGCTCGGTGCAGCGGCTCGCCGCTTGAGGGATCCCATACGCAGACCGTCTCGCGCTGGTTGGCGATGCCGACGGCGACCAGCTCACCCGGCCGGACTTCGGCGTCGCTCAGCGCTTCGCCGCAGACGGCGTGCGTCACCTCCCAGATTTGCGCGGCGTCGTGCTCGACCCAGCCAGGCTGGGGGAAATACTGTGCGAACTCGCGGTAGGCGCGACCGGTCGGCTCGCCCTGCTCGTCAAAGACGATGCAGGTCGTGCCCGTCGTGCCCTGGTCGATTGCGAGGATCATCGTGCGCGCAACCTATCTCCTGGCGGCTCTCTCGTGGCGAGCAGGCGTCTCGTGGCGAACAGCTATCTCGTGGCTAGATACACGCGGACACAGTCGAGCAACTGGCGCCCCCTGTGCAAGAAGCCCGCTGGGATGCGCCCGCTCACCCGGTGCGACAGGTCCAACTCGATCTCACGCACGCGCAGACCCCTGCGCACCGCGTCGATCGTCATATCCAGCTCCATCCCGTAGCCGTCCGCGAACGGCAGCAGCCCGCGCGCCCGACTCGCCGGCATCGCGCGTTGACCGGAAAGGGGGGCGTTGGCGTGAAAGCCACAACGACGGCGAATCGCCCACCGGGCAAAGCCGACCGCGATCCCGAAGCCTCCGCCCTCGCGCTTGGCGAACGCCGCCACCGCCAGGTCGGCATCGCCGCCTTGCACGGCCCGCACCAGCGGCGCCAGTCGCGCCGCCGAAGTGCCGAGGTCGCCGTCGCACAGCAGCAGCACCGGGTCACTGCCATCGTGAGCATTTGGCTCGCCGCTCGCACCCGCCGCGCAGCGGTCGAGCGCCTCGCCAACCGCTCGCGTCATCGCGAAGCCCTTGCCGCTCCTGACCTCGCCACGCACGACCGTCGCCTCGGCGGCACGTGCGATTGCGGCCGTAGCGTCGCTCGAGCCGTCGTCGGCTACCCACAGCGACGCCAGCGGAAAGGCCTCGCGCAGCGCCGCCAACGTCGCCCCGATCTCCACGGCCTCGTTTTGGGCGGCGACAACCGCGATCACCCCGGTATTGTCCCCGACCGTTATCGACGACGATCTCCCACGAGACGCCGTCGTCCACGGCATCCCGGAGGTCATACAGGTGGCTGAGGTAGAGGCACACATCACCGGCACAGTTTGGAAGATCGAGTGCGCGATCGGCGATGAGATCGAGGAGGGCGACACGGTCGCGATCCTCGAGTCGATGAAGATGGAGATGCCGGTCGAGGCCGAAGACGCCGGCGAAGTCACGGAGATCCGCTGCGAGGAGGGCCAGGCCGTCAGCGAGGGCGACGTCCTGGTCGTGCTGGGGTGAAGACCGTTCCTGCCCGTGAACTAGCTGACGGCAAGCTGCTCGTCGACGAGCCGGCCGCAGGCGTCGTGCGTCTGACGATCGCCAACCCAGCCAAGCGCAACGCGCTCGATCACCCGATCCTCGACGCGATCACGGTGACACTCTCCGAGCTGACCGCGGAGGCCGCGAAATCCGACGGCGTACCCGGACACTGCGTGATCATCACCGGCTCGGGCGGGATGTTCTCCGCCGGCTATGACATCGGCGAGATCCCCGACGAGGAGTTCGAAGAGAAGGCGGAGGCGCTGGTCGCCCACCCCTTCACCGAAGCGATCGATGCGCTCGAGGCCTTCCCCTACCCGACGCTGGCGTCGCTGCCGGGCCACACGATCGGCGGCGGACTGGAGCTGGCCCTGGCCTGCGACCTGCGCATCGCTCGCGACGGGATCAAGCTGGGGATGCCACCGGCGAAGCTCGGCCTCGTCTACTCGCACACCGGCATCCGCCGCTTCATCGACGCGATCGGCGCGGCCCGCACGCGCGAGCTGTTCCTGCTCGGCCGCTACATCGACGCGCCGACCGCGCTTGGCTGGGGCCTCATCAATCGTGTCGTGAGCGAGGCGGAGCTCAACGATGCTTCGATCGAGCTGGCGGCGGAGTTGGCCGGCAACGCCCCCCTTTCGCAGACGGGCAATAAGCGCGTGCTCGCCGCCATCCTCAACGCGCGCGACGGCTTGGCCGCCGATGTCGAAGCGGAGTTGATCGAGCTGCGGCGCGCCTCGTTTGCCTCGCAGGACATGCGTGAGGGCATGAGCGCATTTGCTCAGAAGCGCCGGCCGCGCTGGCAGGGCAGATAGCCGCCCGGCTCTCTCAGCCTGCCTTGCCCGCGAGCTTTTTACTTACGACAGCCGGAGACCGCCACACGCGGCGATAGCGCAACGCTTGCTCGGTTCTGCCCGGTGATCGACGCTTCGAGCATCATCTTTCGGCCGCACAGGCTCCCCCGCACGCCTGCGAGCGTGTTATCCCCCAACACCGAGCCAGGACCGCCCGGGAGGGCGACGGCCAGCGCAGAGATGGGAGCGTCGGGGACGTTTCGGATCGTGAATGAGACCCTGCCGTGGAATATCCGCAGCTCGCCGGTGAGTTCCAGCACGACCCCTTCCCCCTGCATGACCATCGCGATCGCGGGTCTGGTCTTGGTGCCGTTGGATAGCAGATAGATCGGTCCACTGAGCGGCGAGCCGAGCACCCCGGTGAGCGCCGTGACGCTGCCGACCCGCGATCGCATCGGGCATGACGCTGGATCCCGCACAAAGATGCGCTGCGGACAGGAATGCCTGATTGCGTTGAGGCGAGCCGACAATTGAGGCGGCAGCACGACCCTGACTCTGTCCATGTTGGCCAATGTGCCGCTCGGCTGGCGGATCGTGATGTTCAGTCCAGCGCCACCGCGGCGCGAGACTTTCGCGAGGACAGACGCTGTGACCTTCACCGAGAAGGGAAGATGCGCGCACCCCCTCACCGCAAAGGGAGTGGAGACTATCGCAGCCGAATCTTCACTGAGGACATTCGCCGTGACGCTTTGCGTCGCGCAGTTTGTCGGGTTGAACATGAAGTTCGGCCGGTCGATCTCGATGGCAAGGGAACGTATGCGCAAGGGCACGCCTTTGAGGATGCTTGGCAGTCGGTCGGTTTGGAGGCTGAGCTGCGCGTCGTGGCGGTCCAGCGACAATCTCCCGCGGACGACGACCGTTCCCAGATCGAACGGTCCAGCTACGGCCGGGATAACTATCGCAAGGCCAAACGGGGCATCCTCATACGGACCCGTCAAGAATATTGCGCCATGGAGATAGTACGGCGCGGAGCCGGCGCCGGCGGCGATCGTCACCGAGCCGACCTGTGCGTCGACAGGACAGGCACCGGAGGCCGCCTGGGCGTCCGAGCACCGAGGAACACCGCCAAGTCGCGCAAGCACACCCTTGGGAAGAATCGCCGAAAAACTACTCAACTGCTGTTCGTCGTCTTCCCTTGACAGGCGCAGCAGAAAGCCTGAATTTTCGCCAGCATCGGCGCTGACGCCCCCAGCTAGGAATGACGGCGACAAGTTTGCTGTGCAGTTGGAGTCAATAGTGTATTCGCTGCGCCTCGTCACAACACGATCAGGCGTTGAGTAGGGTGTAAGCTGCGCCTGAGCCTGCTGGACACCGCATTCACTGGAGGTTGCAAGCGGAGCGCGCGGACCTCCCCTGAAGTCTAGACGCAGCTTTGCGAACGGAACTTGTGGTAGTTCTTCCACCGTCACCGACAGTCGTCCTGTAGCAGGATCGGCATTGATATGCACCGGTGCCTTCACCACAACACCTTCTCCAGACGCAACGAGATAACCGGCAAGCTGCCCTTCAAATGGATCCGGCGGCACTCCCAAGTAGATGGACCCAACCAACGGAGCAGACAACATCGGCGTGTCGACGCGAACGCTGGCGATCTCAGAGGAGGGCGGACACGATGGCTGCTGCGAGTTGCCAAGGCGGATTTGCTCGCTGCTGCATGTTTGGAGGCCGTTGGCCCCCGATACGTTGATTGACAGATCTTGCGGCAGTTCGACGCGGATCTGCTTCATGGGCGCCTCGGTTCTCCCACTCGGACTTTCGTTGTGAGGCAGTGCGATTTTCATGTCAAAGCCGCTCGGCGCTTCCGTCGTAGTCACTTCGGGCATGACGTCAACGGTAGGGGTGAAATCGAGAGTGTCGCATCCGCTCAACTGGGAGCCATCTACGCCGTTGGCCGTCGCGATCGCGTTGACCACCACATCCGGCTGAGCCCACGAATCGACTTCAAGCGCAAACTGTGGCGGGGTTTCACACACGCTGGCGAGGGTGAGCAATGGCCTCAATGTGGCTCCAGACGGACAGCTCTTACCTGACGGTTCCCCTCCAATCGGGCTCGGAGCACAGGCTCCGCGTTCACCATCGTGTTCGGGGTCGGCGGGCACACCCCACAGGGTGAAGCTAATCCCTGTGATCGGCAAGAGGTCACTGACGCCAGGCAAGTCTACGCTAAGCGCGTAGCCGTGTTCCGCGTCCACAGTCGCATTGATAACAAGCGGGAAAGCGATCGCGTATACGCCAAACTGCACTGGAACACCACTTTCAGGAACAAGATTGTAGAGCGGGATCGTGACCACCGCTGCTTCTTCTCCAGCTAGATGCAGGGTCAACATGCCCACCTGCGTATCGGCCGGACAACGTGAAAACCCGAGAAACTGATCGTTTTCAGGCGGAAGCAACCGTTGTGGGCATGTCGGAATGGCACGCGCTTCGCCGCTCAAACCTACCGGAAACCGAAGCTTCATGCCCTTCAAGTAGCCTCCCGCATCATTATGGGCAAACGTAGCTAGGTCCAGACTCGTAGTGACAGCATAAGGGTGCGATCCCGCCTCCACATCAGGTTTGTCGTCACTTCCGATCACGTCAGCAACGAAGCTGGCAATACCAAACGTGCTGAGCGTCTGGTCTTGGCTTACGGTGGTACCCGTCGAATTGATGGCTACCACCCTGTAATGGTAGAGCGTATTTGCCGTAAGGCCGCTGATATTCACCGCCACCGAAACGGGGCTGCTTCCGGCCTCTAGACTACCGCTTCCCGCAGGTACGGTAAAACCGTAGGATTCGCTCCTACCATACTCGAACCGGTATGTCGTCGCTTCGCCATTGGGCTCCACTTCTGCTCGCAGTGTTGCGATCGTCGCGCCGATAGATTCTGTCGTGATATGCGTAACTTCCGGCTTTTCTGCCGCCCATGCCTGCTGAGCCCAGGCTGCTACAGCGGTCGCACTTACGGCGAGTACAAACAGTATCCGAACGGTAACGGTCTTTTTCCAGATGCGTGTTCGCAGCGTTCTCATCGTCCGCTCCTCAGCGTCGCGACGATACGTCTCGTACGCACCCCGGAATAGCCGATGGCGATTGTAACCTCGAGCCTTCGCCATCGTGCCAGCGCTCGCCGGGCAGCCCTGTCTAGCCGAAGTCTCAGGTTCACTCTCCCCGCGCCAGAGACACGTACCGATGCAAACGCGATGACCTTCACTCTGCCGTCCAGGCGTGTCGTCACCTTCGCCCACGCCCTACCGCCTCCGGTCACCGCCACGCCTACCATAAGCCGCCCTGTGCGCCCTAGCCTCGCCAGACCGGAATTCCCGATACCAGACACGTTCAATTGAGGTTTCGCTTTTGCGTGAGCCAAGGCCGGCGGAGCGATTGCCGACGTAAGTGGAGTCAGCGACGTAGGCGCAGTGCCGAGCGGGCCGAGACACCCTTCGCCTGCACATTCGCCAAGTTTGTTACTCGTATCAGAGAAACCACCGTTCACGCGCGCGTCGTAAATGTCCTTTTTTTCATCCCCATCTTCAGGGACCAGCGCCGACCGCGTGGCAAAGAAGACATCGTTACCGTTTTCTCCGGCAGCAGCAAACCTCGATGCGTCTTCGCTGGTCCCGCTGGAGATCAAATAGACGCAGCCACCCACTAGAACACATCCGCCAGCTCCGCCGCGCTCCCACTCGTAGACATCTTGCACGCCGTCAGTGTCATGCGCCGCCAAGACGTCTTCGCTGTTGAAGAACACGCGACTGCCGTCGTTTGACACGTAATGGGTGTCGTAAATGGGCGTCGTCCAAGTGGATACGGTTGACCCTCCCACCGGGGCCGTTCCCGTGGGGTTGCACGATACACAATGCAGCTTTTTTTCACGCGCGTCATACTCAAACACCTCGCTTGCCCGCCATCCACGGTGCTCTGTGTTGTCATACCCCGTAAGCTGCGCGCTCGAGACGAACACAAGGTCAGCTCCACTGGGCGTCACCTCGGCGGTCCTCTGCGTCGGATATCGCGACCAATCGTACCAATCTTCGCCTGCCAAAGTGGCGATAAACGAAATCTTCCCATCGTGCGTCACATATAGATTTGGCGCCTGCGTAGCCCCACCCGCGGCCAAAGGATGTTCGGCTACGAAGTAAACATAGGAGCCGTCGCCGGCATAGCCGACGATTCCGGATACGGAAGGTTCTTCAGATTCGTCGGGCGTGAGATCCGAAAGCGTGCCGTTTTCCGTGTCATACTCATACAAACCACCGTTGTCTCCAGTATCGTTGGTGAGAGCTACGGTGTCCTTGAAGAAGACCAACCGTCCGTCGGTTGTGGCGCCCATGAACTGAGCGTTACCGTCCCCGAGTGACGGCGTACGCTGCGACGCGTTGACCTTCACCGAGCCTACCCCGCCTTCGTACACGTAGAGCTGCTGACTCCCGTCGCTCCAGAATACTCGCCTACCGTCAGCGGAGACCGCATTCTGATTTTCAAATTCTCCAGCTCCGCCTGTCGCGCCGATGGCGCCTTTGGATTGCCCAGGCGCGACGCTGACCAGAGTTAGCACGCCGTTATGCCACTCGTAGACGTTGTTTCCTTCAGGAGCAGCATTCTTGGTGAGCACACCGTGGAAATCAAATACCACAACTTCGAAGCTCGTTGACGCTCCAACAAAACGCGGATTATAGCCTTCATTGAGGCGTCCCGGCGCAAGCAGTTGGTATGTGCCGTCGCTCGTATTTCCTAGATAAATATTGTTTTGTTCGCTTGGCGCTTCGGGCGTAAGGGCACCGAAGGGCCACAAAAGCACCTCCTTGGAGAGGTCGGCCGTGAAGGCTCGAGAGGAGGCAACCAAGGATGCTTCTTGCAGGCTTCGTCCAGGAGGGTCGAGCCCCTGAGTCTGCCAGCCCTCCGAGCTGCGCCTCGACAGGTATTCACTGAAACCACCGTCCTGGGAGCCGCTGAACACACCGGCTGACACGTACTTGATGGCAGTGCCGTCAGCGGACGCCTGGCCTTCAACGGTCGTGCCGATGCCTACATCGGCGTCATTCTTGTTCGGCGGTGATACCAACTCGTACGCTCGATCATCCGGCAAAGTCGACCTTGGCGGAGAAAATGTAGTGAAAATGTGGTCAACGCTCCTGACCGTTCCTTGCGAATTTGTGGCGGAAAGACGGTAGTGATAGGTAGTTTCGGGCGATAGACCTTCCAGTATCTGTTCTGCGACTACTTCTCGAATTCCAGAGCCGCTGTCCTTTGGAGTGATGGGGGCCGTGCCACCGTAGGCTTCAGTTGTGCCGTATTCGATCTGATAAGTGGTGTCGAACTGACCGTTATAGATCTGAGCCGTGACCTTCGCGGAGGTCGAGAGCACGTTAGAGGTCGACACATCTTCGATCTGAGGCGGGCCGAGCGGTGGGCCAAAGACGAAGATTTCGTCGCTTGAGCGAGAGGCGACGTAGACATCTTCTCGTTCAGGGTCAACGGCGACGCCCATCGCTTCAGACAATGAGCCGCTTTCAAACGACGTTACGAGCGGGCTTGGCTGCGTGGTGGATGGACGATACTTGTAAACCGTAGACCCGCTGACCGAGAACAGCGTGTTGTCGACTTGATTTATTGCGAGGGCGGAAGAGTAATAGCCCGGTGCGACTTCTCCTAGACTTTGCCCGGCCTGACTGAACTTTTCGATACACCCGCAGCCTCTATTTGCATATACGTTGTCACTATCGTCGACCGCCAGGCCCACGCTTGTCCCAGCATGGGTATTCCATTCATTGTTAATTCCACCTTCTGGACCGAATTGACGTACCTCGCCTCCACCGTCATATGTCCACATGCGGCCGGCGCTATCGACGCTTACACCCAGCAGTTCGTAGGGTGTCGAATATTTCCACAGGTATTCCCCGGAAGCGCTGAACTTCTGTACTCTCTTCCCTTCCTGATCGGCTACGTATACATCGCCGCGCGACGATCCGGTGGAGTTATCGACAGCAACAGCGACGGGGGACTCAAATTGCCCTACGCCCGTCCCCGAGAGACCACTGATACAGACGCTCGTACAGACCTCCTTTTCGGATGCTCCATCGAGCACTCCCCAACCCCACGCAGCGATGAATTTACCGTCGGATGCGAACTTGTCGACGCGGTGGTTTTCCCTATCGGCGACGTACAGATCGTGCGTACTGTCGTCCACTGCCAGGCCTGCCGGTGCTTGCATCTGACCCGCCGCTTCGCCTTTTGCCCCGAATTGCGTCGTCAACGTGTACGAGTAGGCCGACGCGATTCCCGCATGCAGGCAGAGCGCCAGGCCGGTCGCCATAAGCAGCGCCATGCCGGCCCCCAATCGTATCCGGGCGCTCAGAAACCCCGGCCTTCGTAGAAGCGCGTATATATTGTTTTTTGATGACAACTTAGCTCCCACTCCCTCGTGCTTGCACGGCGACCTGCCGTTTCTCCCCAACGTGCACCCGCGATGGTTTCAGGAGCCGTCAAAGTCGGCAAGTTTTCTCCGCGTGCCGAAGATCGCCGACATCCGTTGACGCGAGCGCCACGATGGGACTAGCCTGCTCTCGTGTTCCTAAGCGCGCTCGCCGCGCTCGCGGTGCGACATACGCGGGCGGTCCTACTGGTAGCGGCACTGGCGACCGCCGTAGGGGGGATCTTCGGCGCCGGCGCCGCGAGCCGCTACACGCCTGCGGGGCTGGAAGACCCCGGCTCGCAGAGCGGCCAGGCGGCGGTGCTCGTGACCCGCGCCACGAAAACCGAGGCGCTCCCCGGCCTCGTCGTGATCTTCCCGACAGGCTCGAAGACAAGAAATGCGGACGGGAAGTCGAAGGGCAAATCGAAGATCACGGTCAAAACGATCATCGAACAGCTCTCGGTGGGATTGCGAGTGCGCCGGATGGAAAAGGCGATCCTCGCCGATCGCCAAGTTAGAAGGGTCCGCAGCGCGCTCGAAGGAGGACCTGACCTCGTTTCACGAGACGGCACGCTTACCTACATAACAGTGCAATTCCGGGCCGGCTCCGAACGCGAACACGTCGAAGACGCCCGCATGCTCGCCACTCGACTGGGTCGAATGCCGCACGTGCAGATCGGCGGCAGCGATCTCGTCACCTCGCAGGCCAGCTCGATCATCAGCGAAGACGCCCGCAAAGCCGAGCTGATAGCGATTCCGATCCTGTTGCTGCTGTTGCTGTGGTTCTTCCGCGGACTCGTCGCGGCGCTGCTGCCGCTGCTGATCGCGGGCTGTTCGATCGCTTTGACCCAAGCCGCCCTTCGCGTGGCCGCCGAGCTCTTCACGGTCTCCTCGCTCGTCCTGATAGTCGTCGGCGCCCTCGGCATCGGACTGGCGATCGACTACAGCCTGCTGATCGTCTCGCGCTTCAGGGAGGAGCTCGCCCACGGTCTCGAGCGCCCGCTGGCGCTGCAGCGGACGATGTCGACGGCCGGCCGCACCGTGCTGTTCAGCGCACTCACAGTGAGCGCGGCGTTTGCTTCGCTGCTCGCGCTCCCGCAATCGTTCTTCTACTCGATGGGACTTGGGGGAGCGCTTGTGACTATGACAGTGTGCGTAGCGTCGCTGACCGTGCTTCCCGCGCTTCTGATGCTGCTCGGATCGTGGGTCAACAGGCTTGCGCCGCGACCAATCCAGCGCGCGCGGGCGACGGTTTCCGCGCCGGTGTTCACGGGACGCTGGTACCGTCTGGCCACCTTCGTAATGCGCCGTCGAGTCGTGGTCGCGATCGGCGCCGGGGCTCTGCTGCTGGCATTGAGCGTGCCAGCCGGCGCGGTGAGGATGACGATGCCGAGCATGGCCACCATGCCCCTGTCGACTAGCGTTCGCGAGACGAGCGATCTGCTGGCGAGACAATTCAAGATAAACCCGACCGCAGTACAGGAGATCGTGACAGACCATGCGACCAAAACACAGTTGGCCGCCTATCGCGGACGGATATCGCGCCTGCGCAACGTAACCGCGGTCTTGCCCGTCGACTGGCTCAGCCACGGCGTCGCGACCTTCTTCGTCACGTCCACGGAACCGGGATCTAGCCCCGGCGCACAGCGCCTGTTGAAGCGCATCCGCGCGACACCGTCGCCATTCTCCGTCGAGGTCACCGGCGCCACCGCCGTCTTCACCGACCTGGAGACGAGCTTGCGCAGGCATGCGCTGTCCGCCGCGCTCCTGATCGCACTGACCACGTGCCTATCGATCTTCCTGCTCACCCGTTCGGTCATCCTGCCGCTGAAGACGCTTCTGATGAACGCGCTGACCGCCACCGCCACCGTCGGGGTCCTCGTGCTGGTCTTTCAGCACGGTTATCTGCATGGCCTCCTCGGCTACCCCACCCTGCACGCCATCGAGATCACCAATCCCGTGGCATTGGTGACGATCGTGTTCGGCGTCTCTACCGACTACGGCGTGTTCCTGATCGATCGCATACGAGAGGAGCACGACGCCGGGTCGGACAACGAACATGCGATCGCGCTCGGGCTGGAGCGCACCGGCCGTATCACCACCACCGCCGCGCTGTTGCTATGTGTCGCGGTCGGATCGCTGCTCACCTCCCGCATTCCGGCGGTGCGAGAGATAAGCCTGGGCCTCGCGGTCGCTGTCGTGTTCGATGCGACCATCGTGCGCGCACTGCTCGTGCCGTCGCTGATGCGCATGCTCGGCGAGGCGAACTGGTGGGCTCCAACCGTTCTGCGACGACCGACTACACGCTCGCGTCAAACCACCGTCACGGCCGAGAGCGACTGAGGGCCAAGCAGACAGAGCGAGCGGCGTGTCCGCCGCCTAGCGGCGCCGTCGACCAGGGCAGGGCACGTACCTGGCCGACGACCGTCGCGTTCCGTCTGCGAAGGTGAAGTACGCCGTGAAGCGGAACCCCTTAGTCGGACATCTTGGCGGCACATCCATCCCGACCGGGGTGTAAGCGACAACTTTCGCGCGTTCGCGCTTGTAATAGGTCAACCCTTCCGGTCCAAGCTTGACGCTCAGGCTCACTAGCGCCGCGTCTGGCGTTTCGGGAAACACCGGGATGAGCGGGATATCGGTGCTGAGTTCCGAGATCGGCGAGTCACCGGCCGCCAGCAACGCGCTCGAGAACACCAGCGGCGCGATCACCGGCACACGTCCGTCGAAGTAGTACAGAAGCGAGGTGTGTCCTTCTTTGGCGACGGTCATAAATGACCTGACGAAGCCATGCTCGGTGACGATTTCCGGTCCGAACTGGGCCTCGGCGATGCCGCTGCCATCGCCCATCAACGAGTCGACGGGACAAGCGCCGGACCCGCTGCGCAGCAGCGTAGCGGCCGAGCACGTGCTCACGCCCAGCGTGGAATCACCTAGACCCATGCCCGCCGGCAACTGAAGATCGAAGCCGGTCAACGGAGTGGGTATTCGTGTGCTGTTCGTTGGAATATGAAAGCTGAATGCGATCGTCGTGCTGTGCCCAAGCCTCTCCGGGTGAAGACCAACGTTGACGGCGACCTTGCCGGGCGTCGACGCATACGCAGGCGCCGAGAGGGCGAGCGGCAAAGCGCAGCCGCACAGGGCGAGCGCCAGAGCGGCCGCGCGGCGTCTAAGCATCCCAAAGCCCTTCCAGATTCACCCAGATCTTCAACGTGCGGCGATTCATTTCACCGATCATTTTGATGCTCACCGCACGAAGGTTCCTGTACTTGCCTGTCCCTTTCATCTTAGGCAGTTTAGAGCCGTAAAAATGGGAGACGGCACCGGACGCGGTATACGTCGCGTCGTCGACCCCGCTTATCGTTCCATGCGAATTGTGAGCGTAGATTCTGGCGACCGCGTGCGACGCATTTATCAGATCCAGGTTCATTGAGGCCTTGGCGGAAACATTCCCTGAGCCTCCACCGACGGCTGTTATCACGTTGCCTTTCGTACTCGTGATTTCGAGACGCAGATACTCCTTGACTTTTTCAAGTTTGGCACTGTGCGCGCGCGGTCCGCTTCCCAACGCCGCTTCCGCGGCCACCGGACACGGGACGATCGCGCATAGAGACGCAGTCGCGCAAGTCGCCAAAGAGACCATCGCACGGCGTGAGAAGCGTCCTGCCCGTGCCTTGCTATGTTCAGCCTTTACCCCTATCTCAGTCTCCCTCATTAGCGATTCGCTGATCCACACTGATGGTGAATAGGGCGATCAAACGTCGTGCTCGCGGCCATGTTGGCGTACGGTGGTTTCGAGGTCAAGCTGCGGCATCCCCCGTAACGAGCTGCCCGCCAAGCATCAGCTTGGTCGCGTCCTCGCTTGGGGCCATCACCTGCGAGGTGAGCGCGTCGCGCATGTGACGCTCGAGCGGCAACGCTCCGGGGCGAAGGCCCGTCACTCCGCACAACCTCAAACCCTGCCGAGTCACATCGACGCTTGCTTCACCGCACGCGATCCGCGCGGCCCACAGAAGGTCCTGCACGTCATCCAGCGGGCCTCCGGCGAGGATCGCCTCACGCTGCTCGTCGATCGCGCGCGCCGACGCATGGAGCAGCTCACGCGAGGCGAGCAGGCGAGCGCGCATCTCCGCGAGCTGCCGCCGCGTCACCTCCGAGCCCGCGACCGTGCGGCTTTCGGTCCAGAGGTCGCTCGAGCTCGGGTCGCGTCTGATGAAGTCGTGGCGCTTGCGTCGCACGTAATCGAGCGTCACCTGGAACGCCGCCGATGCTATCCCCTGCCATACCGCGGCGAACCCAAGCCGCGATACGAGCGTCATCGACGTCGAGCGCACGAGTGAGGAGTCCTCGGGGCCCACCTGATGCCAGTCGGGCACCTCGCAACGGTCGAACTTCAGCCCAGAGCTGGACGTCGCTTTCATCCCCACGCAGTCCCACACTCCGAATGGCTCGACCCGCGAGCTCGCCTTGGGCCCCGGCATGATCACCATGCTGAGCTCATCGCCCGCCGCGTCGCTGGAGGCTCGCGTGGTGCAGAACACCCAGTTGGCGTGGTTGGCGCTGGTCACCACGGGCTTCACGGCGCTCAAGCGAATCACCTTGCCGTCGCGTTCCTTTGCACTGACGCAAAACGACGCGTTGCCACCCGTCTCGGGCTCCGTCGTCGCGGAGGCCACGAGGCATTCGCCGGCAGCGATGAGCGGCAGGAACGCCTGCTTCTGGCGTTCGGTCCCGTGATCCACCAGCATCACGTACTGGTTGTGGTGCATCACGTAGATCATCGCGGTGGACGCGCACGCGCCGCCGAGCGCTTCGACGACTGCCGCGAACGTCGCATACGACGCCTCCAGCCCGCCATACATCCGGGGGGCCAGCAGTCCCATCAGGCGCGCTTCGCCCAAGGCTCGGATCGACGCGACCGGGAACTCTCCAGTTCGGTCGTGATGCTCGGCTCTGGGTGCAAGCAGATCTCGCGCGAGCGTCTGCGCCGACTCGACCGGATCAACGTCCGGCGCCGCCTCCACTGTCACACTGGCACTCATGTTTGACTTCTACCCGGCGCCCGAGCTCATTTCAAGAAAATTGGCGATCAGCCTTCTGCCGTCGGGAGTTCCGATCGACTCAGGGTGAAATTGGATTCCGTGAATCGGGTATTCGCGGTGACGTACTCCCATCACCACGCCGTCGGGGGTGACAGCCGTCACGACGAGGTCCTCCGGAAGCCTGTCCGGGCACACGACGAGCGAGTGGTAGCGCATCGCCTGCATCGGGAATTCGACGTCGCGAAACAGGCCTTCGCGATCGTGGACGACGAGACTCGTCTTGCCGTGTGTCGGCAAGCCGCGAACGATCTCGCCACCGAAGGCAGACGCGATGCCCTGATGGCCGAGACACACCCCCAACAGGGGCACGCGCGAGCCCATCCGCAGGATCGCTTCCCGGCACACCCCAAAGCAGCGCGTGTGCGACGGATCGCCGGGTCCCGGCGAGACTATGACGTGGGTTGGCGCGATAGCCTCGAGCGCGGAGACCTCCACCGCGTCGTTGCGAAACACAATCGGCGCCACGCCCGCGATCTCACCGACCGCTTGGTAGAGGTTGAAGACAAACGAGTCGTAGTTGTCGAGGATCACCACCCGCGGCGCACTCATGAGACCATCGCCCCCACGCTCTCATCCACGGCGACCGGCGCACTCTCGTCCTCACCCTGAGGCGGGCAAGCCTTCGCTTGGACCTCGCTTGCGCCGGCGTCTCGACGAAGGCGTGCCAGCTCGATCGCCCGCACGATCGCGCAAGCCTTGTCCAGCGTCTCCTGGTACTCGGACGTCGGCGTCGAGTCTGATGTGACCGCCCCGCCTGTGTGAAAGAAGAGGCCCTCACCGCGCTTGATGACAGTGCGTATGACGATGCTGAGGTCGATCTCGCCCGAGTAACTCATATATCCGAGGGCACCCGAGAAAATCCCCCTACGGGAGTCCTCGAGCAGGTTGATCAGACGCATGGCTTCAACCTTCGGCGCCCCCGTCATCGACCCCCCGGGGAAGGAGGCTTCGAGCAACTGTGCGATCGTCACGTCCTCTCGTAACCGTCCCCTCACCGTCGAGACCAGTTGAAAAACAGACGCGTAACGCTCGACGGCTCTCAGGCTTGGAACCTCCACCGTACCGAACTCGCATACGCGCCCGAGGTCGTTACGGGCGAGATCGACGATCATCGTGTTCTCGGCACTGTCCTTCAGCGCCGTGCCGAGGTCGATCGCGAGCGCTTCGTCCTCCAACCGTGTGCGACCGCGAGGGCGTGTGCCCTTGATCGGCCGCGTCTCCACCCAGCGCTCGGTATCCACGCGGAGAAAGCGCTCCGGCGAGCACGAGAGCACCTCGAGCCGCGGAAAACGCAAGTACGCCCCCATCGGCGCCGGGTTGACCTGCCGCATGCAGTCGTACAAATCGATGCCCGACCCCGCAAAGGTCGTGTCGAATCGCTGTGTGAGGCACAGCTCGAAGACGTCGCCCGCGAGGATGTGCTCGCGCGCACGCTCCACCAGTCGCATATAGCGGTCTGGCTCGGTCGCCGCCGCCACGTCGCAACGAGCGAGGTCCTCGGCACAGAGACGATCGACCAGGGAATCCTGCTGCGCGGGAGCCGCTTCGCCCCCCCGAGGAGCCGCGCACGCGGCGCTCGCGATCCGGCGCTTACGGGCGCAGTCCTCACGCGCGCTCGCTTCGCTGTCCCCCCACCCGTTGGCGACCAACCAGCTACGCCCCTCACGCTGGTCTGTCACCAGCGCGAGATCGCAGAAGAGCAGGTGGCAGTCGGCGATGTCGAGATCCTCGGCGTCGTTTGGCGGAAGCGTCTCAATCTCATGGAGCAGCTCGTACGCCAGGAAGCCGAGGGCGCCGCCTGTGAACACTGGGGGCGGGTCGCCATCGCGCGAATCGCGAACGAGCCGGGCGCCGGCGAAGCCCTCCATCACACGCCCGAGCGCGCCGAGCACATCGCCCGCACACGCCCGCGGATCGCCGGGACGCCCGAACCAGGCGCTCCCCTCCTTTGCCGTGAACTCCCATCCGGGCATCCACGCAACGATCGAATAGCGGCCGAGGTCGGCGTTGCAGTCGGCGCTGTCGAGCAGAAAGAGATAGCGCTCGTCCGTCATTGCGCGGGCGAACCGCCAACAGTCGATCGCACTCGCCTGCTCTTCGCACGAGAGGCACCTGTAGGCCGGCGGAGGCGTCATCGCACAGCGCCCGCCATCACTCCGCGATCCTCCCGGTAGAGCTCGCACATTCTCGCGAACAAGCTCTCGCCGCTACCGCATTCGACCGCTCCGCCCTCGATCGAGGAGACCTCGCGCAACCCTTGCACGGCGTTGGTGACGAACACCTCGTCGGCCTGGTCGAGCTCCTCCAGCGATACGGTCTGCTCGTACACCTCGATCCCCGCCTCGCGTGAGAGCTCGAGCAGCCTGGAGCGAGTTATTCCCGGTAGACATTCGGCGGTGCGAGGAGTCATCACGGCGTGGCCGCGTACCACGAACACGTTGGACGTGACCCCCTCCAGCACCCGCCCGTCGGAGGACACGTAGATGCCTTCGTCGGCGCCGCTGCGCTGCACCCGGCGACGCGCTATCACCGCGTGCTGCCAACTGGTGCTCTTGACGGTCCGATAGGGAACCGGACAGTCGCGCAACAAGGTGGCGTGCAGCTTGCTCGCCTCCGCCGCGGGTGGAGCGGGTAACACGGAGATCGCGATCGTCGGCGGCTCGGGCGGGGGCGCGAGCCCGACGCAACCGCTGCCACGCGTGACGGTGATGCGCACGTAGGTATCACTCAGCTCTGAGCGCTGCAAGGTGCGGTAGACGAGTTCGATGATCGTCTCCGCCAGGGGCATTCGCTCGAATTCGAGCTCGGCCGCCCCACCGTAGAGCCGCTCGAGGTGCCGATCGAGCAGATAGGGCACGCCGTCGGAGGCCCGAAGCGACTCGAACACCCCATCGCCGAGCAGGAATCCGGCGTCCGTCGCCGACACCTTTGCCTCGTCGGGGTCGAAGAAGAGACCGTTTATGCACACGCAACCGCGCTTCTCACCGGACAAGCTAACCAACCCCAATCTCGTTTTCGACATCTTGCGATACACACTCCGACACCTGGCCGCCTTCAGTCTGTGCGCTGAGCGCGCTGCCGACGTCCCAAATCGGCGATGCCGACGGCCAGTGGCGCACACGGTCGAATCGGTAGGTGGGCAGCCGGACCCGCCGGGCGCTCGCGGCTGCAAAACGCGCGCCCCAATCGACCTGCTCGCCCCGCAGCCAGCGAGCGCTTGAGTCGAGCATCTCTTCCCATCGCCCACGCGCCGTTGAGGAGACCTCCTCGGCGATCGAGCGGCGCGCCGCCTCGATCACCGCATCGAGCTGGCTATCGCCGACCACGGGGGTCTCCGCCGCGAGAACGAGTGGCTCCACGCGACCGTCGGCGAGACTCCAGAGCGAGCGCAACATCCGATCGCGGTCGTCGCCGAGAACAACCGCACGATTGCGCAGCCGCGCCCGGCCGCACGCCAGCGAGAGCCCTACGTCGGCCGGCGAGTGCTCGGGATGCTGCTCCACGAACTCCGCCAGGGCGCGCGCCTGACGCGACAGGGCCGCACCGTCGGAGGCCGAGAGAACCCACGGCACGACCCCCACGCAATCGCCACCAACGTCACCCGGAGCGCTCGCGGACGCGGACGGCCCCGGTTGCGACGGTGGCTCTTCCAGGATTATGTGGACGTTGGTGCCGCTCATTCCGAGCGCGTGCACCGCAGCACGACGAGGCTCGTCTCGCCGCTCCCATGCAACCGGCTCGACCAGCAGCGAGAGAGAGCCACTCGACCAATCTACGTGCCGGCTCGGTGCGCCGACGTGCAGCGTCTTGGGAAGCAGTTCGTGGCGCATCGCCATCACCATCTTGATAACCGCGGCGATCGTGCTTGCCGCCTGCGTGTGGCCGATGTTCGACTTGACCGATCCGAGCCATGTTGGCTTGGCGCCCTCGCGCCCGTAGGTGCAGAGCAACGCCTGCGCCTCGATAGGGTCGCCGAGCGCGGTGCCCATGCCGTGCCCCTCGATCGCGTCGATCTGCCCGGCGGACAGTCCCGCGTTGGTCAACGCCCTCTGGATCACGTGTTCATGCGCGAGGCCGTTGGGAGCGGTGAGGCCGTTGCTGAGTCCGTCCTGGTTGACCGCGCTGCCCCGCACGACGGCGAGCACGTCGTGCCCAAGCCGGCGCGCGTCAGAGAGGCGCTCGAGCATGAGGACCCCGACCCCCTCGGAGAAGACCGTACCGTCCGCGTCGTCGGCAAACGACTTGCAGCGGTGCTCGGCCGAGAACGGGAACAGCGATTGCCGGCTGAATTCCGCGTACATCCACGGAGTCGAAATGACCGTTACACCGCCAACCATCGCGAGCGAACATTCGCGCGCACGCAGCGACTGGCAGGCCAGATGAAGCGCGACGCCCGCCGAGGAGCACGCGGAGTCGAGCGTCACAGCCGGTCCCTCCAGCCCAAGCGTGCCGGCAACACGACCGGAGGCCATGCTGCCCGCGTTACCGGCCGTGACGAACCCCTCGGATCCCTCGTGCACGGCTCCCAACAGGCACGTACCGTAGCTCTGAACGTTCAGGCCGACGAATACGCCGGTGTCGGTTTTTCGCAGGGTGGTGGGATCGATGCCGGCGTCTTCGCACGCCTCCCATGCGCTCTCGAGCAGAAGGCGGTGCTGCGGGTCCATCGCCACGGCCTGCGCCGGCGGGATGCCAAAGAAGTCGGCGTCGAAGTTGACGGCGTCGACAAAGCCGCCCCGAAACGCCGGCGCCTCTCCCGCCCCCCCCAGGGCTTGTACGTCCCAGCCGCGATCGTCGGGCAGCACCCCGAGCCCCTCCTCGCCGGCCGACACCAGCCGCCACAGCTCCTGTGGCGAGGTGACGCCGCCGGGAAGACGACAGCTCATGCCGATGATCGCGATCGGCTCGACCATGCTCTCCTGTAGCTCATCCGCCCGTCTGCGGGCGTCCTCGAGCTCGACCAGCGCACGCTTCAGGTACCGGACCGCCTTCTGCTCGTCCTTCTGCTCGTCTGAGCTCACAAGGCCATCTCCCCGGGCCACGAGGACTCCTCTCCTTGCGTGCCGTTTGCAGTCGGGGTGGCTTCCTCCGCCCACTCCCGCTCGACCAGCTCGAACAGCTCCTCGGTGGACGCGGCCTGGATGCGATCGACCAGTCCGTTCTCTGCGCCGCGACCGCGTGTCTGCAGTTCACCGGCCAACGCACGCAGCCGCGACCCGATCCGCTCGAGTTCTTCGGCGGGCGGCTTGGCGCGCTCCAGCAGCGCTTCCAAGCGCCGCAGCCCGGCTTCCGCCGAATCGTCGTTCGCGTCGGGACCCAAGACTCGAACCTCTCTGGCGAGGTAGCCCGCGAGCGCGGCGGGCGTCGGGTAGCTGAAGATCAGCGTCGCCGGGAGTCGCAGCCCCGACGCTGTCGCGAGCCTGTTGCGCAGGTCCACCGCACCGAGCGAGTCAAAGCCGAGATCCTTGAACGTGACGTCCGCTTCGATCTCCTCGACGGCCCGGCCCGTCACCACGGCGATCTCGGCACGAACGAACTGCAGCACCGCGTCCTCTCGCTCGTCCGGCGCGACCCCCTCGAGGCGCATCGCAAGGCGTCTGCCGGACTCTTCTGGAGCGGCCGCCGCGACGCCGACCACGTCGCTGAGCAGCGGAACGACGATCCCGTCGCGGGCCAGCGCGCGCACCTTCGGCAGATCCAGGCGAAGGGCGATCGTGGTTGAGCTCAGCCCGGCGAGGGCGAGGTCGAACAGGCGCAGCCCCTCCTCAGCCGGCAGCGGGCTCACCCCCAGGCGAGCGAGACGATCGAGATCGGCCGCTTGCAGAGCGACAGAGTCGACGTCCGCCTGCTCCCAGCGCCCCCAAGCGATCGACACGCCCGGAAGTCCGCGCGAGCGCCGATGCGCCGCGAGCGCGTCGAGAAACGCGTTTGCCGCGGCGTAGTTGGCCTGCCCGGGATTTCCGAGCACGCCCGCGACGGAGGAGAAGAGCACGAAGGCGGAGAGGTCGAGCTGGGAGGTCAGCTCGTGCAAGTGCCATGCGCCATCGACCTTCGGTCGCAGAACCGATCGCAAGCGATCGGGTGTCAGCGACTGCAACACGCCGTCATCGAGAACCGCCGCCGAGTGCACGACAGCGCCAAGCGGCATCTCCTCGGGAACACGATCGAGCAAGTCGGCCACCTGCTCGCGCGAGGAGACGTCGCAGGCGAGGATCCGCACCTCGGCGCCGAGCTCTGTCAGTTCCTGTCGCAGTCGCTCGGCGTGCTGCGCCTTCGGCCCGCTGCGGGCGGCGATCACGAGGCTGCGCACTTTGTGCACGCCCGCCAGGTGACGCGCGATCAGAGCGCCCAGTCCGGTCAGTCCTCCGGTGATCAGAACGGTTCGACTCGGGTCCAAGAGCGGTTGAGGGACGACGGCCGCGTTCGCGCGAGCGAGGCGCGCTCGCAGAGCTTGACCGTCGCGGATCGCGATCTGCGGCTCCTCGGAGACGACGGCGGCCGTGATCATCTGCAGCGAGACGTGCTCGTCGTCGACGTCGACCAACGTCAGACGACCCGGGCTTTCCATCTGTGCCGCGCGCGTCAGCCCCAGCACGACAGATGCCGCGACATCCTCCACGCTCTCACCGGCGCGAGCGGCGAGCGCGCGGTGTGTGACTACGCAGACACGGGGACGAGCGCCGTTCTCTTCGGAGAGCAGGCTCTGCAGTGCGACGAGCGCGTTCTCGGCGATGCGATGGGCGCTCGCCACGACCTCCTCGCCGGACGCGCGGAGGTCGAGCAGGACGGTGTCGCGCTCGCAGAGATCGTCCGGCAGCTCCGACACCGTCGTTCGTGCCTCCACGCTCTGCCCGCCGGCCGAGGACGGCACGTCCCCCTCCAACCGCGTCCATAGACCGCCCGGTACCCCCGCGGGCTCCCCGTCGGCTACGCCGTCGCTTCCATCCTGCGCCAACACGAACAGTCGTCCAGCGTTCGGCGCCCGAGGCAGCTCGAACTCTCGCCAGTCGAGCGCGAACAGCGAGCGGCTTCGCGACGGCGCGCCCATCTGCGCCCGACGCTCGGGCGAGAGCTCACGCATGACCACCGACCCGCGCAGAACGGCGCGTTCGCGATCGTCGGTCAGCTCGAGCGAGCAGACGCCGGCTTGCGCGGCGGCGATCCTCGCCGTCAGCTTGGACGAGTCCGTCGGCGAGCAGTGGACATCGCGCCAGATGTGCGGCGTCCAAAAACTTCCCTCGTACTTGGCTCGCTCGCCGGGATCGCCGAGCGACGCAAGCCTGACGGCGGCGTCGAGCAGGGCTGGATGAACCGCGAAGCCATTCAGATCCAGGCCGTCGGGAGCTTCGATCTGAGCGACCGTCTCATCGCCCGCGCGCCATGCCGAGCCGATCCCCAAAAACGCGTTCCCGAGGTCCAGATCCGCGGCTGCGAGCGCGTCGTGCAACGCCTCCAGATCGATCTGCTCCCGGTCCCGCTGCCGATCGTCGCCGGCCGCAACGATCGCGTCTTCGACTGCGGCGCGCGAAGCCTGGGCGCCGAGAGTCCCACTCGCATGAGTCGTCCACTCATCCAGCAGTGCGCACTCCCCCGGCAGCTCGATTCGTGAATGTATGCCGATCGACCGTCGACCGTCCGGCCCAGGCCCCCCCACGAGGACCTGTAGATGAACGGCGCCCTCGCGCGGTAGCAGCACGGGCCTCTCGCACTCGAGCTCGTGCACCACGTCGCATCCAACCTGCGCGCCGGCCGACAGCGCGAGCTCGAGCATCCCGCATTCCGGGAACCACACCTCCCCCGCGAGGGTGTGATCGCCGAGCCAGCGGTGCGACTCCAGGGCAAGCCGACCGGTGAGGACACAGCCGCGATCGAACTCGGCAAGAGACTGCGCGGCGCGCAACAGCGGATGTGCCGTGGACTCCTGCCCGACACACCGTGCATCCCCCGACTCCGAGCGCGGGGCGGAGAGCCAATAGCGCTCTCGCTTGAACGGATACACGGGCAGCACGACACTCGAGCCGCGAGCGACGCGCGGAGACATACGCCAATCGACGACGCCGCAATGCGCCCATAGTTCCGCGAGCGAGCGGTAGAACCGCTCGAAACCGCCCTCTTCACGTCGTAGCGATCCGAGCACCAGCGCGCCGGCCCGCTGAGCGTCCATGCCGTCGAGCGTCTCGCGCAGAGCGGCGTTGAGCACCGGATGAGGGCTCACCTCCAGCAGCGCACCGACATCGCGCTCGAGCGCTGAGCGCACGGCCGCTTCGAAGCGAACCGGCCGGCGCATGTTTTCGTACCAGTACTCGCCGTCCAGCCGACTCGTGTCGAGCACGCCACCGGTCACCGTCGAATAGAACGGCACGTCCGCCGCCACCGGGCTGATCGAAGCGAGTCCCGCCAGCGCCTCGTCGCGAAGCTCATCGACCATCGGGCAATGGGAGGGCGGGGTGGCGGGGATCTCGCGAGCGCGAACGTCTTGCTCCTTCAGCGCCTGCATCAACTCGGCGATCGCGTCGCCGTCCCCGACCACACCCACGTTCGTCGGCGCGTTGATCGAGGCGACGGCCAGCCTACCTTCCCACGGCGCGATCATCCGCTCGACCTCCTCGACGGCGAGGGCCACCGACACGATGCCGCCGAGTTCGCCGATCCGTGCAAACAGCCGGCTGCGCAAAGCAACAACCCGGACGGCGTCAGGCAGTGAAAGCCCACCGGCCACATAGGCGGCCGCCACCTCTCCCTGCGAGTGTCCGATGACCGCTGCCGGTTCTACGCCGAACGCCCGCCACAGCGCCGCGAGCGAAACCATCACGGCGAATAGGACCGGCTGCAACACGTCCAAACCGTCGATGTCGGGGCAGCCTGGCCGGCCGCGCACGACGTCGATCAGCGACCAGTCGACATGGCGCGAGAGCTCCCGCTCGCATCTGCGCATCTCCGCCGCAAAGACGGGCGATCCGTCGAGCAACGGCGCCGCCATCCCGAGCCACTGTCCGCCCTGGCCGGGGAAGACGAACACGACGCGCTCACCGGACACGACCGCGCCTTCGAGCACGTTCGGCGCCGAATCGCCCCGCGCGAGCGCCCACAACCCGTCGAGCATCTCGCGACCGTCCGCGCCGACGACCACCGCCCTGTGCGCAAACGCCGGTCGAGCCAGCAGTGACGCGGCGAGGTCTGCTGGATCGAGATCGCTACGAGACTCGATCATCTGCGCCGTCGCTCGCGCATAGCGCCGCAGCGACAGAGCGTCTCTACCGGACAGCGGCCACGCGAGCGCCTCGCCACCGGTGCTCGGCCCGACGTCCACGCTCGCATCCTCGACGACGGCTCCACCTTGCTCGGTCGCCGAGAGCGCCCCGGGAGCAGGCACTGACGAGCGCCGCGATCCCGCCTCGATGGGGGGCTCTTCGATGATGATGTGCGCATTGGTGCCACTGATCCCAAACGACGACACGGCGGCGCGACGGGGCTCATCCGTCCGGGGCCAGCCCGCGCTTTCGCGCAGAAGCGACACCGCCCCCGAGGACCAGTCCACGTGAGAGCTCGGCGTGTGGGCGTGGAGGGTGCTCGGGAGGCTTTCGTGCTCGAAGCACTTCACGATCTTGATCACCCCGGCGATCCCGGCCGCCGCCTGTGCGTGACCGATGTTCGACTTGATGCTGCCCAGGCGAAGCGGTCGATCGGCCGGCCGGTCGCGGCCGTAGGTAGCGAGCAGAGCCTGCGCCTCGATCGGGTCGCCGAGCGGCGTGCCCGTGCCGTGCGCCTCCAGCACGTCGATCTGGCCGGCTGTCACGCCCGCGTTCGCGAGAGCCTGTCTGATCACGCGTTCCTGGGAGGGGCCGTTGGGGGCCGACAGGCCGTTTGAGGCCCCGTCCTGGTTGACGGCGCTGGCACGGATCACCGCGAGCACCCGACGATCGCTCTCGAGCGCGTCCGAGAGTCGCTCCAGCACCACCATCCCCGCCCCCTCGGAGATGCTCGTCCCATCGGCGTGGTCAGAGAAGGACTTGCAACGACCGTCACGTGCCAGCCCGTGAACAAGCGAGAGTCCGACGAACACTCCGGGCGAGGCCATGACCGACACGCCTCCCGCGAGCGCCAGCGAGCACTCACCCGAGCGCAGCGAAGCGCATGCCAGGTGGATCGCCGTCAGCGAAGAGGAACAGGCAGTGTCGAGGGTGATCGCGGGTCCCTCCAGCCCGAAGAGATATGACACCCGACCCGACAGAACCGCGCCCGAGACACCTGTGCCGAGATAGGCGGCGACCCCCGGCTCCAGGGGCTCCGACGAGGATCCGTATTCGTGGTACATGAGCCCCGCGAACACACCGGTGGACGTTCCTCCCAATGAAAAGGGGTCGATCCCGGCGTCTTCGAGCGCGTGCGCCCCCGCCTCCAAGAAAAGCCTCTGCTGCGGGTCCATCGCGATCGCCTCGGTCGGATTGATCCCGAAGAACTCGGCGTCGAAGTCGCTCGCACCTTGGAGGAACCCCCCCGTGCGCACGTATGTCAGCTCTGGGGCTCCCGGCGACTCTCCGAAAAGGCGGTCGAGATCCCACCCGCGGTCTCTCGGAAACTCGCCGATCGCATCGCCCCCTCGATCGACCAGATCCCACAGCTCCTCAGGCGAGTCGGCCCCGCCCGGAAAGCGGCAGCCCATGCCGACGACGGCGATCGGCTCCTGCGCGCGCTCTTCGGCCCGCTTGAGTCGCTCGCGAGTGTCGTGGAGGTCCACCGTCACCCGCTTCAAGTACTCGAGCAGCTTTTCGTCGTCAGCCATTGCCACCCCCTCTAACGACGGGCCGGAAAGCAGAGTGGGTCGTCACCCTCATGCGACGTCGAGCTCCTCGTCTATGAACGCGAAGACTTCGTCGGCGGACGCGGACTCGATCATCTCTGTCACCGCGACATGCTCAACCGCGGTCTCACCGTCGTCAAGTTGGCTCAGCAGCGAGCGAAGGCGCGCGGCGATCTCCGCGGCGTCGCTACCCTCGGGCGCGCCCCGCGACAGCGCCAGCTCCAAGCTGTTCAACTCGGCCTCGAGCGGCTGCGCGGACGGCGGCGCGAGCAGGTGCAAGATGTGGGAGGCGAGGGAGCGCGCGTTGGGATGGTCGAACACCAAGGTCGGCGGAAGCGCAAGGCCGGCGGCGACGTTCAGGCGGTTGCGCAGCTCCACGGCGGCGAGCGAGTCGAACCCAAGGTCCTTGAAAGCCGCGCGCGGGTCTATCGCGGCCGCGGACTCATGACCCAGCACGACGGCTATCTCGGCACGGATCAGCTCCAAGGCCAGCGTCTCGCGCTCTGACTCGGGCGCGTCCGCCAGCCGTCGCGCGATCACTCCGCGACCCTGTGGGCGCGCCGTACGGTCTCGAACCAGCCCTGACAGCATGTCCGGCAGGATCTCCGCGCGCTTGGCAGCTCGCAACGCCGCCAGGTCAAAACGCGCGGCGACGACGAGGGCGGGGGACTCCGTAGCACATGCCCGATCGAAGAGCTCCAGCGCTTCGTCTGTGGAGAGGCCCAGCACCCCCCCTCTGGCCATACGCGTCCGATCGACGTCGTCCAGCTCGGCGGTTAGCTCGCTGACCTGCTCCCACAGCCCCCACGCGATCGACACCGCGGGCAGGCCACGAGCGCGCCTGTGCGCCGCCAGCGAGTCGAGGAACGTGTTGGCCGCCGCGTAATTGCCCTGTCCAGGCGAGCCAAGGACTCCCGCGACCGAGGAGAACAGGACGAACATCGATAGATCCAGAGACTGCGTCAGCTCGTGCAGGTGCCACGCGGCGTGAGCCTTGGGCACGAACGTGCTCGCGAAGCTCGAGTCGGCGAGAGAGCCGATCAAGCCGTCGTCGATCGCGCCTGCGGTGTGCACGACGCCCCGCAGGGGGAACGGCGCCGGCACCGCTTCCAGCAGCCCTGCAAGCGAGTCACGATCGGAGACGTCACAGGAGACGACCAGAGCCTCCGCGCCGAGCGCTTGCAACTCCTCCCGCAGCTCCGCCGCGCCGGGCGCGTCGATTCCGCGCCTGCTTGCGAGAATCACGCACCCGACCCCGTAGGCGCTTACGAGATGCCGGGCTACCGCCGCCCCGAGCACCCCCGTCCCCCCGGTGATCAGAACCGCGCAGTCGGGCCCAAGCAAGTCTTGTGGAGAACGCCCATCGCCGCTCGAGGGCGCATGGGCGGCGTCGAGCGGCGTCATGCGCGGCGCCAGCAGCTTTCCCTCTCGGATCGCGAGCTGCGGCTGGGACGCGGCGGCAACCGCGGGCAACGCGTCCGTCGACGCGGGCAGATCGTCGACGTCGACGATCGCGAACCGCCCGGGATGCTCGGTCGCGCCCGAGCGCACCAGACCACAAACGCCGCTCGTCGCGAGTCCGCCAACCTCGTCACCGTCGGCGACGTGCAACGCGCCTTCGGTGAGCACGAGCAGGCGCGAGGTCGCGAACTCTTCCCGCGCCACCCATTCGCGCAGAGCGATCGCCACGGCGGCAGCGGATGACTGTGCCCCAACCGCTGCCTCCGGCACCGGCGTGGAGCGTGCGTCGAGCAACACCACGTCGGGGACACGAGCGACGACCCCCGCGGCGATCCGTTCGGAGAGCTCGTCGAGGTCGCCAACCACGGTGACTGCCCCTACGGCGTCTGCGATCGAGCGTCGAGAAGTCTCGTCTCGCCCGCCGATGAGCGCCCATTCGGAGCACTCGCCGTGGTCGGCGCCGGGCTGCACGCCGCTCCAGGCGACGCCCAGCAACGAACGGCTCGGGCTGGCGCCCGCCGCCTGCAGGCTGTCAGCCGCGATCGGGCGGGAGGAGAGCGCCCCTACCGACGCGACCGGGCGGCCGTCTCGATCCACGGCGAGCAGCGACACTCGCCGCTCTTCTCCATCGCCGGCTTGCGCCGCCTGCTCCGCGGAGGCGATACGGACGATCAGCGAGGAAGCTCCCGCGGTGAATAGCCTCACGCGCTCCCAGCAGAACGGCAGCCTCAGCTCGCCCATACCGAGCGATCCCTCCCCGAGCGCGATCACCAATGCCGCATGCAGCGCAGAGTCCAGCAGGGCCGGATGAAGCTCGTATGAGCCGGCGTCGACTAGCTCGGAATCCTCCAGCGCCGCTTCGCAGTAGAGATCTCCTCCGTGCCGCCACAGCCGCCGCAGACCCTGAAAAGCGCGACCGTATTCGAAGCCCGTGTCGGCGAGGCGGCCGTAAACGTCGCCCAGCAGGATCTCCTCGGCGCCGGCCGGCGGCCACGATCCCCCGTCGAGCGCTGCCTCGGCGGGGTCGAACGAGTCCTCGGGCGCCAGCCGTCCGCTTGCGTGGCGTACCCACGCCGGCGCCTCGGCGCGTTCCTCCCGATCGGGGCCTGCGAGCTCTATCTGCGAGTAAAGCTCGACGGAGCGCGCGTTCTCGCCGTCGGGCTCGGCGACAATCATCTGTATTCGCACCGCTCCCTCTTGGGGAACGACCAGTGGCGCCTCGAGCACGAGCTCTTGCACCGCCCCCCACCCGCCTACGTCTCTGCCGGCGGCGAGCACGAGATCGAGCAGTCCGGTCCCTGGCAACAGGGCAGTTCCCGAGACGGCGTGGTCCGCGAGCCATGGATGCGTGTCGAGCGAGAGAAGCCCGCTGTACAGCCGGCCGCTGTCGTGGGCCAAGCGCGTGACGGCGCCCAATATCCCGTGCTCCACGGGCAGCCCCCCCGGCGTCAGCGTGGACCCGGCCGAGCCGAGTTCTTTCCTGAGCCAATAGCGTCGTCTCTGGAACGCATAGCCCGGAAGCGAGACACGTTTGGTCCCCTCGCGTGCGCACACGCCGCGCCAATCCACCTCGACCCCCCCGACCCACGCCTGCGCCAGCGAAGCGACGAAGCGCTCAGCGCCGCCCTCATCGCGGCGCAACGATCCGCAGACAACCGTCTCCCCGGCGCCGCCCGCGAGGTTCCCCTCATCGGTTGCGTCCGGCAGGGCATCTTCGATCGTCTCCCTCACCGCGATGCTCAAGACCGGATGGGGACCGGTCTCTATGAACGCCGTGCGACCATCTCTGAGCAACGCGCGCACGGCCTGCTCGAAGCGAACCGGCTCGCGCAGGTTGCGGTACCAGTACTCACCGGTCAAACCGGCAGTGTCGAACAGATCTCCGGTGACGGTGGAGTAGAACGGCACGTCCGCGGCGCGGGGCTGCACAGACGAGAGCAGCTCCAGTGTCTCGGCGCGCAGCTCCTCGACCTGCGAGGAATGAGTCGGCACCGTCAAAGCGACCTCACGCGTGCGCACGCCGTCGGCGGCGAGCGAGTCCAGCAGCTCCGCGATCGCCTCGGCATCGCCAACCACTCCCACGCTGGACGGGCTGTTCACCGACGCGATCGACAGACGTCCCTCCCACGCAGAGATTCGCTCCCTCACCTCCCCCTCACCCGCGGCGACGGACGCGATGCTCCCACGGCCGACCAGCTTCACGAGCAGCCCGCTGCGCAGAGCGACCAGCCGCGCGGCGTCGTGCAACGACAGGCCGCCCGCGACACACGCGGCCGCTATCTCGCCCTGCGAGTGACCCACGACCGCCGCGGGCTCCACGCCGCACGCGCGCCAAAGCTCAGCAGCCGCCACCATCACGCAGAACAGGGCCGGCTGGAGCACCTCTATGCGGTCCAGTTCGGGGGCGCCGTCGACGCCTCGCAGCACGTCCTCAACCGACCAGTCGATGAAATGAGACAGCGCCGCGTCACACTCGCGCAGACGATTCGCAAAGGCAGGCGACTGGTCGAGCAGCTCCACCCCCATCCCCGCCCACTGCGACCCCTGGCCGCCGAATACGAACGCCGGCGCGCGCGAGCGCGTCGCGGTCGAGCCTCTCACCACGCTCGCGGCCGAGCTCCCCTCGGCGAGCGCGGAGACGCCAGCGAGCAGCGCCTTGGCGTCGCTCCCGACCACGACAGCGCGCTCGTCGAACGCCGCACGGTGTGACAGCGACAGCGCGACGTCCGCCGCTCGAAGGTCGGGCTCCTCACGCAGGCTTCGTGCGAGCCGATCGGCCTGGGCGAGCAGTCCGTCTTCGCCCTTTCCCGACAGCGTCCATACGACGACGGCGCCCTCGAGGGCGATCGCCGGAGGCTGCCCGCCGGAGCGCTTCGGGGGCGCGGGGGGGTCGATCGGCGCGGGCGCTTCCTCCAGCAGCACGTGCGCGTTGGTGCCGCTTACGCCGAACGAAGAGATCCCAGCACGTCGCGGTCGATCCTCCCCCTCCCAAGCACGGTTCTCCTGCAGCAGCGACACGCCGCCCACCGACCAGTCGACATAGGTCGAGGGCGAGTCGACGTGCAGCGTCTTCGGCAGCACACTGTGCTCGAGCGCCTTGACCATCTTGATCACCCCGGCGACGCCGGCCGCGGCCTGGGTGTGGCCGATATTCGACTTCACGGCCCCCACCCACAACGGGCGGTCCGGCGGGCGCTCGGCGCCGTATGCGGCAAGGAGCGCCTGCGCCTCGATCGGGTCGCCGAGAGTCGTGCCCGTGCCGTGCGCCTCCACGGCGTCGACCTGCGCGGGCGAAACCCCCGCATTCGCCAACGCCTGCATGATCACACGTTCCTGCGAGGGACCGTTGGGCGCGGCCAGGCCGTTGCTGGCGCCGTCCTGGTTGACGGCGCTCCCCCGCACGATCGCCAACGGAGTGTGACCGTTGCGGCGGGCGTCGCTGAGACGCTCGAGCAGCAACAGCCCAACCCCCTCCGAGAAGCTTGCTCCGTCGGCGGAGTCGGAGAAGGGCTTGCAGCGACCGTCGGCGGCGAGGTTGCGTTGCTGGGAGAACTCAATGAATCCGCTGGGCGTCGCGAGCACCGTGACGCCGCCCGCGAGCGCCAGCGAGCAATCGCCGGAGTGCAGCGAAAGACAGGCGAGGTGCAAAGCCACGAGCGAGGACGAGCACGCCGTGTCGACCGTCACCGCGGGCCCCTCGAAGCCGAATGTGTAGGAGACGCGCCCGGACATGACGCTGCCCGAATTGCCCATGCCGATGTAGCCGTAGAGCTCCTTTGGCAGCGATCCCAGGTTGGAGGTGTAATCGTGGTACATCGCTCCGGCGAACACGCCCGTCTCGCTGCCGCGCAGCGTCGTCGGATCGATCCCCGCGCCTTCGAGCGCCTCCCAGGTGGCTTCCAGCAGCAGGCGCTGCTGGGGATCCATCGTGACCGCCTCGCGTGGGCTGATGCCGAAGAAGTCCGCGTCGAACTCGGGAGCGTCGTAGAGGAACCCGCCGTGGCGCACATACGTCGTTCCGACGCGGTCGGGGTCGGGATCGTAGAGCGCGTCGATCTGCCACCCGCGGTCGTTTGGAAACTCGCCGATGCCATCGCCGCCCGCGGCGACGAGCCGCCAGAGATCCTCCGGGGAGCGCACGTCGCCGGGAAACCGGCAGCTCATGCCGACGATCGCCACCAAGTCCTCCTCGGAGCCGCGCGAACGCGCGCGCCCGTGTGCTCGCACCTCCTTGGCTCCTCGAGCCAGGCTGAGCAGACGACCGGCGAGAGCGCCGGCGTTCGGGTAGTCGAAAACGAGTGTCGCTGGAAGTCGCAGGGAGGTGAGCGCGGTCAGCCTGTTTCGCAGCTCCACGGCCGTGAGCGAGTCGAAGCCGAGGTCCTTGAACGAGCGGTCGGGATCCACCTCCGCGGGAGAGGAGTGTCCGAGCACCGCGGCTATCTCCGCCCGCACCAACCCCAGGACGAGCTCCTCGCGCTGGTTCTCGGGGACCCCGCTCAAGCGCGTCGCGAGCGAGCCGCCACTCGCGCCGCGGCGACGCGTCGCCGGCGCCAAGCCGGCGAACAGCGCGGGGAGCAGACCCTCCCTTTGGCGCGCGCGCATCGCGGCGCGGTCGGTTCGCGCCGCAACGACGTGCGCGGCGTCGGTTGCGCACGCATGGTCGAGCAGCTCCAACCCTTCGGCGGTGGAGAGAGCGAGAAAGCCCAGGCGCTGGAGGCGCAGGACGTCGGCGTCGGTCAACTTGCCGGTCATCTCGCTGCGCTGCTCCCACAACCCCCATGCGATCGACCGACCCGGCAGGCCGAGCGCGCGCCGACGGCAGGCGAGCTCGTCGAGAAACGCGTTGGCCGCGGCATAGTTGCCCTGGCCCGGCGCTCCACCGGTCGCCGCGAACGACGAGAACAGGACGAACTCGCTCAGCGGCATGCTGCGCGTCAGCTCGTGCAGATGCCACGCGGCGGCGACCTTGGGAGCCATGACGCGTTCCACTTGATCCTCCGTGAGCGAATCGACGACGCCATCGTCGAGGACGCCTGCCGCATGGACTATCCCTCGAAGCGGCAACTCACCGGCAATGTCCTCGAGCAGCGCTGCCAGCGCCACGCGATCGGAGATGTCACACGCTACGACTCGCACGCGCGCGCCCAGAGCCTCCAGCTCCTCGTACAGCTCACGGGCGCCATCCGCCTCGAAACCGCGCCTGCTTGCGAGCACGAGGCTGCGCACCCCGTGCTCGGCGATCAAGTGTCGCGCCACGGCTCCGCCCAGGCGCCCGGTCCCACCCGTGATAAGAACCGTTCCCTCTGGGTCCCAACCACTGCCGGCGCCCTCTGGCGCGCGCTCGTTGGACAGGGGGCGTCGCAGCCGCCGAACCAGCGCCCGGCCCTCGCGCAGCGCCACCTCCGGCTCCTCGCCGTCGAGGATGCCCGGCAGCGCCTGCCACGACTCGTCACTGCCGTCGAGCTCGACCACCGCGAACGCTCCGGGATGCTCGGACTGGGCCGAGCGCAGAAGGCCGCGCAGCGACGCGTCGATCAGCATCGAGCCGGCGTCTGAGGTGGTTTCGCGCGCCGCGCTTGGACCACAGACGAACACGGTCCTTACGCCACTCAGGCGCGCGTCGGCCAGCCACCGCTGGAGCAAATCGAGCAGCTCGACAGTCGCCGCGGTCACCCGGCCAGGCAGATCCGGCATGGACACGGAAACGCCGGGCACGCCGCCGTCTCCCAGCGGAGCTGGATCGCCACGGCCAGTCCCCTGCGATCGTGACTCCCCCAGCCCGAGCAGCGAGTGCATGTCGATGAGAGCAACCTGTGCGCCGCCCTCATCCTGCTCGCGCGCGAGCGCCTCGGCGAGCGCATCGGGCGTCGGGAAGCAGCGCGCCGCAGCGCCTGCCTGATCGAGCCACTGCGCAAGCGGAGAGTCCGCGTCGCCGACCACGATCGGTTGGACGGCAGTGCGTGTGCCATCGGGCTCTGAGTGAACCTGGTCGTCGGTCGCCCACTCCAGAACGAACAGCGAGTCCTCCGCGCCTCGAGATGCCTCCTGCGCCGAGCGTAGCTGCTCGGGGGAGATCTCCCTCGTGACCAAGCGCCCGACGCTCACGACCAGGTCGCCGGATACGTCCACGGCCACCAAGCTCAAAGCGCTCGTCGGCGCATCCCCGCCTGCGCCGCCGGGCTCCGAGGAGCTGGAGGAGGCTCGCAAGCGTGCCCTCAACGTCGAAGCGCCCGACGCGCCAAGAGCGACGCGCTCCCACGAGAAGGGCAGCCGCACACCGTGCGCCGCGTCATCTGCCGCGCCGTTCACCGGAACTGCCGCGACCGCCGCGTGCAGCACGGCGTCGAGCAGCGCCGGGTGAGCGCCGAACGCGGAGGCGTCGGCGCTCAGGCTCTCCTCCAGCGCAACCTCGCAGAAGACCTCTCCGTCGCGCTCCCAAACGCCGCGCAGAGATTGAAAAGCGGGCCCGTATTCAAGCCCGAGCTCGCTCAGGCGCTCATACGCCTCGTCGACGTCGCCCGCTGTCGCCCCCTCCGGCGGCCACGCGCCCCGCAGCGACTCCAGATCGTCATCGGCGTCGACGTCTACGTCTACGTCGCGCTCTGACGCCAGCGTCCCGACGGCGTGTCGAGTCCAACCGTCATCCGCGCTGGCAGCGGACACCTCCGACGGGTCTCCCGCGCGACGCGAGTAGACGCTCACGGCACGCTCACCGGCTTCGTCGAGCTCGCCAATCGAGACCTGCAGGAGCGTTCTCTGACCGTGCGCATCGTCGAGCACTAGCGGCGCCTCGAGCGTCAGCTCGTGGACCATCGGACACCCCACGTACGCGCCGGCGCTCAATGCCAAATCCAAGAAGGCCACGCCGGGCAACAGCACGCTGCCCATCACGGCGTGATCGGAGAGCCATGCCTCCTCGCGCAGCGAAACCTGCCCGCTGAACACCAGACCACCCTCGTCGCCCGCTAGCGTCACAACGGCTCCCAGCAGCCTATGATCCACGCAGCCCAGCCCGGCCAAGCTCACGTCGCCCACACTGCCGCCGGAGTCCAACCAATAGCGTCGCCGCTGAAAGGCATAGGCGGGCAGGCGCACACCGTGGGCGTCCAGACCCTCGAACACGCGTCGCCAGTCGACCTCTGTCCCGCGCACCCAGAGCTCCGCCAGTCCCGCCGCGAAGCGGCGCGCGCCGGCGTCGCCGCGCCGCATGGACTCCACGACGAGCGCGCCCGCGGCGGCGTCCCGGCCCAACTCCTGGTCCAGTCGCTCAGCCGATTCTTGGATCGCTAGACCCAGCTGCGGATGCGGACCCGCCTCGACGAACACGCTCAATTCGTCTTCCAATGCACTGCACACCGCCTGCGCAAAGCGGACTGGGGCACGCAGGTTGCGATACCAATACTCGGCGTCGAGCGTGGCGGCGTCGATCTCTTCGCCCGTCACGGTCGAATAGAACGGAATGCTCGTCGCGCGCGGTTCTATACCCTCGCACGCGGCCAGCAGCTCGTCGCGAATCGACTCCACCCTTGGTGAGTGCGCCGCGTAGTCCACCTCGATCAGACGCGCCCGCAGACCCTCGCCGGCGCAGCGCTCCTGCAGGGCACGCAGCTTGTCGGGCTCGCCCGAGAGCACCACCGACGACGGTCCGTTCACCGCCGCCACCCCGACCCCGTCGAGATCACCCAGCAGCGACTCGGCCGTCGCCTCGCCGGCACCGAGCGAGAGCATCGCGCCGGTGCCCGCGAGCGCCGCGAGCGAACGCCCGCGTGAGGCGATCACGCGGGCGGCGTCCTCCAACGACAGCGCTCCCGCGAAGCACGCCGCGGCCACCTCTCCCTGCGAGTGTCCGAGGACAGCAGCCGGACGCACCCCGCACGCGCGCCACAACTCGGCGAGCGAGACCATCACTGCAAACAGCGCCGGCTGCACTACGTCCACTCGCTCGAGGCTCGGCGCGTCGCTCTCTTTGCGCAGCACCGACTCCACCGACCACCCCAGGTGGCGGGCGAGCGCATCGTCGCACTCGCGCAGGCGCGCCGCGAACAGCGGTGACTCCTCCAGCAGCGCGACCGCCATCCCCTCCCATTGGGACCCCTGACCGGGAAACACGAAGACGACGCGACCCTCGCGACCGGGCGTGCCGAGCACGAGCGACTCCGACGGCGCATCGGCGTGAAGCGCGCCGAGCGCGCCGAGAAGCTCGTCGGCGTTCGAGCCGACGGCGACCGCCCGCTCGCTGAACGCGTGGCGTCGCGCGCAGGAGAACCCCACGTCGACCGGATCGATCCCGCCTGAGCCGCGCACGAAACGGGCCAGACGCTCGGCCTGGCCGCGAAGCGCATCGCGACTGCGGCCGGAGATCATCCACGCGGTCGCGGCGCCCCGGGCGAAGATGGGGAGCCCCGCGCCTGCCGCCTCCCGCTCGCCCGCCGGCGCGCTCTGGCCATCGCCGTCCAGCTCGCCGTCTCGGGGCAACACCGGCGCTTCCTCGACGATCACGTGCGCATTGGTGCCGCTCACCCCAAAAGACGACACGGCGGCGCGACGCGGCCTGCCCGACTGCTGCTTCCACGGTTGCTGAGTGCTCAGCAGCGAGACCGCTCCAGCCGACCAGTCCACGTGCTCGGATGGTTTCTCGGCGTGCAGGGTGCGCGGCAGCTCTTCGTGCTCCAGCGCCTTGACCATCTTGATCACCCCGGCCACTCCCGCCGCGGCCTGGCTGTGACCGATGTTCGACTTGATCGTGCCCAGCCACAACGGACGATCCTTCGGACGATCCCGGCCATAGGTGGCGAGCAGCGCCTGCGCCTCGATCGGGTCGCCCAACTTCGTTCCCGTTCCGTGCCCCTCGACCGCGTCCACGTCGGCGCTCGACAGTCGCGCGCCGGCGAGCGCTTGGCGAATGACCTGCTCCTGCGACGGTCCGTTGGGCGCCGCCAGGCCGTTGCTCGCGCCGTCCTGGTTGACGGCGCTGCTACGAATCACGGCCAGCACGCGCCGTTCGTTTCGGATCGCATCGGAGAGGCGCTCGAGCAGCAACAGGCCCACACCCTCACTCCAGCCGACACCGTCGGCGCCGTCCCCGTAGGCCTTGCACCGGCCGTCCGGGGAAGCTCCTCGCTGCCTGCTGAACTCGACAAACGCGACCGGCGTCGACATCACCGTGACACCACCGGCGAGCGCAAGCGTCGACTCACCCGATCGCAATGACAGACAGGCGAGATGCAGCGCCACCAGCGAGGATGAGCAGGACGTGTCGATCGTCACCGCCGGGCCCTCGAGCCCGAACACGTACGCGAGCCGACCCGTCGCCACGCTCCCAGACAAGCCTGTGCCGACGTGCCCCTCGTGAGAGTCTCCGATCCTCAACGACGATCCGTAGTCGTGGTACATCAGACCGGCGAACACGCCGGTGGGACTGCCGCGCAGTGAAGCCGGGTCGAGGCCCGCGTCCTCGAAGGCCTCCCAGCACACTTCCAACAGCAACCGCTGCTGCGGATCCATCGTCAACGCCTCGCGCGGACTGACTCCGAAGAACTCGGCGTCGAAGTCCGCCACGTCGTGCAGAAACCCGCCCTCGCGCACATAGGTCGTGCCCAGGTGATCGGCGTCCGGATGGAACAGATCCTCACTCCAACCGCGATCCGCGGGGAACGGCCCCATCGCGTCTACGCCGCCGGCCACCAGCTTCCACAAGTCCTCGGCGCTCTGGATGCCGCCCGGATAGCGACAGCTCGCGCCGACGATCGCGATCGGCTCGTTCCTTTCCTGCTCGATCGCGTGCAGCCGGCTGCGCGATCTGCGCAGATCAGCCGTTACGCGTCTGAGGTAGTCGCGAAGTCGGTCGTCCTCGGCAGTCATGCGCCCCCCGGGCCGTCGGTGTGTCCGTCGCGATGCGGCAGCGCCCCGAGCTCCCTGTCGATCAGCTCGAACAGCTCGTCGTCGGTGGCGCCATCCAGGTCGCCGTTGTCCTCGCCGAGCGCCGCGCCATTGCCCCCAGACGCCACGGTAACCAGCGCCTCCAAGCGGGTAGCGATCCTCGCTCTGTCTGGGGCGTCGGCCAGATGCGCGCTCAACAGTCGCTCGAGCTTGCCGATCTCGCGCTCGAGCGTCTGCAGCGCGTCGCCATTCTCACCTACGCGCTTGAGCAGGTGCCCAGCGACGGCGGCCGTGTTGGGATAGTCGAACACGAGCGTCGCCGCGAGCTTCAAGCCCGTGGCGGCGCTCAGGCGATTGCGAAGCTCCACTGCTGTGAGCGAGTCAAGTCCAAGATCCGTGAAAGCGCGTTGGGCGTCGATCACGGCCGACGCCTGATGACCGAGCACGGTGGCGACCTCGTCGCCTACGAGTTCCAGCACGATCCTCTTCCGCTCCTCTGCGTCCAAGCCCGAGAGCCGCTCGGCAAGCGACACGGAGGTCTCCGCGCGACGCGCCGACAGGGGTGCCAGTCCACTCATTATCTTCGGCAGCGTCCCATTGCGCGCCTGCGCGCGCAACGTCGCCGCGTCCAGGCCCATAGCGGCCGTCGCAGCCTTCCCGGACGCCCACGCACGGTCGAGCAACGACAGGCCCTGCTTGGCCGAAAGCGGCACTATTCCGTGGCGTCTGAACCTGGCGATGTCCACAGCGTCGAGCTCGGCCGTGAGGTCGCTCACCGCCTCCCAATAGCCCCAGGCAATCGATGTCGCGCTGAGCCCACGGGCGCGGCGAAACGCTGCAAGCGATTCCAGGAAGGCGTTTGCCGCGGCGTAGTTGCCCTGTCCGGCGTTACCGATGACACCCGCAAGCGAGGAGAAGAGCACGAACATGCGCAGATCCAGGTGAGCGGTGAGCTGGTGCAGATGCCACGCAGCCGCCGCCTTGGGGGCGAATACTCGCTCGATCTGCCGGACCGTCAGCGAATCGATCATGCCATCGTCGATGGCGCCTGCCGCGTGCACGATGCCCTGAAGCGGCCGATCGTCGGAGATACGAGCAAGCAGATCGGTGACGGCCGACCGTTCCGCCACGTCGCACGCGACGATATCGACGCTCGCTCCGGCCGCTTCGAGCTCGCGCTTCAACTGCACAGCGCCCGGCGCGTCGAGCCCGCTCCGGCTAGCCAACACGATGCTCGACACTCGGTGCTCGCTCACGAGATGCCGAGCGACCAGCGCTCCGAGAGTGCCGGTGCCTCCCGTTATCAACACGGTCCCATCGATCTGCGAGGCGCCCGCGTTCGCGGACGATCCGCCCGAGGCGCCTTGCCCTGACACGTCATTCTCCTCGTGCGATCCAACGGCGGCGCCCGCGTCGCCCATAACCCGGCTCACCGTGGGCGCCAACAAGCGACCATCGCGGATCGCCATCTGGGGCTCCCGGGCCGCAAGCGCCGCGCCCAACATCGAGCGCAGTCTCGCGCCCCGGTCCTCGCCGGGGCTTGGGTCGAGGTCGACGAGCACGACTCGATCCGGGTTCTCGGCCTGCGCCGAGCGCACCAACCCCCACACGCCGCCGTCCATCAAGCCCTCTACGCCGTCGCTGTCGCGGACGGCAAGCGCTCCGCTCGTGAGCACGACCAGCTTCGCATCGAGCAGCCGCTCCTCGGCAAACCACGCCTGCAACACGTCGAGCACTTCGCAAACCGCGGTCTGCGAGACCTGCACCGTCCCAGCGCCTGCCACCGGCTCGTCTCCGTTAGGTGAGTTGAGCAGCGAGCGTGTCCCCAACAGCACGAGCGAAGGAAGCGAGTCCTCGGCCAGCAGAGCGGGGAAGCTCTCGTGAGTGCGGATGCCGATCCCCGCGGTGGAAAGCGCATCGGCCAGCCGTTCGTCCGTGAACGTCCCGAGCATCGCCACCTGGCCGACCGCGGCGCCGTCGTAATCATCGATGGGGCTCCACCCCAACTCGAACAGGTGGTCATGCCCCGCGTTGCCCATCGCCCGCAGATGCTCTGGCGCGACCTCCTGGCTCGACACCGAGCCGACATCGATCACCAGCGAGCCGTTGGCATCGAACGCCGTCAACGAAATCGATCCGACCCCGTCTTCGGCGGGATCGTTGACCGAGAGCCTCGCCCTCAGCGCAGCAACACCGACTTGGTGCAAGACGATGTCGGCCCACGAGAACGGAAGTCGCACCGCCGCGTCAACTTCGCGCCGCGTCGCGGCGGCGGCGTGGAAAGCCGCGTCGAGCAGCGCGGGATGCAAACCGAACTCCGCGACCGTCGCGTGCTGCCCGTCCGGTAGCGACGCCTCGCACAGCACTTCGTCCCCGCGTACCCATGCACCGGTCAAGCCTTGGAAAGCGGGACCGTATTCCAAACCCATTCCGGCGAGGCGATCGTATATCTCCTGGACGTCCACGGCGACGGCGTCGGGCGGAGGCCACTGCTCCGCGTACTCGGTCGCTTCGCGAGGGTCGCGGCGGGTCTGCCCCGCGAGCGCTCCCTCGGCGTGCAGCGTCCACGCCTGGCCGCCCGCGCCGCGCAGATCCTCGCCTTCCGCTTGCGAATAAAAGCTCACACGACGGTCTCCCTGCTCATCGGGCGCCGACACCCTGATCTGCAGCAGAACTGGCCGATCGCGACTCAAGGCAAGCGGCGTGGCGATGATCAGCTCGCGCACGCCCGCGCATCCCAACTCTCCCGACACGTACAGCGCCGCCTCCACCAGCGCGACGCCCGGCAGAAGTGGCGTACCCAAGACCGCGTGATCCGCCAACCACGAGTCCTCGACCGGCGAAAGCCTTCCCAGGTAGACGTGCTCATCCGACCCCGCGGACGGCAGCGCCGCCCGCAACAGCCGATGGTCGAGGGCTGTCAGTCCGGCGGTCTGGAGGTTACCTGTGCCGGCGCGACGATTGTCGGCCAGCCAGAATCGGCGGCGTTGAAACGCGTATCGCGGTAGCGAGACCCGTTTTGCGTCAGTCCCGCGGTATACCGCGAGCCAGTCCACATCCACACCGTTCACCCACGCCCGCGCGAGTGAAGTCAAAAAACGCGACAGCCCGCCCTGATCGCGCCGCAACGAGCTGTACGTCGCAACACCCGCCGCTGCGTCCTCACCCAACTCCCGCTCGGCCGTCTCGTCGATCGCGACACCGAGGACCGGATGCGGAGTCATCTCGACGAACACACGATACCCATCGCCCAGGAGCGAGCGGGTCGCCTCGTCGAAACGCACCGTCTCACGCAGATTGCGAAACCAGTAGTCCCCATCCAAACCCGCGGTATCCACCAAACCACCGGTGACGCCTGAATAAAACGGGATACTGCTCGAGCACGGTTCGATGCTGGCACAGCCGGCGACCAACCGATCGCGCACGGTGTCGATCTGCGCAGAGTGAGCAGCGTAATCGACCTCGATCGACCTGGTACGAACACCCTCTGCCTGGCATCGTGCCTCGAACTCGCGAAGCGCGGCCGGCGTACCTGCCAACACAACCGAACCAGCGCCGTTCACAGCCGCAACACCAACACCCCGCGCACAGCCACCATCCAGCGCAACCCCCTCGAGCAGACCCTCCACACGGTCCACCCCGACAGCAACGCTCAACATCCCCCCAAGGCCGGACAGGTCGCGCAACACCCGACCACGCGACGCCACCACGCGCGCCGCGTCACGCAAAGACAACCCACCAGCCACACAAGCAGCCGCAATCTCACCCTGCGAATGACCCACCACGGCAGCAGGCTCAACACCACAGGCCCGCCACAACCCAGCCAAAGCCACCATCACGCAAAACAACACCGGCTGAACCACATCCACGCGACCCAACCCAGGCGCACCCTCCACACCACGCAACACGCCGATCACAGACCAATCGACGAACTCACCCAACACGCCATCGCACTCAGCCAACAACTCAGCAAACAAAGGCGACTCATCCAACAACGAAGCGCCCATCCCCACCCACTGCGAACCCTGACCCGAAAACACGAAGACAACACCAGGATTCCGAACCGCGTTCGCCACACCCACAACCACGCCCGGCGCTGGCCCCTTCGAATCACCCGACACAAGCCCCTCCACGCCACGCGACAACCCGCTGAGATCTTCACCCACTATCACTGCTCTGTGACCAAGAGCAGCACGATTGGCCAGCGCAGCACCAACATCACACACCCGCAACGCAGGATCGCCCACCCCCAACAAAAATCCCACCAAACGCTCTGCCTGCCCACACAAACCACTTTCACCACCACCAGACAGCACCCACGGAGCGACACAGTCCACGCTCAACAGCGGCGCAGCAGGACCCCCCACGACGCGATCGCCCGCACTCCAAACCCCAGACCCGGAAGACTCGGCGCCCGGTTCGGCGCACGCGCTCGGCGCCTCTTCCAAGATCACATGGGCATTGGTGCCACTGATCCCAAACGAGGAGACGCCGGCGCGGCGCGGCTTGCCCTTCCGCGACTCCCATCGCCGCCGCTCACTCAGGATCGACACTGCTCCGAATGACCAGTCCACGTGCCGTGAAGGCTCATCGACGTGCAGCGTCGGCGGCAACACACCGTGCTCGAGCGCCTTGACCATCTTGATCACACCGGCCACACCCGCCGCCGACTGCGTGTGTCCCAAATTCGACTTCACAGAGCCCAGCCACAGTGGACTGTCGGAAGGTCGGTCCTGCCCATAGGTGGCAAGCAACGCCTGGGCCTCGATCGGATCGCCAAGCGTCGTGCCCGTACCGTGCGCCTCCACCACATCAACCTGCCCGGCGCCAAGACCCGCATTGGCAAGCGCCTGCCTGATCACCCGTTCCTGCGACGGACCGTTGGGCG
>JBOGXY010000098.1:0-14306 GCA_050696495.1 Solirubrobacteraceae bacterium
GTGGCCCTCCCAAGAGTCGACGATCGGTATTCAGCACCGCCGACTTCGATCTGCCTGCCTACAACCCCTCCCCCAAACCCAAAACCACGACACCAGCCGTGGCACTACTCATCTAGATGCGCTCAGCGACCGGTGAAGCTCGAGGCTGTCACGCTATGAAGAGAGCAGGCGCTCCGAGCGCTCGAGCACGTATTGCGCGAGGGGAGAGTCGCTGTCCAACTCGGCGGCAGCCGAGCGGACGCTTTGCGCGGTGTCGATCACGACCATGCGAGCCCGTTCACGCGCCAATTGCCAGCCGACCGCCTCCGTAACCAGATCCTCGATCTCGATCGAATCGAGTTGCCGGCGCCCGCCGACGCTCATGGCGCCGCGCTTTCGCAGCTGCGGCCAGAGCACGGTAGGCACGGTGTCGTAAAGCGGCGCCAGCGCGACCGTCTCGGGTGTCGGGTGCAGCAGTGCGAGGTTCTTGCCGTGCGCGTCCGCGTTGCCGATCAGCACGGTGAAGGTGGCGACGCCGAGCAGCTTCTCCAGTTGTTCGTCGTAGGCCGTGGCGTAGCGGTCGAGCAGGTCGGCCGCCTCGCGCAGCGACGGTCCGCCCGCGTCCTGGTACTTGCCACGCCCTCTGGCGGCATCGGGACTGCGCGCCAGCGCTTGGCAGAGATCCTCCTGATGGATGCGTCGAACAGTGCGGTCTTTACGCACTTCGCGATCAAAGCGCGACACGATCAGGCAGGACCGCTCGGCGATCGTCTCGATGTGCGCCTGGACGCTCGTCAGGCCGATGAGCTTGGCGAGCTTCAGGCATTGCGCCTCGGCGGCGACCAGTCCCGGTCGGCGCGCGTCGTCCAGCTTGAGGATGTGGGTGGAGGGATAGCCGTGCGCCGGCCGAGCCCACCGTCCGTCGGGCAGCCGCACGAGCAGCAGCTTGTCCTGCAGCCCCGCGATCGACAGCTCGCTGTCCTCGTGGATGGCGAGCGGTCGCTCGGGGAGGTCGAGCACCTCCCGCTCAAGCGACGCGGTCGTGTAGGGGATCGCCTCGGGAGTGCGCGGGGTCGGCTCCTCGGTGGCGATCACGAGCGCTCCGGCGACGTCGCGGCCGAACCTGCGCAACAGCGAGTAGGTGTCGTTGACGGCGACCTTCAGCTCGCCGCTGAGCGCCTGGCGGTGCTGGCCCTCGGGCAGGAGCCCGTCGGCGAAGACGCTTGCATCCATGCGGCGTTCTTGCAGCGGCAGCGAGCAAGAGAGCAGCGGCGAGAGCTCCGGCCAGCGCGCAAGCGCGTGCTCGCTGTAGACGCACTGCAGCTGCCAGGGCCGGCGTGGAATGAACTCGGCGACCAGCAGCCCGTCGAGCCACACACCCAACGGCTCAGGCCGCGCCATCCTCGCCGTTCCGTGGCCATTCGACGGTGACACGAGCGCCTGAGCGTCGCAGTATTCGCAGGATGTGCTCAAGCGAGCTGGAGGAGCGCCCGGCCTCGAGGTGGGCTACATAGGAGCGGGTCAGTCCGGATTGTTCGGCCAGCTCGGCTTGGGTCAGCCCGCGGCGATGGCGAATGGCCGAAACAGCCTTCCCGAAGTCCTCTCCGCCGTGGATGGTCCAATGAGTCATCTATCTCCTTGCGACGATACTGTCGCAGTACATGTATATCAGGTGTGTGTGACATTATCGTCACAAAGGCGCTAATGGCGTTAGTGCGACAAATATGTTGCACAGAGACTCGCGCTCAGCGCAGCGCGGCGAAGCCGGGCGCGGTGCGGGCGCGCAGGGCGGCCTCCAGGCGCTCGAGCCCCTTGCGCACGGCTTCGATGTCGATCTCCTCCTGGGCGGCGGGGCCGAGCGCGGCGGTGGCGGCCTCTTCGACGCCGGGAGTGAGCGTTGCAAGCTCCTGGATGCGCGGGCTCAGGTCATCGCGCTGCTCGCTTGGCAGCTCGATCAGCGCGGCAGCGTAGGCGCGCTCGAGCTCGATCGCGGCAAGCGCCGCCCGTCCCGCGTCCAGGTCCAGTCGCGCGCGCAGCACCAGCTCCTCGCACTGAAGCGGTCTGTCGCGCCCGGAGAGCAGCAGCGCCAGGCGCTCGTGTGGCCGCAGCACGGTGGCCCGTCGCCCCGCCCGCTTCTGGGAGAGGACCAACTCGCGCGCAGCCACCCACAGCCCGTCGGCCACCTGCTCGCCCTCGCCGTAGCCGGCGCGCAGGACCAGCGCCTGGGTGGGGGAGACCTCGTGCAGGTGCGGCGTCGCGCCGGCGATGCGGTGGGCGAACAGCATGCGATTGAGCACCGAGGAGGCCGCCGCGGCCTCGCGGTCGGCGTCAAGCTCGCCCAGCCAGGCCTTGGCCTGCCCCTCGCTGGACAGTGAGACGGGATCGACCACGGTTGCGCGTGCGACGGCCACCGGCGCGGCCTGCGCGTCGGTGGCTCGTGTGCGCGAGCGCTTGCCCAGGCGGCTCTTGCGGGCCGCTCCCACGGTGGAAAGCACAACAACGTGCTCGGGCTCGCTCTCCTGCGGCCCCTCGAGCCTGCGCAGCAGGTAGCGCCCGTCGGCCGGCCCCAGCTCCCAAGGAATCTCCATCTGCACGAACGTGAACAGGCGCATCTGCAAGGCGCACGCTACTCTTCGCGCAGTGTCAGATGCGAGCAAAGCGGCGGCCGGACTGCGCGAGCGGTTGACCAACGGGACAGAGGACAAGCTCGGCAAGGCGCTGACCGATCTGTTCGAGAACCCGCTGGTGAGCGGAACGATCGGCCGCGCTTTCGACGCGCGCGAGCGCGCGGTGCAGGCACAGGAGCTTGCGCTGTCGGCGCTGAACATCCCGACGGCGGCCGATATCGAGCGCCTCACGCGTCGCCTGCGATCTGTTTCCCAGCGGCTGGAGGGCATCGAGGACGGCGTTCACCGGCTAAACCGGGCGCTGTCTGACGGCGGGGTCGAGCGGCGATTGGCGTCGATGGAAGAGCAACTCAAGAGCTTGAGCAGCAAGCTGGCCGGCGGCGCGTCAAAGCCCGCGGAGACGAGGGCGGCGTCCAAGGCCTCGGGCACGAGGTCGGCGCCAAGATCGGCTTCGAAGTCCGCGGCCAAGCCGGCTGCGAAGCGCGCGCCGCGCGCGAAGAAGACCTGAGCTACTCGGCCAGCGCGGCGGCGGCGGCGCGGCCCATCGTCTCGGCCGCGGCCAGCAGATCGTGATCGTCGATCCGCGTTCGAGCGCCGCCGGCGTCGAACGTATCGCTGACCGCGAGCAGGCAGGCGACTTCGATCCCGGCGCGCTCGCCGACGGCGAACAGGGCGGAGGCCTCCATCTCCACCGCGATGGCGCCTTGCGCGCTCCAGCTCGCTCTGCGGTCCGCGCCGTATTCGTAGAAGAGATCGGTGCTGACGATCGTGCCCCGATGAGCCGAGCGCACCGACTCGCTCAGGCGCTCGAACAGGCCGGAGTGCGCGTGTGTGCGGGTCGCTCCGCTGAGCAGCGAGCTGGTCCCGTCGGCGGCGATCGCCTTGCGCGCGAGCACCAAGTCGCCCAGTTCGAGCGAGGGGTCCAGCGCCCCACATGTGCCGACGCGGATCGCCCGCCTCACGCCCAGCGCGATCAGCTCGTGCAGCACGATCGCGGCGCTCGGGCCGCCCATGCCGGTGCTCTGGATGCTCAGCGGCTTGCCGTCGATGTTGGCGAGCCCGCTATAGCCCCATAGGCCACGGTGATGGTTGAACATCTTCGGCTGCTCGATCAACAGTTGCGCCAGCGCCAGGGCGCGTCCGGGGTCGCCGGGCAGCAGCACGCGCTCGGCAAGCGGCGCCGTGGGACGCAGGTGGATCGGCTCTGTGTGTTCCACGGGCCGCGACTCTAGACTGCAGGCCATGTCCTCGCCCTTCTCATCCGCCCGCGAGTTCAAGCAGGTGATGGACGAGCTGTTCACGCTGATGAGCGAGGACCCCGAGATGGGGCCCGCGCTGCGCGACGCCGACGTGCCGCAGCGCTTCGAGTTCGACGACCTCGACCTCGTGATGAACATCCGCGCGCGCGAGGGCGAGGAGCAGGAGAACCTGCACTGGGAGTGGTCTGACGATGTCTCCTGGGAGCCGCGCGTGAAGATGAAGATGTCCTCGGAGGTCGCCAACCGCTACTTCCAGGGCAAGGAAAACATCCCGATCGCGATCGCCAGGCGGCGGATAAAGACCGGCGGGGACATCAAGGCCTCGCTTGCGCTGATCCCGATCACAAAGCCCGTGTACGCGCGCTACCGGGAGATGCTGCAAGAGCGCTACCCGCACCTGGTGGTCTGAGCGGGTGGTCACGACCGAGCAGGCCCCCAGCATGGAGGGCGAGACGCCGACCCTGACCCAGGTGGCAGAGCGCGCGGGGGTCTCGGCGGCAACGGTGCGCCGCTGGGCCAGTGAGGGGCTCGTGCCCCAGTACGAGGGGGAGTGGGTTCCGGCCGCCGTCGCCCAGGTACGGATCGTCGCGCGGCTGCGCGCGCGCGGGCACACGCTGGGCGAGATCCGCCGCGCGCACGAGAGCGGGCAGCTGGCCGGCTACGTGCAGGGGATGTTCGCTCCACCGGAGGGGCGCTACACGCTCGAGCAGGCCGCGCGCCAGGCGGAGATCGACGAGGAGATGATCGAGCGTATCTACCTGAGCCTCGGGATGAGCACGCTCTCGCTGGATTCGATCGGCGAGGAAGACATGGAGATGATCCGCTACCTCGCCGCGATGCTGAACGTCGGCATGCCCGTCGAGGTGCTGATGCAGCTCGCGCGCGTGTACGGGCAGACGATGGCCCAGATCGCCGACGCCGAGGTGCGGCTGATCCACCTGTACGTGCACGAGCCGATGATGCGCGAAGGGGTGCCCGGCGTGCAGATGGCCGAGGCGATGGAGGGGCTCGCCGGCGAGCTGCTGCCGTTCGCCGCTCCGTTCATGCGCTACCTGCACGGACGCTTCCTCGGGCATTTCATCGAGCAGGACGTGATCGGGCACATGGAGGCCGAGCTGAGCGGCGAGGGCATGCCCGAAGAGGGGCGCATGCGGATCGTCGTGGCCTTCGCCGACCTGGCCGGCTACACGCGCCTGACCGAGGAGCACGGCGACGAAGCGGCCGTCGGCGTGGTCGAGCGCTTCGTGGAGGCGGTAGAGCACTCGCTGCCGATCGATGCGCGCGTGATCAAGACGCTTGGCGACGAGGTGATGGTCGTCGGGGGCGACATCGCCGGCCTGACGCGGTGGGCGGTCGGCTTCCAGCAGGAACTCCCGGCCGATGCGCCCAAGCCGCGGATCGGCATCCACAGCGGCGAGGCGATCTACCGCGACGGCGACTATTACGGTCGCGACGTCAACCAGGCCGCTCGCGTGGTTGCGCGTGCGGCCGGGGGAGAGGTGCTCGTCACGCGGCCGATCGTGGACACGGCAGAAGGCGTGGAGGGTCTGAGCTTCGAGTTGATCGGCGAAATCGGGCTGAAGGGGTTCAGCGAGCCGATCGAGCTGTTCCACGCGCTGCCCGGCGAGCAGTAGTCGTGGTCGAGGAGGTCCGCGAGCGGGTTCGCGCGGGTGGGCTGCTCCCGGCCGACGCAGCCGTGGTGGCGATGCTCTCCGGCGGGCGCGACTCCGTCTGCCTACTCGATGTCTGCGTTGCGCTCTGCGGGCAAGAGAAAGTACGCGCGCTGCATGTGAACTATGGCCTACGAGCGGCGTCGGAGGGCGATGAGGAGCATTGCCGCGCCCTGTGTGAGCAACTGGGGGTGGGGTTGGAGGTTTTGCGTGCTCCGCGCGAGCCCGGGGCGAGCGGCAATCTACACGCGTGGGCGCGTGAGACGCGCTATGCGGCCGCGCGGGAGATGGCCCGGCGCCCAGATGCGTTGATCGCGGTCGGTCACACAAGCACCGACCAGGTTGAGACGATCCTCTATCGGCTGGCGGCCTCGCCGGGGCGGCGGGCGCTGCTGGGGATGCCCGCGAGCGACGGGCCGTTGGTGCGGCCGCTGTTGGGAGTCTCGCGGGAGCAGACCGGCGCGTACTGTGCGGAGCGGGCCTTGCTCTGGCGCGAAGACGAGAGCAACGACAACCCTGGGTACGCGCGCGCGCGAGTGCGCCACGGGCTGCTGGTCGCGCTGGACGCGGTGCACCCGGCGGCGCGGACCAGCGTGTTGCGTACGGCGGAGCTGCTGCGCGAGGAGACGGAACTGCTCGACGCACTGGTTGACGCCGAGCTCGGTGGCCGGGAGAGCATCGCGGTCGAGCGGCTGGCCGAACTGCCCTCGGCGCTCGCACGGCTGCTTGTGATTCGCATGGCCGAGCAGGCCGCTGGCACATTCGTGCCCCAGGCAGGCGAGCGGGTCGGGGAGATCTTGACCCTCGCCCGGCGAGGCGGGCGCGCCGAGTTGCATATCGGCGGGCTCGCGGGCGCGGTGATCGAAAACGGCGTGCTGCGGATGGTGAAGATTCCTCCACGCTCAAGCTGACCGGCTCGGGGCATCTAGACTCCTATGCCGTGCCCATCGACCAACCTTCGCCGCCAGGGGTGGCGGCCGGGCATTCGTCCCGCTCGGACGGCTCGAACGAGATCGGCGAGACGCTCGTCCTGGCCGAGGACCTGCAGGAGCGTGTGCGCGATCTGGCCGCTGCCGTCTCGCGCGACTACGCCGAGCGCCGCCTGCTGCTCGTGTGCGTGCTCAAGGGCGCCGTCCTGTTTCTGAGCGACCTGATGCGCCATATCGACATCCCGGTCGAGGTCGACTTCATGGCCGTGGCCTCCTACGGCTCGGCGACCGACTCCTCCGGCGTCGTGCGCATCCTCAAGGATCTCGACACCCCGCTTGAGGGTCGCCACGTCCTGATCGTCGAGGACATCGTCGACTCCGGGCTGACGCTCCAGTACCTGCTGCGCAACCTAGGCTCACGCGACCCGGCGTCGCTTGAGGTCTGCGCGCTGTTGACCAAGCCGTCGCGGCGCAAGGTGGACCTGCCTGTGCGGTATGTGGGCTTTGAGATTCCCGACCAGTTCGTCGTCGGCTATGGGCTGGACTACGACGAGCGCTATCGCAACCTGCCCTACGTGGCTGCCTTGCGGGGCTGAAGCAGTCTAGGCCTCAGGCCTTCATCGGCGACGGTGGCGGCTTCAGGGCCAAACGATTTGCCGCTCGAGCTCTTCCGGCCCGAGTTCGATCAGACCGCTGGTTTGGATCGGCCGATAACCCTCGCCGGTGAGCGCGAGCCAGTGCGCTTGGCGTGCGACGGGGTCGACGATCAGAACCTCGTCCACCCGGTGGGCGGCGTAGAAGGGGAGCTTCTCCCAGGTCTCGTCGCCCGGGGAGAGGATCTCAAGCACCAGTGCGGAGGTCTTGATCCAGACGCCACGGGGTTGGGATCGGTGCAGTCCGCCGTCGGGGACACGGAAGTCCTTCTCCGAGGCGCCGACGTTGAAGTCGTCGCTGACGATCAGCTCCGCATCGGCGGCGGCCGGCGCCAGCAGCGCCTTGACCTGCGCACCGAGCGCGGCGTGCTCACCGGAGGGCGCGGGGACCACCCGATACACCCCTCCCCATACTTCGTCTCTGCGGTCCTGGCCAAGCCGCCGGCGTCGCGCGAGCAGCTCGTTGATCTCGGCCGATGGCGGATCGGGAAGCAAAGTGCGCATCAATCGAAGGGTAACGTCGGCTGCGGGTCGAATCGGTGGTTGGCATCCTGTGTTCTCATCCGACCACGGGCGAGCACACGGGACGGGTCGAACCGGACGCGATGCTTCTCGCGCCGGGCTATCCGCAAGATCGGCGACAATAGGGCCATGACGATCGTTGACGAGCGTTCTCGCGTGCCGCCTCTGGATGAGCAGGCGCTGGAGCGTATGGCGAGAGCGTTGGACCGCGACGACGTTGTTTCCGCATCGTTGATCGGCTCGCATGCGCGTGGCAGCGCCGGTCCGCTCTCCGATGTGGATGTCGGGGTCTGGCACGACCCGGCGCTCGATGCGCCGGCGCGCCTTGCGCTGCGCCTCGAGCTTGCCCGCGATTGCTGCCGGGCGCTCGGTAGTGACGAAGTCGACGTAGTGCTACTCAACGGCGCGTCTCCGTTGATGCGCCACCGCGCGGTGCGTGACGGGCGGCGTCTGATTGAGCGCGATCGCGCCTCGCGGGTGTCGATGGAGGCCAGAGCGATCGTGGACTACCTGGACACCGAGCCGCTGCGAGCCGAGATGGCTCGCGGTTTGCGCCATCGGATCGAAGAGGGCCGCTTTGGTCGATACGTCCAGCGTTAGCGCCCGCTTGGAGCACCTGGACGAGCTTGTCACAGAGCTCGACGCGATCAGGGACGGGGGCCGCGACGGTTACATGGCGCAGTGGCGCACTCGGCTCGCCGCCGAGCACGCGCTGCAGCTCGCGATCCAGACCTGCATCGATGTCGGCGCCCACATGGTCTCCGAGCTGGGACTGAAAGCGCCGGCTGACTATCGCGGCGTGTTCGAGAGCCTGTGCCCCGCCGGCCTTGACGCGCGGTTGGCGGAGCGCTTGGCGGCGGCCGCAGGTATGCGGAACATCCTCGTTCACGGTTATCTGGACGTGGACGACGAGGCGGTCTGGGCGGCGCTGGATCGGCTTGGTGACTTGCGAGACTTCGCCGCGGCTATGCAGCGCATTGGCGAGTCGGGTCGGGCAGCGCCAGAGAAGTAGCAACGTTTGCCCGAGTACTGGACCTGGCCGGTTGAGCCACCAAACGGCCGGTAATTGCGGCCTCCCGTGGTAGGCTGAGGGACCGGCGGGCATGACCCTGAAGCGCTCGCTGCGGGGGGCGGGCCCCAAAATAGAGCCATGAGCCGTTTTTTCAAGAGCGCAGCGTTCCCAATCCTGATCGTCGTCGTGATCGCCTTCTTCGCGGCGAAGCTGCTCGGCGGCACACAGACCAAAGGACCCGAACACACCTACCAGACCCTGGTGGCCAAGAACATCCCGCACCAGGAAGTGGCCTCAGCCGAGCTGAAAGTCAAAGACAACTCGGTGTCGGTCACGCTGACCAACAAAGAAAAATTTGAAGTCGGCTACACCGACCAAGCCTCTCCTCAGCTGATCGCCGCGCTCGAAAAGGCCGGCACCAAGTTCAACATCGAAGCGAACAAGACGAGCATCTGGCCGTCGCTGCTGAGCTTCGGACTTCCGCTGATCCTGATCCTCGGCTTCTGGTTCTTCCTGATCAACCAGATGCAAGGGGGCGGCTCGCGCGTGATGAGCTTCGGCAAGTCGCGCGCCAAGCGCCTGTCGGCCGACTCGCCGAAGATCACCTTCCGCGACGTTGCCGGGGTGGACGAGGCCGTCGAGGAGCTGCACGAGATCAAGGAGTTCCTTGAGAACCCGAAGAAGTTCCAGGCGCTCGGCGCCCGCATTCCCACCGGCGTGCTGCTCTACGGCCCGCCCGGTACCGGCAAGACGCTGCTCGCGCGCGCGGTCGCAGGCGAGGCGGGAGTGCCGTTCTTCTCGATCTCGGGCTCGGATTTCGTTGAGATGTTCGTCGGTGTCGGCGCCTCGCGCGTACGCGACCTGTTCGAGCAGGCCAAGCAGAACTCTCCCTGCATCATCTTCATGGACGAGATCGACGCCGTCGGGCGCCACCGCGGCGCCGGGCTCGGCGGCGGGCACGACGAGCGCGAGCAGACGCTCAACCAGCTGCTGGTCGAGATGGACGGCTTTGAGGCCAAGGACAACATCATCATGATCGCGGCCACCAACCGTCCCGACATCCTCGACCCCGCGCTGCTGCGGCCCGGGCGCTTCGATCGTCAGATCGCGGTCGATCGCCCCGACCGCAAGGGGCGGGCGAAGATCCTTGAGGTGCACACGCGCGGCAAGCCGCTGGCCAAGGTGATCGACATCGACGCGCTGGCGGGTCAGACCCCCGGTTTTACCGGCGCCGACCTCTCCAACCTGATCAACGAGGCCGCGCTGCTCTCCGCTCGCACCGGCAAGCGTGAGATCGGCCAGGAAGAGCTCGAGGAGGGGATCATGCGCGTGATCGCCGGCCCCGAGAAGAAGACGCGCGTGATGAGCGAGAAGGAGCGTCTGATCACCGCCTATCACGAGATGGGCCATGCGATCGTCGGTCACTTCCTGGAGTTCTCAGACCCCGTCCACAAGATTTCGGTCATCTCCCGCGGCCAGGCGCTCGGCTACACGATCTCGATGCCCCAGGAGGACCGCTTCCTGACCACCCGCGCCGAGCTCGAGGACGCGATGGCAATGACGCTCGGAGGGCTCGCCGCGGAGGAGATCGTCTTCGGCGAGATCACCACCGGCGCCTCCAACGACATCGAAAAGGTCACCGCCACCGCCAAGCAGATGGTGATGCGCTTCGGCATGAGCGAAAAGCTCGGCCCGCGCGTCTTCGGCCACGACCACGGCCAGCCGTTCCTCGGCCGCGAGTTCTCCACCGAGCCCGACTACTCCGACGAGATCGCCCGCGAGATCGACGACGAGGTGCGCCGCATCATCGAGGCCGCCCACACCCGCGCGCGCACGATCCTCACCGAGCACCAGCACGATCTGCAGAACATCTCCGAGATCCTCGTCAAGCGCGAGACGATCGAGAAGGAAGAGTTCCTCGCGCTGCTCGCCGGCAAGCGCGAAGAGGAGGTCTTCGGCGTCGAGGAGGAGACCAAGCCCCAGCTTCCCGCCCCGCCGGCGCCAGCCGACCGCGCCGAGCGCGAAGCGCCGCGCGCGCTGCCGCGCCCCGGTCTCGCCGGCGGCACCGCCGAGATCCGTGCAAGCGAGCAGGAGCGCCCCGAGCCGGTCTGAGCCGACGCGGGGCGGCGGGGACGGGTACGCGGGCGGGCGGGGCGCGCGGGAAGCGCCGCATGCAGCCGTCGCCGTGTATGTGCTCCACTCAGTGCTGCATGACGTCCACACATCCTCAGCTCGTGCCCCATCGCCTGATGGGGATCCTCAACGTGACGCCCGACTCCTTCTCCGACGGAGGCCGCTTCCTCGACGCTGCCAGCGCCGTCGAGCACGCACGGGCGATGGTCGAGGAAGGCGCGCACATCCTCGACGTCGGTGGCGAGTCGACGCGCCCCGGCGCCGAGCCGGTGTCCGCCGAGGATGAGCTCGCGCGCGTGGCGCCGGTGCTCGACGGCATCGCGCAGGCGGGCCTGCTCGGCCGCGCGCAGGTCTCGATCGACACGTGCAAGGCGTCCGTCGCCGCCGCCGCGCTGGACGCCGGAGCCAGCCTCGTCAACGATGTCAGCGCGCTGCGCGCCGACCCGCGGATGGCCGCGCTCGTCGCCGGCAGCGGCGCCGAATGCTGCCTCATGCACATGCTCGGCCAGCCGCGCACCATGCAGCGCGAAGCGCACTACGACGACGTCGTCGACGATGTCAAGGCGTTCCTCGCCGAGCGCATGGATTTCGCCGTGCGCGAGGGCGTGCGCGAGGATCGCATCCTGCTCGACCCCGGGATCGGCTTCGGCAAGACGGTCGAGCACAACCTCACCCTGATCGCCCGCCTGCAGGAGATCGCAGCGCTCGGGCGCCCGCTCGTCATCGGCACCTCGCGCAAGAGCTTTCTCGGACGTATCATCGCCGAGGCCTCCGGGTCCCACGAGCCCGTCGCCGCCGCACGGCGACTCCCCGGCACGATTGCCACCAACGTGCTCGCGCTCGAGCGCGGGGCGAGCGTGTTCCGCGTACACGACGTCGCGCCGGTTCGCGACGCGCTCGCGCTCGCTGGTGCTACGTTGGGCGAGCGATGGACGGTGAGGGGGACGACTCAGACGAGCTAGACGACGACGCCGAGCTCGACGAGGATCGCGAGGAGACGGCCGAGTCCGTCACGATCGAGATCACAGGGCTCTCGCTCTACACCAACCACGGCGTCAGCGACGCCGAGCGCGAGGTCGGGCAGCGACTCGTGATCGACCTGCGGCTGGACATCGGCGAGACCGACGCCACCGTCACCGACTCGATCGAGGACACCGTCGACTACGCCGAGGTCTGCCAGCTGGTGGCGCTGATCGCCCAACAGCGCTCCAACAAGACGCTCGAGCGGCTGTGCAGCACGATCGCCGACCGGCTGCTCGCCGACTACGACCTCGAGGGCGTGTGGGTCAAGGCCGCCAAGCCCGAGCCGCCGATCGCGCTCAGCGTCGACGAGGTCTCCGTCGAGGTCTGGCGCGAAGCGCCATGAGCTCCCGCGCCCCCACGAACGCCCCCGCGCTGTTCCGCGCCGCGGTCGAACGCGCCGACATCGACGCCGTCAGCGAGCTGCTCGCCCCCGACATCGTCTTTCACAGCCCCGTCACCTTCCACCCGTTCATCGGCCGCGAGACCGTCACCCGTCTGCTGGGCATCGTCGCTGAGACCTTCGAGGACTTCCGCTACACCGACGAGCTGCAGGCCGACGGCGCGCACGCCCTGATCTTCCGCGCCAGCGTCGCCGGCAGGGAGCTCGAGGGCATCGACCTGCTGCGACTCGGCGGGGAGGGGCTGATCTGCGACTTCACCGTCATGATCAGGCCGATGTCGGGGCTCGTGCCCTTCGCCCAGGTGATGGGCGAGAAGGTCGCCGCCGCGGGTGTGCAGAGCACCCACCCCGACTGACACGCGTCGCCGGCCCGCCGAGATGAGCCCAGTCGAGGTCGAGATCGGGCTGCTGGGCCTCGGCTCGAACGTCGGCGATCGACGCAGCCACCTGCAGGCCGCCGCCTGCGCGCTGCCCGGCGCCGGCGTGGAGGTGCTCGCCAGCTCCTGCACCTACGACACCGACCCCGTCGGCGAGCGCCTGGACCAGCCCAGCTTCCTGAACGCGTGCCTGCGCGTTCGCACGCGACTCGCTCCCCTGGAGCTGCTCGACGCGCTCAAGCGCCTCGAGCGCGAGCTCGGACGGACCGCCGGCGGTCCCCGCCACGGCCCCCGCGCGATCGACATCGACATCCTGCTGCTCGGCGAGCGCCAGCTGCGTCACGAGCGCATGACGCTGCCCCACGAGCAGCTCCTTCAGCGGCGGTTCGTGCTGATCCCCGCGCTGGAGCTCGACTTCCAGCTCCGCGCGCCGGCGGGCGCGAACGCGAGCGTACGCCTCGCCGATGCGCTCGCCGCGCTCGCACCCGCGGAGGGCGTGCGCTGGGCCGGGCCGCCGCTCGCCGTCCCCCGCCGAGCATAATGCGCGTCGATGCTGCTCGCGGTCGACGTCGGAAACACGCAAACGCACTTCGGGGCCTTCCACGGGGAGCAGCTGCTCGAGCACTGGCGCTTTGCCACCGTGCGCACCTCCACCGCCGATGAGCTCGGCGCCGCGCTGCGCAACCTGCTCGAGCTGCGCGGCTACGGCTTCGCCGACGTCGACGCCTCGATCATCTCCGCCACCGTCCCGCAGCTGGAGCCGGAGTGGACCGCCATGGCCAGGCGCTACCTCGGTCAGGAGATGCTCGTCGTCGGACCGGGGATGAAGACCGCGATGGCGATCCGCTACGACAACCCGCGCGAGATCGGCGCCGACAGGCTCGTCAACGCCGTCGCCATCCGCGAGCGCCTCGGCGGCCCCGCCGTGTGCGTGGACTTCGGCACCGCCACCACCTTCGACGTCGTCTCGCGCGAGGGCGACTATCTCGGCGGCGCGCTGATGACCGGCATCGAGATCTCGCTGGAAGCGCTCTCAGAGCGCGGTGCGCGCCTACCCAAGGTCGACCTCGCGCCGCCGCGCGGCGTGATCGGCAAGAACACCGTCGACGCGATCCGCTCCGGCGTCGTCTACGGCTACGCCGGCGCCATCGATGCGATCCTGCGCCGCCTCTACGACGAGATCGGACAGCGCACCGACGTGATCGCCACAGGCGGGCTCGCCAGGCTGGTCGTGCCCTTCACCGAGGAGATCGAGGAGGTCGACGACCTGCTCACGCTCACCGGGCTGCGACTGCTGCACGCCCGCAACCAGGACGCGCGCTGAGCCCCACGCGCGGGCGACGCATAATGGGATCGTGTCCACCGCCCGCGAGCTGACAGATCCCTGGACGCTTGGGCCGCTGCAGGTGCCCAACCGCGTGCTGCTGGCCCCGCTCGCCGGGATCGGCAACTGGTTCGTGCGCCTGCAGGCCAAGCGCTACGGCGCGGGGATGGCCGTCTCGGAGATGGTCTCCTCCTACGCGATCCACTACCGCAACCAGAAGACCTGCACGGAGATGCTGCGGATCGACCCGCGCGAGCGCCGCTGCGGTCCGGACGCCCGCTGCGGGCCGGTCTCGATCCAGCTGTTCGGCGAGAACCCCCAGATCATGCGCTCAGCCGCGGCGAGCGTCGCCGCCGCCGGCGCCGACGCGATCGACATCAACATGGGCTGTCCCGTGC
>JBOGXY010000099.1:0-8135 GCA_050696495.1 Solirubrobacteraceae bacterium
CACCGAACGCTCCCTCTCAGCGTCGGTCACCTGCCGCCTGCAACACCGCTCAATGCTCGCCTACCTCCGAGACCTCCTAACCGCCAACCAAACCGGCGGCGCGCTCCCCGCCCTGCTCTGACCCCCCGCAGCCCGGGGGACTGAACGGCTACGCTTTGCGGCCAGCAGAAACTGCCTACAGAACTGCCGACCGGCCGCGCGCCATGCCCCGCCAGGAGTCGAACCTGAATCTACCGCTTAGGAGGACGACGGGCTGATCGCCGGATCGGCCGTAGTCGCTAGGCACAACAACGGTTCCGGTCGTCGCCTGAGCGTGGATATGCCCGGCGATGCGATGCGATTGGGCTGGGTTTAGGCGGGGATTTGAGGTCTACTGCCTAAATGAAATCCGCGTGTTACGCGCGTTCAGCAAAGAGCAACGTCAGAGAGAGCGGGTCTTCCTTTCCTCCTCCGCCCAGCTCCCCGAATAAGGGTGACCGCCCACGTTGGCAAACCCTCCTGTCCTTGGAGGACCGCATCTCCAGGGGACCATGGCTATCCACCTGCCAGCAGATCTTCGATGAACTCGTTCACGGCGGCTACAGCCAGCGCGCGGTTCTCGTCCTGCGGGGCCGACGGATCGGCGCGCGCCGACTCGGCCGCGAAACCCTTGGGGCCCGGACTGGTGACCGAATAGAAGCGTTCGCGCACCTCCAGGAACGTTGAGCGCAAGGCCGGCAGCCTGTCGGCCAGCTTGCCGTCGAGCAATTGCCGTGCTGCCGCGCTAGGGCCACCGGCACGGTTGTGAATAAGCACGAACACAAGGTCGTAGTGGTCCTTGTCCTTGCCGCGGTGGCGGACAGCGACGCACTTCGTCAGCAGATAGCCCTGGAGACCGGCGACCCGTACACGCACGGTCGTCGGACCAAGGCCGTCGATGTCGGCGGTCAGCTCCCGCACTGTCCAGTCCGCGGCCACGTGGCCAGTGCCGCGAAGGTTGTTGGCGGCCAGCACCCGACAACCGGGGATCGAGACGATACCTTCAGGCTCGGTGTCGAGGTCACAGAGGAACTCGAGCTTGACCGTAAAGCCGTCGACGATGCCGCACCACCGCCAACCGTTCTCGCCCGGCCGTGTGCTGAAGCCAGCGACTTCGAGCGCGGCCTCGATACGTGTCAAACCGTCCGTTTGTTCGAGATGGGCCACGAGCAGCATGTCCACGTCGCTTGTGCCGAGGTGTGACGGGCCAGCCTCCCGGCCCTCCGTGAGGATCTCCGGCATCAATCCGCCGAGGACGATCAAGGGAACGTCGTCGTCCGCGATGTGTGCCGCGAGCGTGCAAAGTGCCCGCTCCGCGCGTGCTCTCGCCGCCGGCGAACGTTCGTCATCGACCGTTGGGTTAGCCACCGGTCCAGCCCCGGCTTCGCTCGAGCATGTTTTCGATCTCCGTCGCGTACAGTGATCCCGGCGGATCAAATAGCCCGAAGACTTCAAAGAGCGGGGAGACCAGCGCACCGACCACGCTCGGAAGATTCCGGTCGATCTCCTCGAGGCTCGTGGTCACGAACGTCGCGATGCTGTCGTCATGGGCTACGTGCCCGGGTCCGAAGTCCCAGCGATCCGTTGTGACGGTTCTCAGTTCCCGGTTCTCGAGGCCGTCCCACCGCGCGAAGAACTCGACGTCCTCGGCGTTCACATGGCGGGCCATCCGGGCAGCGTGCAGCAATGACTCAGCCGTGCGCCACACCGGGAGTGTTGGGTCAAGCGTCGAACCCGGAGTCCCGGTAATGCCGTCCTCTTGGTAGCTGCGCAGCAGGAACAGCTTGAGGTCGGGCTCAGCACGCCAGAAGTCCGAATGTCCGTCGTTGCGCACAGCATCGTCGCGGAACCAGCACTCGATCGCGCCGTCTCGAACTTCGGGTTGAACGGCCTTTCGCGTCGGAACCCACCACGGGGGCCACCCTGTCTCGCGACCCTCGACCGCCACCAGACTATTGAGAAGCTCACTGAGTGGGAGAGTCACGTCGGGAATCCGGTAGGAAACCGACCAAGTCCCCCTGTCGTACACGGTCTCGACATCGCCGAGCTCGTCGGCAATGCGCTTCTTCAAGCGGTTGCGGCAGCGCCTATCCCAGGCGTCGATCTCGGTAGAGGTGTCGGTCCTTCGGCGTGGTAGCAGATTCTTGAGGATGACCTCTTCGCGCACGTGTTCGGCTGCATCCTCGCCGCGTCCGCCGAGCGCCCGGAGGTCGGCGAAGATACGGGGTGCAGTCGCTAGAGGAATGCCGTTGTGCCGCGCGGCGAGCTTCAGCAGATGCGAATCGGCGTTACGAAACTCGATGCGCCCGCCGGACGCCACCTCGCGAACGGGGATGTCCTGCATCGCCTGGCTCAACGGTCCCCGCAGAGCGCGCTCCTCGACATACACCTGCAGGGCTGGGACGGCGGTCGCGAACGGCGCGAGCCGCTCGGCGGCGGCCCAGCCGGTAACCGCCCAGCCGATGTCATGGTTGTCCAGAACCGGACCAAGCTCGTCCACGAGGAACTGCATAGGGTCCTTGAAGATGCGCTCGGCGAAGCGACGCTCCGGCTTGACAGCTGACACCTGCTCGGCCCAGGCGTCCAGCATCCTTGCGCCGTCGGCGACCTCGCGACTCGCGCCCGGGCCTCGTTGCGGCCCCCACTTTGTCGTCCAGCCCTCGGCGTCGAACGCGCCCAGCACCTGTGAAATCTGCGGTGTCGACCAGCCCGTCAGCGTCGCCAGCTCGGTTGCACGGACGCCGTGAGGCGACTTGCGGTTCAGGAGCGCCTCAGCGATCGAGACGGCGGAGGGCGACCAAGAGAAGGCTCCTCGGTCGGCGCCGGCTTGCTGCTTAGCCTCGCGCATGACCAACAGATCGCGTGCGACGATGTGTGCGTCACCGCTGCCGTCGGCCCAGCTCGCCCCCCTGCGCTCAAGCATTTCCCGCGAGCCGGTAGAAAGCTTCCGTGCCACCACGACAAGATCCGGAGGCCACTCTTCGCCGAAATTGCGGATCGCGCGATCGACGTCCGCCGGCCAGCCGGCGCCAGCCCAAAGCGCGCGCAGGCGATAGTTACGCGCGCGGGCGCGGATCACCACTCGCGCCACCTCATCCCTGGTTTCCACAGCATCGACGACCGCCAGCCCGTCCAGCGCGCGATCAAGCGCCAGCTGAATCTCATTGTTCGTTGATCTCGCCATATTCACTCGCTTAGAAAATAACATGCATTGAGCAAACAAGGCTGAAACCGCTTGTGGTCGCCGGCTTGCCGTTCACGCGATGATGACTATTCGCGCTCAGCAGCCCACCGAGCTGGCTATCGCTATGCCCAGGCTTGCGCTCGCCCTGCACGCCCGGAGGTCGACTGCCACCGGATGTGGCGAGACCCCGCCGCCCGAGCGGCACCTGCGAACGGGCCAGATAGAGCCGACGCTTCCAGGACGGTCAACACCGCCCCAACAAGCGATCTGCCCCCACCCCACCCCCATGGTGGTGTCAGGCACTGGATCCAGGCCAGTGCCTAATCGAATCCCGCCAGGCCATGGGTCGGTTATGGTGTCCGCTTGAGCGAGCAGGAATACACCGTGCGCGCAGCCCGGCCCGCGGAGGCGCCGTCGATCCTCGACCTGTGGCAGGGCGCGCGCAGCACGCATGCGACTACTTCGGACCGGATCGAGGACGTCCATCGGTTGCTCGCCGAATTGCCCGGGAGCCTGCTCGTTGCCGACGCCGGTGGCGTGCTTGTCGGCGCGCTCATCGCGGCGTGGGACGGCTGGCGGGGGAACATGTATGTCAATGGCCGTCGGTTTCTCCCCACGGACGGCCATTGACAGGCTCGCGGTGCTCCGCGAGCACCGGCGCCGCGGCGTCGGCCTAGCACTCGTGCGCGCCGGCGAGGAGCACCTGCGCTGGCAGGGCGCCTACCGCATCACGGCCCTGGTCGGGTACGAGGACGAGGTCGCCTCAGCGTTCTGGGAGTCCGTGGGCTATCCGCGGGACCTCCAGATCGGCCGGCGCGTGCGCAACCTGTAGCGCGATCGCGAAAGCCCGCCACTTGTTCACCTCTTGGGCGGTAGTGTGCGCGCGAACTCCAACCCACGGCGCACCCATGCACGATCCCCGACTCGTGCGCAGCGGACAACCATGCGCAGTACACGAAGCTCGCGTCTCGGCGCGCCCCGCTTGAACGCAACCAGTCGCGCAACGGGTCGCGAAGACGATCCGTTGCCTCCCGCTCCAAACGCTCGGTGAACTCGCAGGCGACGAAACCCTTCTCGACCGGCTCGGCGACACTCGCCGGCGCCATCACGCTGCCACTGATCGCCGTGACAGCACAGCCACCGCTGCACCGCCGGTCCGATCAGCGCCGGCTCACCGCCGTGGGAAAGCCACTCCTCGTAGACGTGGCTCGCCCCGGGATGCTCCGCCCAGACGCTGAGCCACCGCTCGACAGCGTTGCGGACATGGTCCGGTTTCCCGCCGTGCTGAAGCCACGCCACGCACGGCCAGCACGCCTCCTCGATCAGGCCGTGACGGTCAAGCCACGAGGCGAGCGAGCCGGCGACCACGTCCATGCTTCCGCCCGAGCGAAGCCACTCGACGTAGACGTAGTGCGCATCGGGCTCATCGACGTGCCGGGCAAGCCACCGGCCGATCGCCTGGACGAACGGACGGACGTCGCGGGCGGCCAACAGCCACGCGACGTACACAAACCGCGCCCTGGACTCCTCGCCGTGGACGGCGATCCAGCGGCGCAGCCGTTCGCGCAAAAGCTCAAGGTATTCGCTTGCGAGCAGCTCGCTGAACGACGGCCTGAACTCCTGCACGGCAGGACGCTCGATCATGCTCGACATCTCGGGCATCCATCCACGATCCCAAATGCATGGGACAGAATTTTTTATTGAGGACCGTAGCATCGTGCGAAGCGGCGAAACGAGGCGCGGGGCCACAGGGGGGAGGACTGGCGGGGATTGGGAGCACGGCGAGGGCGTGCGTGGCGCAAGACGGGAGCCTGAGGCGCCTCGACTACATGCCGTAACGTCGATCTGGCCAGATAATAGCCGTCGTAATGGTCAAGTAACGCCCGTCGTAATGGTATTATTGCGGACATGTGCGCCGCACCATACGTGCCACGGGTCATAGACGCCGAGCTGGACGAGCTTCTGCCCGAGTTGCCGGCAATTGCGCTTGACGGCGCCAAGGGGGTGGGCAAGACCGTGACGGCGACGCGCAGAGCGAAGACAGTTCATGCGCTCGATCGCCCCGGCGCGCTCGATCTCGCTGTTGCCGATCCGCAGCGGCTCCTCAACGGGTCGCCGCCCGTACTGATCGACGAGTGGCAGCGGTTGCCCGTCTCCTGGGATCTGGTGCGCAGGGCCGTCGATGAGGATTCGAGCGCGTCGAGATTCCTGCTCACGGGGTCGGCCACCCCGCGCGACCCGGGGACTCACTCTGGAGCCGGGCGCATCGTACGGATGAGGATGCGTCCACTCACTCTGTCGGAGAGACGCGGGGACTCTCCAAGCGTGAGCTTGGCGGCGCTTCTCGACGGCCGGCGCGAGCCGGTTGGCGGGAGCACTCGCTTCGCGCTTGAGGACTACACGCAAGAGATCTGCGCCTCCGGTTTCCCCGGCTTGCGCGGCCACAGCGAGCGGGCGGTGCGTGCGCAGCTCGACGGTTATCTCGACCAGATCGTGGACCGCGATTTTCCGGATATGGACCATGCGTTGCGCAATCCGGACACTGTTCGCAACTGGTTGAGCGCGTACGCCGCCGCCACGGCGACGACCGCCTCCTACGACGCCGTGCGGGATGCGGCGACGCCCGGCGAGGGGGAAAAGCCGGCCAAGGTGACCGCCCACATCTACCGGGACATCCTGCAGCGCTTGTGGATACTCGACCCTCTTCCAGCCTGGCTTCCTACTCGAAGCCACCTGCGCCGCCTCGGTGGCGCTCCGAGACACCACCTCGCCGACCCCGCTCTCGCCGCTCGCCTGCTGAACGCGGACCCGGGCGCTCTCCTGCAAGCCCGAGCATCCCAGCCGCCTGCCACTCGTGACGGGACGCTGCTCGGCCAACTCTTCGAGTCGCTGGTAACGCTTGGGGTCCGGGTGTATGCCCAGGCGGCGGAGGCACGGGTACGCCATCTGCGCACACACGCGGGTGAGCACGAGGTCGATTTGATCGTCGAGCGCGCCGATCATCGCGTGCTCGCAATCGAGGTGAAGCTCTCCCACACTGTCGCGGATCGTGACGTTCGTCATCTCCGTTGGCTCGCGGACCGTATCGGCGACGATCTCCTCGACGCCGTTGTGGTTACGACCGGCAGCGACGCATACCGGCGCCGGGACGGGATCGCCGTCGTGCCGGCCGCCCTCCTCGGACCCTGACGCCCAACCTCCCGGGGACAACGCATCGCGTGAAGGAGGCTAATCCACCGTGGCCGTCCAGAAGGGTCGGGTATTCGATGCGCCGCGCTCCGCTTCCCAAAGGCCGAGCCGGCGCTGCGCAACGGGCTCGAGGTCCTGCTTTGAGCGCACCGACCCGAGCCACGACGGCAGGACGCGCAGATCTCGATTTGCGCAAGCTGGCGCGCGCGAATCGACGCCCGGTCGACGAGCGATCATCGGCTCCGCCACAGGTCTTACGTGGAACCCGCTCGCGGGCAACCGGTCGTAGAGACCCGTCACGTCAGCGGGAGTGCCCACCGTCGCGCGCGATGAGTCCGCCCTTCGGCGTCAGTGGCGCGCCAAGGTCGTTGTCGAGCAGATGGACATAGGTCGAGAGCGTGAACGCGCGGCGGAGTGGCAGCCGAACCAGCGCTGAACCTGGACGGCGTTGCGGCCCTCGGCGAAGAGCATCGTGGCGCAGGTGTGCCTGACGGCGTGGAAGCCGACCCGCGGAAGCCCCGCCTTCTTGCGTGCCGGAAAACAGCAGCACGACGGGGTCGTCGGCGTGCGCGGCAAGCCGACGGTCGATCTCCGCGGCAAACACGTGTGGGTCTTTCGTGGCCATCAGCCACGCGACCAGCACGAAACGCGCGGCGGGCTCATCGCCGTGGATCGCAAGCCAGCGGCGGATCGGCTCCTGCACGACAGTGCGCTCGCCGTCCACGGCCAGCCACGCGGCGTACACGAACCGCGCGGAGTCCCGCAGCCCGTGCCGTTCGATCCACGCACCGATGGCCCCATGCACGATCCCCGGCTCGTGCATGGCGGACAACCATGCGCCGTACACGAACCGCGCGCTGGACTCCTCGCCGTGGACGGCGATCCAGCGGCGCAGCGGCTCGCGTATCAAGTCGGGCTCTTCGCTCGCCGGCAGCTCGCTGAACGATGGCCTGAACTCCTGCACGGCAGGACGCTGGATCGTGCTCGACATCTCGGGAATTCATCCACGATCCCAAACTGCGGCGACGGAACTTCTTCACGGGCGCCTCAGCGGAACGCGACCGTGATGCTCTTGCGCAGGATCTTGCGCTGCTTGCCTTTGGCGGGCGTGAAGCGCAGGTTGATCTTGGTGCTCAGCTTGCCGGCACGGCCCTCTTTGAGGGTCAGTGTGAGCGTCTGATGGCCGTTGGCGCTCTTGGAGGCGCTGGAGACGCCCTTGCCGCTCGCTAGGAGCCTGCCTGCGACGGGAACGGAGACCTTCAACGTGAGGTTGCGCTTGTTGACCTTGCGCTGCACGATGCGTAGCGCATACGGGCAGTCCTGGACTTCGATCGCGGTCTTCTGGCTCAGCACCGCGCCGTTCTGGGCGTGGAAGACCGTCGGCATCGTCAGGCTCGCCGCACAGAGGTTCGTGTTCGCCGCCAGGGCGGAGAACGGGCCCTCTGGTAGCGTCAGTTCAAAGGACCCCACCGGCACGTCAGGGACCGTGTTGAAGGTTGAGGAGGTTACGCCGGTCTTGCTGATGAACGTTTCTCCCTGGAGATCGACAGTTACTCCATAACCTTGAAGAACCACTATCAATTCAGGAAACTTTTGTCCTCCATGACTCACAAAGTAAGCAGGTCCTTCTAGATGAGTAGTGCCACGGCTGGTGTCGTGGTTTTGGGTTTGGGGGAGGGGTTGTAGGCAGGCAGATCGAAGTCGGCGGTGCTGAATACCGATCGTCGACTCTTGGGAGGGCCAC
>JBOGXY010000100.1:0-8240 GCA_050696495.1 Solirubrobacteraceae bacterium
CGGGCCTCCCTGAGGTCAGTGAGCTTTGACACCCACAGCCTCTCGGCAGGCCCGGACCTACCCCCTCAAACCGTTCGCAACGTCCCTGGGCACGTCAGCTAGGCCCTCCCATACGCTGGTGATGAGATCGTCCAGCGTTAGCCTGCCGTGCGCGTCCGTCCGCCCCGTGGCCCCCGCGTCGCCCAGCCCGCGACGCGGTTCGTGCTCGAGGCCCTCTCCCAGGGCCGAGGCTCGCTCGAGCAGGAGGGTTGGCATCTCACATGCTCCTGAGCAGTCCGACGACGCGCCCGAGCACCTTGACCTCCCGGCTGCGGATCGGCTCCATCGTCTCGTTCTCGGGCTGCAGGCGGATGTGGTCGCTTTCGCGGAAGTAGCGCTTGACGGTCGCCTCCTCGCCAAGCAGCGCCACGACGATGTCGCCCTGCTGTGCGGTTTCCTGCTGGTGGACGACGACCAGGTCGTCTTCCATGATCCCGGCGTTCTTCATCGATTCGCCGCGAATACGCAGCAGATAGTCGCCGTCGCTACCGCCCGCGAAGTCGGGGACCGACACGTACTCTTCGACGTTCTCTTCGGCGAGGATCGGCTGACCGGCGGCCACCGAGCCGAGCAGCGGCAGGCTGCCCTGGCTGACAATGCTGCGGACACCCCCCACGGCCGCATCGACGGCCTTGTCGAGCAGCTCGATCGCCCGGGGCTTGGAGGGATCGCGCCGCAGCCGGCCGACCTTCTCCAGGTTGGCCAGGTGGGCGTGGACGGTCGATGAGGATGCCAAGCCGACCGCCTTGCCTATGTCGCGCACCGTCGGCGGGTAGCCGTACTTGGCCGAGTACTTGCGGATGAAGTCGTAGATCTCCTGCTGGCGCTTCGTCAGATCCATGTCTAGACGGCTCCTGGGTCGCGTTGATGAAGGCCTGAAACGAACATGTGTTCGCACTGTAGCGATGGGCGTGGACGGATGCAAGTGCCAGGCGCCTGGAGCCGGCGGCGCGGACCGTGGCGTGGCCGTGCGGTGTCTATACTCGCTCGCTCTGCGCTCGTGGCGGAATTGGTAGACGCGCAAGGTTGAGGGCCTTGTGGACCGTATGGTCCGTGGTGGTTCGAGTCCACTCGAGCGCATTGGTTGGACCACGTTGGAACCGCTCGATGGGTTCCGACTTCATCCCCGGCTCCGCACTGTCTGTGCAGCGTCGAGAGGTGCTGATCAGCAGCCGTCGTGCCGTCCGTGGCTCGTCGAGGATCGAGGTGGCTATCGGCGCTCGCGAAGCGGCTGTTCGTCTCGGGCCAGGCTCTGCGAGGCCGGGCTCTCGAGCGCGTCGAGGCCATCCCGCTCGGCGACAACAGCGTGGACGCAACGATAGGCGTCTTCACGATGCAGCACTGGGATGACATCGACCGCGGGCTCAGTGAGGTGCTCCGCGTCACACGCAGACGGGTCGTCTTCCTCACCCTCGACCTCGATGTAACCGCGCAGAGGTGGCTCTGCCGCGACTACCTGCCCGAGATCATCGAGCACGACGGCGGGGCTTTCCCGACGATCACGCACCTCCAAAGCGTCGTTCCGAACGTCGGGGTCGAAACGATCCCGGTGCCTGCCGATTGCACAGACGGATTCCTCGTCGCGCTCTGGAGTCGACCCGAGGCTCACCTCGACCCAAACGTTCGTCGCGCCTCCTCCATCTGACACCGACTGCCAACCCCAGTTGTTGACGCGGGCCTGCACCAGCTCCACCGGGATCTCGACAGCGGCGACTGGGACAGGCGTTACGGCCACCTACGCACGCTCGGCACGCTCGACATCGGACTGCGACTCGTCACCGCGGAGCTGCCCTAGTCGAGCGCAACGCTTCGCACGAACCGTGCTCGGCTCTCCTGCTGTTCATACCCGGTCGCTTTCCAGAAGCCCATAGCGCCAGGCTCATCATCGGTGACGATCGCCGTGAACCTGGCGGCGCCGCGTGCCTGCAGACGACGCTCCCCCTCGCGCAGCAAAGCGGTCGCGAGTCCTTGCCGTCGCCGGTCGGGATGCACGGCGAGCCGGTAGAAGCTGCCGCGCCACCCATCCCAAGCGGCGATCAGCGACCCGGCGATCTCGCCGCCATCTGGCTCTGCGACGAGCAACGCCTCGGGATCAGCGTCGAGCAGGTCGAGCACGCCCTCGCGCGTGTCGGTGACGGTCTCAGCGCTACCCGCCGCATCCCACAACGAGAGCACCTGCTCGATGTCATGCTCGCTTGCGTGGCGGATCGTCCAGTCGGGCACGGCAGAATCAATATCAACTACAGCTGTCGCCCGCCGCCGAACGTATCATCGAGGGATGCCCGCCGCCCCAGACACCGGCAGCGCCCCAGACATCCTCGTGCCGGGGAAGTGACGGGCAAGGACTAACGGTGGCGCGACGCGAGCTGCCCGATGGCTTCGAGCTCGACGATGATCCACAGCGGATCGATGTCGATGCGGTGCATGCCTTCATAGCGGGCGAGTCCTATTGGGGCCGTGGCCGTGACCGGGACCTTGTTGAGCGTGCGATTCGCGGGTCCGCACGCGTCGTCGGTCTCTACCGTGACGGCGAGCAGGTCGGTTTCGCGCGCGCGGTCTCAGACGGTGCGATCGTGGCGTATCTCGCTGACGTCTACGTGCTCGCGCCGTACCGCGGCCGCGGGCTCGGCTTGGAGCTGGTGCGTGAGATCGTCGATAACGGGCGCCAGGGGAAGCTCACCTGGCTGCTGCACACGGCCGACGCCCAAGGCATTTACAAGGAGCTCGGGTTCGAAGTCCAGACCGTCTATCCAGTAATGGAGCGTCGACGGGAGAAGGCAACAGGAGAAGCACCCTACGAGGAGCGTCCAGTTGATGGATGAACTCGACATCGCGATCGCTGATCCAAAGATCAGTGACGTGCTACGGCTCGTCGAGCATCATCTGAAGTTCGGGCGTTTGCACAGCCCGCCACAGGATGCGCACGCACTCGAGGTCGACGGTCTGCTCGATCCCGCGGTCACCCTCTTCAGTATCCGCTGCCGCGGGGAGCTGGTCGCGATCGGCGCGCTCAAGCGCCTTGATGATCGGCACGCGGAGCTGAAGACGATGCACACGGCGGCTCATGTCCGCGGCCAGGGCATTGGCCGCGCGATGCTTGACCATCTCCTCGCCGCCGCCCGCGAACGCGGCTTCGAACGCGTGAGCCTTGAGACTGGGTCCATGGAAGCATTCGCGCCGGCTCGCTCGCTCTACGTGAGCGCGGGATTTGCGCCGTGCGAGCCATTCGGCGACTATCGCCGGAGTCCAAACAGCACCTATATGACGATGAGGATCGGCGATCAATGAACCGGGTCGATCGTGCTCGCGCGGCAGCGGAAGACCTCACGCGCGCCGGTGGCCGAGACGCCCAAATCGAGATCGTGGAGTACGACTCTGCGTGGCCAGCCCTCTTCGCGGCTGAGTGCGAGCGGATCGCGCCGATGCTCGGAGGCGCTGAGATACACCACTTCGGCTCTACTGCCGTACCCCGCCTGGCCGCGAAGCCGGTGATCGACATGATCGCGCTCGTGGCCGATATCGACGCGCCGATAGTCTCCCTGGTCAAACGTGCTGGCTACCAGTTCCCGTGCGCATATAACTCGACACTCTCGCACCGGCGCTTCCTCTGTTATCCGTCAGCGTCGCACCGCACTCACCACCTGCACCTTGTCGACGAGCAACATGAGCTTGACCGCCGCCTGCGCTTCCGTGACCGGCTACGTGCGGACCCCTCGCTTGCTCGTGAATACGCGACCCTCAAGCGGGCGCTCGCCCGCCGATACGCCAGCGACCGCGAGGCTTACACCGATGCCAAGCGCGACTTCATCGAAGCCAACCCTGGCTGAATCCCGCTCGCCGATCAATCCGCGGCCATGTGGATGGAGCGCATCGTTGCCGACTCACCCTGGACAGTCGATCCATCGCCAGACCAGCCCGTCGCATACCTCGTGATAGGAGGGCGGCGCGGGCGGCGGGTCGTCCGATAGGCACTCGACCACCGCGTCGGGGCCGTGCAGCTCGTCTTCGGCGGCGGTCGTCCAGTGCACTTCCGGGTGCAGCATTCGCGCGAGACGATCCCAGTTTCGCGTCTCGATCGTAGCCAGCACATCGCATACGACGGGCACCTGCTCGGCCACCCGCTCAGTCTCCCTTCTCGGCAGGACGAAATACCACCGCGCAGAGCGTCTTGACGAACTGCTCGTAGGATGGATCGGCCACGTCGAGGGGCCAGCCGAGGAGCTTGCCGATCAGTCTCGCGATGAGCGAGTGCTCACGCCGGTACGTCGCGATCACCTCCGCCGTCTGCTCAGCGTCGAGGACGCGGTGCTCGGGAGTCGCCCAACGGGTGCGGCCGATCTGAACACTGATCGCGGGCGAAGCCTCCAAGTTGCGCAGCCACTGAGCGCGCTCGCCCCAAGCCGCGATCACGACCGCCTCGCGGATCGACCGGTCATAGCCCACCACCTCGAGGACCGTCTGGCGTGTCTGTCCGGTCCTGCGGCCGGTGTGCGTGAGGAGCAGGAACCGGCTGCCAAGGAGCCATCCCATCCTCAGCCGGTAGAGCACGACAGGAGCCTTGAAGAACAGGCGCAGCAGCGGGCTCGGCGGGTGCCGATCACTCACGATCTCTACCTGCTCACATCCATGCAAACGAGCGGCGCCAGCTCATCGAGCAAGCGCAAGATCGTCATCGCGCCCGCGTCACGCAACGCCTGCTCATCGCTGTCCGCCGCGTAGCCGAGAACACGCATGTTCGCGGCGACAGCCGCAGCGACGCCGGATGGCGTGTCCTCAACCACGACGCAACCGGCGGGCTCGACGCCCATCGAGGCGGCCGCGTGCAGAAAGAGGTCGGGCGCCGGCTTGCCGTTCGCGACCGAATAGGCCGAGAAGCGCGCGGTCTCAGGGAAGAGATCGTCGAGGCCCGTCAATCCAAGCGACAGGCTCGTCTTCGAGAGCTTCCCCTGCGAGGCGACGCATACCCCGATGCCCGCCGCCTTGATGCGTCGCACCGTCTCGGCTGCGCCGGCGACGGGTTCGAGCTCGCGACGAAACGCGATATCGCGGTCGGTCTCATAGCGCGTAAGCCAGTCCCCGGGGAGTGCCCGACCGAGGGTCTCTTCTACCCGCGAGCGGATGTCGACGAGCAGCATCCCCTGGTGTTCGCTGCGCGCCTGCACCATTGTCGTCGGCAGGCCCTCGGCGGTGAGCATCCTCGCGAGCACGCTGTTCGAGATCGTCTCGCTGTCCACGAGCACGCCGTCGCAGTCGAAGATCACAAGCCGTACATCGCGCCACATGGACGGCGACGATATAGACACCCATCAGCGAAGCGTCGCTACGACCACATCGACGAGCCGATCAGGCCGGTCGGCGCGGACGGCACGAGGACCGCTGGCGTGGACCTGACGTTCAGCCCACCGAAGGACGTATCGGCTCTGTGGGCGACCTCATCGGACTATCGTCGCCGCAGATCGAGGCTGCCCACCGTATGAGCCCGAAACCAGGGGTGCCGTCGCTCCACTATGGGCGCCGCACGACTCAGTTTCGATGCGCTGACCGCGGCACCGCACTACCGGTCTCGATCAGGCCGAGCTCCGCCGCAAGCTGACCTGGCCGCAGCACCCGCACCTCCCCGATTGGGTCATAACCGAGCAACCGGCCGTCGCTGCTGCAGATCGCGTTGGCTCCGTTGTGGAGAGCGCCGCAGATCACGTGCAGGTCCGCGATGTCCATCGCCTCGAACGTGACCGGGAATGACAAGGTCGTGGCCGAGAGCAGCGCATCACGATCGACGCCCGTCACGACATGCAGGAACTCGCCGAGCGACAGGCCGACGAGGCTGGCGTTTTGACCGAGGCTGCGGCCCATCGGCGCGCGGGCGAGGTTTTCCGGCTCGATCAGCACGTCGAAGGTGTCGAGGAATGGCTCGAGCTCCTGCTCGGTGTAGGTGCGCGCCACGCGCTGACCAGGGCCCTTCACACCCTGCTGCGTCGCTCGCCACCAGAACTCCGCGCCGATCGCATCTGTGATGAACCCATCGAGAACCGGCGTCCGCTGCGCCGCGAGCGCCATGAGCTTGAAGCAGGCGCCGGTGGGATTGTGAAATGCGCCCCACAGAGTCGTCGTGTCGAACTCGACTCGCACGAGGCACCGCAGACCGTCAGTCCTCGGCGCGCATCCGACTGCCGAGCTCTTCCTCGCCGGGCAGCTCAGTCTCGTAACGCATGGAAATCAGCTGCCTCTGAAGCGCGTCGAGACGCTCGCGTGTGGCGGCTGGGCGAGTATCCGCCTCAAACTGCGCTGCGGGAATCCGCCACGACCCCCCCGGCCCTCGTGTCCCTCGGATGCGACCCTTGGCAAGCCACTTGTAGACCGCTTGGGTAGTCACGCCATAGCGCACCGCGATATCGGCGACGCTCAGATAGCCAGGCTCGGCAGGCTCACGCGCGATGAGATGCTCGCGCCATTGCGAAGCCATCTCGATGGCGCGGATACGCCGCTCGACTCCGAGATGCTCGACACTGGCAGCCTCGCGTAGCAGCCCAGCGATTTTGGCCACGAGCAGCTCTATCCCCCCACCGGGCTCGTGCAGGCCCTCCAGACACCGACGCAGGCTGTCGCTCGCAAACAGCCCCGCATCATCGAGGATGCCGAGGCTCTCAAGGGTGAGCTCTGCATATTCGTCCGCGTACATCTCGAGACCGCCAAGACTCTCGAAGATCTCCTTGGCGATCACATGCACAAACGCCTGCCTGCTGGTTCCCTCTGCGTCGACCGCCGCGCGCCAAAGCGCGACGCGATCCCCAGGACTCAAGATCTCCATAGCCCCATCATAGGGCAACCAGCCAACATCTGCAACATTTGCAACCGACGTCGCCTCAAGCCGTAGTCCCCGCCGTTCGCGGTAGGACCGCTAGCAACCGCGAACGTGGCTCGCTGTGGCAACACCGTGGCAACGTCCATATCGTCCAGCCCGTCCGATGCGTCCAGAGAACCACGCAAAATGGACGACCTGGACGCTCGTGGACCCATCTACACCGGCGGTATCCGGTTGAGGGCCTTGTGGACCGTATGGTCCGTGGTGGTTCGAGTCCACTCGAGCGCATGGAAAAGCCCCGTAAATCGGTCGCCGGTGTCGGCCGGGAACCCACTCAGCGCGCGCGTCATCTATCCAGCGCTGGAGGTCTTCCGGCACGAACCGCAGCGGCCCCTCCCGACCTCCGATGCGGATCGCGGGGATGCGGCCCGTCTTCGCGGCTTCGTAGAGCCATGTGCGCGAGACGCCGAGCTGCGCCGCGACCTCGGCGGGCTTGAGCAGTCGTCGTTGTTCGCTTCTCATACAGCTACTGACCGCCAACATGCCGAACCGGCCACGCAGTTTCGTAAGGTTTATGGAGCCCTGGTCCACGAGACGCGGGACGGGGCGTTACCATTGAACTCAAGATGCCCGCGAGGAAGACCACAAACTCCGAAGCTCGCGCCGACCTCAAGCGTCGCGTGACCAGGCCTGTCACGACGATCATCGAGGACTTGGATAGTGTGCGCGTGAAGCCGTCCGCTGCCGCTCATCTCATGCCTCCGTGGCAGCGCATCGCCCGTCGCAAGGGCAACGCCAAGCACTCAAGCTAGATCGGCGAGACGAACGAGATCGACCGCTCAGCCTCGGGCGTGTTGTTGAGCCGCACCTCGAACCACAGTTGCCTCGGAGCATCGACCGGGTAGCTCAGCATCCAGGCGACAAAGGACTGGTAGACCGGCTCGGTGATCGTGCCGATCGGCGCCACTGCGCGGTCGAGGAGGTGCAGCAGGTCGCTCACCTCGTCAACCACTTGCAGCGCACCGTCAAGTGGGCGGACGTAAACCCATATCTCGAGCTGCTGCGCGACAGTGTCTTGAGGATCGACCTCAACCTCGACGAAGACACCAAGTCCGAGTGAACCCGGGATGGCGGTCGGCAACAGAGCACCCGGCACGCTGAGGGTCTGCTCCCCCCACGGTCCGGCGACCGGCTGTTGATCGACAAGTACGAGAGTCGCTACACGCACGAGCCAACCCTATGACATTGCGATTCGGTCCACAGATCCTTGCTGTGGCCTGACCCCCCGGGTTCGGTCCGGCCCTTGTGAGAGTTTCTCGCGCCCACGATCATGGGCGAGGAAGGAACTCCACGATGAAGCGACGCAGGCACACGCCGGAGCAGATCATCCGCAAGCTGC
>JBOGXY010000101.1:0-33254 GCA_050696495.1 Solirubrobacteraceae bacterium
GAAGCCAGTTCTGGCTCTTGTGGGCGCTTGTCGTTTCGGGGGTCGTGCTCGTCCGTGTCGCGCTGGCGCAGCGCCTCGTCTACGGCTTCGGTCAGCTCATCGCCAGCCTTGGCGATGACTGCGCGCCGTAGCTCGTCGCTGAGGATCGTGTCGAATGGCTCGGCCAGATCGGCCGTGATCGTGTCGTCGTCTCCGACCAGTAGCCGCTTGAAGAAAGCGAGGTTGAACTGTCGCCGCATGGTTGGCGTCGCCTCGCGATAGGCGGCCTCGCAGTCGTCAGCCCGCACCAGCGCCTGCTCAAGATTCGTTGCTGCGACTGCGAAGTCGCCTTCTATTTCGGCTAGGCGACCTTCGGCGTCGGCCATCTCGGTCATGATCCTGTCCTGCTCGCTCTTGAGCAGGTCGAGCGGGATCGCGTCGGCGTAGTGTGCGTCCAGTAGCTTCTTGCGTTCGGCTTCGAGCAGGCGTTGCCGTCGCTGCTGTGTGCCGCGTTCGTGCTCGGAGGCCGTGCGGAGCTGCGTCAGCTCATCGCCAGCTCTGCGTCGATTGCGTTGCGAATCAGCACCTCGAAGCCGTGAATCGTTGCGAAGCAAGCCGCTGCGAGACGCACATGCCACTCGTAGAGCGCCACGGCGCGCGCGTGATCGCCGTTTGCCTCTGCGAGAAAAGGCTGGAATCTTGCGTCCGAGATCCAGGCGGCTGCTTGTTTAGCGTCCATCTGCTCGCTAAGCTACATGAGACGCCCCGGTACCGCCTAGGACTCCCTTCGGGGAGTTATGCGGCCGGGGCTTTGTCGTTCTCATGCCGCTGCAACGTTTGGTCTACGGGCTGAGCCTCGTGTCTTCATTCGACCCCGTGACCGGCTACGAGTGCCGCGCTGGTTCTCTGAGAACACTTTGAGAACATCCACCCCTCCAGACCCGTCCGATGCGTCCAGCAACCCCCGTAAACTGGACGATCTGGACGCCCTCGAACCCATCTACACCCCGCGTATCCGGTTGAGGGCCTTGTGGACCGTATGGTCGGTGGTGGTTCGAGTCCACTCGAGCGCATGGAGAAGTCCCTGCGAGAGCGCCAAGCGGCGCCGGGGGACCTGGCGCTAAGGAGCGTGATGCGGAAGCTGATCTACTCGATGACCGTGTCGCTGGACGGCTTCATCGCCGGACCCGATGGCGGGATCGAGTGGTCGGCGCCCGACGAGGAGCTGTTCCGCTTCCACACCCGGCAGGTAGAAGAGCTCGGTGTGCATCTCTGCGGACGGCGGCTCTACGAAACGATGGCCTATTGGGAGACGGTTGACGAGAGCTCGCTCGTTGCGGATCACGTCAAGTTCGCCCAACTCTGGAGGGCGCTGCCAAAGGTCGTCTTCTCCACAACGCTCGAGAGTGTCACCGGCAACGCCACGCTGGTCAGAGATGGCGTCGCCGAGGAGGTCTCAAGGCTCAAGGAACAGCCTGGGAAGGACATCGCCGTCGGCGGCGCCGGTCTCGCCGCTGCGTGTATGAAACTTGGGCTGATCGACGAGTGGCACATGTTCGTCAGCCCAGTCCTACTCGGCGCCGGCACGCCCTACTTCCCGCCCCTGGACAAAGAAATAAACCTGGAGTTGATCGAGACGAAGATGTTTGGCTCTCGCGTCGCTTACCTTCGCTACAGGCGTGCGCAACTCGCGCCGGCTTTCTCCGCACCGAGATGCCGCGCAGACACATTGTAAGTTTCGTATGCTACTTTGGGTACATGCCACCAGAAGCAAGACAGAAGACGCCCAAGGGCGAACCGTTCTCCGTTCGCTTCACGCGACCTACCGACCGCATGGTCGAGGAGGAAGCGAAGCGCACGCGCCGCTCCAAGAGCGCGATCGTCGAGGCTCTGACAGACGAGGCGATCCGCATGCGCCGCTTTGCCGGGATTGGCTTTCGCGGTGAGGACGCCGCTCGCCGCCCGTGGGTGATCGGCTCGGGCCTGGACATCTGGGAGATCGTTCAGATGCTCGACGACTTCGGCTCGATCGAGCGGCTTACCGATGAGACGCAGCTGAGTGAGCGCCAGGTACGCCTGGCGATCGCCTACCGCGACGACTACCCCGAGGAGATCGCAGACGCGATAGCGCAGAATCGCCGCTCGTCCGCAGAGATGCACGAGCTCTATCCCTTCGTTCAGATCTCGCCTGCCGCGTAGCCGAATTGCGCCTGCTGCTCGACGCGAACCTGTCGCCGCGCCGCATCGCAACCCCGCTACGCAATGCTGACCACGACGTGCTGGCCCTCGCCGAAGATGCGGCTTACGAGGGGCTACCCGACCCGCAGGTGCTCGAGTTGGCAACCGCCAACGGGCGCATATTGATCACGCGTAACAGTCGTGATTTCGCGCCGATTGCGCGCGAGTGGGCCGAAGCACAACGCTCGCATGCCGGTCTGATGCTCATCTGGACGCTCGATCACAGCCGGTTCGCCGCGATTGTCAAAGGCATCGAACATCAGCTTGGCCTTTGGCCGTCCCAAGAGCAATGGCTCGACCTGACGGTCGCGTTCTGACTCAAGTCGGCTGGGCGACCGCCGCCACTTTGCTGCGAAACACCGCCGGATCGATCGCCGGGTAGCGGTACAACTCTGGCTCGATGTCCTCGTAGAACTCCCGAAGCCGCGCCGACTCGACAAACCCCCGCTCGATCATCGTTCCGACGTCTTCCAGATCCTGAGCAAAACCCCGCTCGATCTTCGACAACGCCTGGGAGTAGAAGTCGAAATGGTGAACCTCGACGTTGCCCTCGCGGAGCACCAGCGGGCTGCGCTCGCGCCAACCGGGTAGCTCGGGGATGAAGTCCGGTGGCGAGGCCAGCTCGATGTTCACTCCCAGGCGCTCCTTCAGCGCCGGCAGCTCGCGCAGCAGCTCCTCGTCAGGCTCGAAGCGCAAGTCGACATCGACCGTGGAGCCGCGCCATCCCTCTATTACCGCAGACGCACCGCCCGTCAGATATATCCGCGTGTGGTGTCGTGCGACACGCCCGAGCGCACGGGCCAGTTCATATACGCGCTCCTGATCGACCGCGGGGCGCACCGTCAGCCGCCGGGCGTGCGCTCTGCCGCGTGCGCGAAGCTCACCATCCGCCGCACGAGGGCGTTGTAGCGACTGTGGGCGTCTACACCGGGGCCGTCCTCGCTGAGCTTTTCGTACAGGCGGTGTGAGGGTCGCTCGCCCTTCCACTGCGGCACCTCGAAGCCGAGCGAGCGCAGGCGCGGGGCTGCCATCGCCACCAGCAGGGCCTCCTCGCTGTCGCAGCCTTCCGCGAGGTCGGCCAGACCTGTGCTGACCAGCTCGTGGCCGGGGAAGTCCTGGGGAACGCTTCGCACGCAGTGATCGTAGTTGTCGGGCTCCCTTACTCCGCCGCCGACACCCGCAGCAGCACGGTCGAATCGCGCCCAACTTCCGCGCCAAACGAACCGCGTGTCGCGCTCGTCCTATGCGCCCAGAGGTCGCGAACCGTGTACCGCCCCGCCCCCGGCATCCCAATCGCCGCCGCGCTCGTTTCGATCCGCAACGCCGCCGGTCCTCTGTTCAACAGCGCCACCGCGCGGGAGCCGTCAGCCAGCGGCTTGACCCACACCTGCGCCGCGCCTTGCGAGGACACGAGCGTGGCCTGAGCTCCGAGGGCGTCCTGATCGATCGCGATCACCTCCGGATTACTGACCGCCGCCAAGCTCGCGCGCGACAGGCGCCCCAGGTCGCGGCTGACCATCAGCGGCGCGGCCAGCATCGACCACATGCTCACCTGGGTGCGGAACTGCCCCACCCCCATCCCCTGGTTCGGCCCGAGGTAGTCGGGGTCGTTCCAGTGCCCCGGGCCGGCCGCCTCGGGGTGGGCGGCGTCGGCGTCGAGGTTGCGCAGGACATTGCCAAACGGCACGCGTCCGGGCACGCCGATGTCGCCGTCGGTGCGCCAGCTGTTGCCGACTTCGGGACCGAAGGCATAGGAGGTGAACGCCGACTGGGAGACCCCCGGCTGCCCTTCGCCGTGTTCGCCGGGTTGCAGGAAGTCGCAGATCGAGAGCAGCATCGGGCGCCCGGAGGCGTCGAGCGCCGCGCGGAACTGCCGGTAGGCCTGCGCGGGGTCCAGGCCGAGGCTCGAGCCGCCACAGAAGTCCACCTTGACTGCGTCGATGCCCCAGCCGGCGAACGTGTCGGCGTCCTGCTGGTAGTGCCCGTAACTGCCCTGCCCGACGCCGCCACAGCCGTCGCCGCCTGCGTCCGTATAGATCCCGAGCTTCAGCCCGGCGCGGTGCAGAACGCGTGCCAGCCAGCCGATCCCGTGTGGCCACTGTTCGCGATCGATCGCGATCTGCCCGTCAGCGCCGCGACCCCCCTGCCACCAGCCGGCGTCGAGCCAGACCAGGCGATAGCCGCGGCGAGCCAACCCGAGCGAGATCAGGTCGCTTGCCTGCTCGAGCACCGTGGACTCGCTGAAACGCGACCCGAAGGCGAAGTAGGTGTCCCAGCCCATGTAGGGGGTTGGGGCGTGCTCTGTGCGTGCCCGCGCCACCGCCTGAACGAGCGAGGCCGCGCCACCGCGCGCGCGCCCAGATGTGAGCACGAGGCGCTGCTCGGAGAGCGGAGCTTGGATCGAGCCGATCACGGTGCCGCTGACGAGCAGACTGGCCGACAGCCGGTGACGGTGGCGCAGAAGACGAACTCCGCGTCCGCTGAGACCAACGGCGAGACTACGACGCGCCCCGCGCCCCAGGTGCGCTCGGCGACTGCCGATCGTCGCGCCCTTCGCGCTGCCGGCGAGACTGAGGCGCATCAGAACCGCGCAGCCATGCGTGGCCTTCGCCGAGCAGGCGACCGGCACGATCGCCCGATCGCCGCTTGCATGCGCTTTGCCGACGCGCGTCTCGCTGCCTGCCACCGGCAGCCCTTGAAACGGAACCGTCACGAATGCGCTGGTGGCGCCGGCGCTCCCGGCCGCGTTGGTGGCGGTGACGCGACACTGGAGATGGCGCCCCTCGTCGGCGCCCTTGACCAAATAGATGCTCGCGCTCGCCCCCGGGATCGGTTCTAGTTCGCGCAGCCACATGTAGCTCAGCTGCAGCGTCGAATCGGTGGGCAGCCCCGATTGGCAGCTCAGTTGCGAGGCGAGCGCCGGCGTGCCGAGGATCGAGGGCCGTGGCGTCGGTGGAGGCGCGACGAGGCTCACCGGCGGCGGCAGCGCGGCGCTCAGCGAATGCCCGGCGCTGTCGAGCGCCAAGCAGAAACTCCCGGCCGAGCAGGAGACGGCGGTGAGCGCTTCGCCGTCGGTGCTCGCCGAGCTCCACGCGGCCGGGACGAGCGTCGGAGCTTCGCTTGCCAGCGCACGCCCGGCGCCGCCGACGGCGACACATTGACCGAGCGGCGCGCACGAGACGCTCGCCAGCGACCCGCCCTGGTCGATTTCGCCCTCACTCCAAGTGGCCGCGGGCGAGCCCGGATCGCCGCCGGCAAGCGCGTTGCCGCTCCCGTCGACGGCGACACAGCCGCCACCGGCTCCACAGGAGATGTCGGTGAGCCCGAGCGCCGGGTCGAGCAAACGTCGATGCCAGCCGCCGGCAGTCCCGGTCGGTTCGCCGCTCACAACGATCGCTCCCGCCGTGTCCACGGCGGCACACAGGGACGCCGACGAGCAGGAGATACCGCTGAGCTGCTCTCCAACGTCGATACCAACGGCGCTTGGGCGCCAAGAGTTTTTGCCCGGTTCGGTGCTGATCAGGGCGTTGCCGGTCGCATCGACGGCGATACAGAGCGAGGCCGTCGCACACGAGACCCCCGTCAGTACATGCCCGGCATCGATCGGATTGGCGCTCCAGGCGGACAGGCCCCCGGTGGGATTCGCGCTCTCCAGCGCGTTGCCTTTCTTATCGACGGCGACGCACAGCGAGCCAAAGCACGACACCGCGCTGAGCGCCTGCCCCGAGTCGACGGGCACGCTGGTCCATTGGGGTTTCGCGGAGGTCGGTTCGGTCGTGCTCAGAACGTTGCCGCCGTCGTCCACCGCCACGCAAAGCGCCTCCGAGGTGCACGAGACGCCGGTCGGATGGCCACCGCTGCCGTCGGCCGGGGTCGCCGCCGTCCAGTTGAGCGTCGGAGCGGCCACCGCCGAGCCGGGCGCGAACGCAAGGGCAAACGCGGCGCAAAGCGCCGGCACAGCCGCCAACCGATCCCTACCGCTCACTCGAGCCACCACTTTGTGTCAGGACACACCCACCCCGCCAGAGTTGCACTGCTTGCCGACATGACGCCGGCAACGCCTCCGAACAACGTACCCCGCGATCGACAGGACGGCCGGCAGGCCGTCCCCATCCCAACTTTTCCGAAGCGATCGTTCCGCCCGAACCGAACGTTCGTCCAGCCGCGTGATTTCTCGTCGCGCGGCGCGTCTCAGTACCGATCCAACCTCACCAAAACGCGTCCCTGGGCGCACAAAGGAGGAATGCCGTAATGAGACTGAGACTGCTGACGGTCGTGGGCGCTTTCGCGCTCGCTCTGGCCGTACCGAGCGCCGCGCTCGCCCATCACGGCCGCGGACACCACCGCCACCACAACGCCAAAGCCCATCACGCGAGGTCCCGCTTCGAGCACATCGGAGCGACGGGCGTAAGCGGGCCGACGACGACGCCGAGCGACCCGACGCCACCGCCCACCGGCACGACGCCCGAAAACGCCGGCAAGGTGCTCTCCTACGAAAAAGAAGTGCTCACGATCACCCTCAACGACGGATCGACCGTCAGCGGCAAGGTGAGCACCGATACGAAAATCGAGTGCGTGAAGGCCGCGCCGACGACCGCGCCGCCCCCGCCCACCAGCGGCGAACCGACCGACCAGAGCCCGGGCGATGACAGCGGCCCCGGCGACGATCAGAGCCGTGGCGACATGAGCCAGGGCGACGGCAACCAGAGCGAGGAGCCCGGCGAAGTCTCGAGCGACCAGCAGGACGGCGAGGACGGCGCCCCCGCGGAACCGGCTGCCGCCGAACCGCCGTGCGACACCTCGGCGCTCGTCAAGGAAGCGGTCGTGCGCTCCGCCGAGCTGCGGATCGGGCCCTCGGGCGACGAATTCGAGAACATCGTGCTGGTGCGATAATCACAGGCGCATGAGCCCATCGGTCTCCGTCCGGCTCCTGCTCACCCAGAGCGATGAGCGACTGGTGGGCTACGCGCGCGCCGGCCACGAGCGCGCGTTCGAGGCTCTCGTGCAGCGCTACCGCCGGCAGTTGCACGCATACTGCCGGCGGTTGCTGCTCTCCGAGGAGCGCGCCGAGGACGCCCTGCAGCAGGCGCTGTTGCAGGCATGGGTGGCACTGCGTGACGGCACCGAGGTGCACGACGTGCGACCGTGGCTGTACCGGATCGTGCACAACGCCGCGATCAATGCTTTGCGCGTCTCCGGCTATGACTACTGCACGCTGAGCGAGAGCCTCTCGGGCGCTGACGCTCCGCACGCCGACCTGGACCGCCGGGTGGCTGTCCGAGAGGCCTTGGCCGGCTTGGCGGCGTTGCCGGAGATGCAGCGCGAGGCGCTGCTGCGCACCGCGGTGGAGGGCCGCAGCCACCAGCAGGTCGCAAGCGACCTCGGGGTCAGCGAGCCGGCGCTGCGCGGCCTGGTCTACCGCGCCCGCACGGCGTTGCGCGCGGCGGCGGGCGCGATCGTGCCGCCGCCGCTGCTCGGCTGGGCGTTGGACGCGGGCACGCGTGGCTCGCCGGCGTTCGAACGCGTAGCCGGCCTCGGCGCCGGTGGCGGCTCGGCGGGTATCGCGGGACTGCTGGTCAAGGGCGGCGCGGTGGCCGTCACCGCCGGGGCGCTTGCGGGCGGCCTGGCGGTCTCCCACGCACACAGGCCGCGACCACACACTCACGCCGCCGCACGCGCCCACCGCTTTGAGGCTGTGACCCCGGCCACAGCGCTCAGCCGCGCGACTCGGCCGGTGTCCTTCGCGCGACCAGTCGGACATGGCGGCGCTTCCGAAAACGCCCAGCGCCGCCCCGACTCGCGCGGCCTTGTCACGGGTGGATCGCATCGCGCGATACACACTCAGACACACCACCCGTTCGCACCGCCACCGGGAGCGCCCGTCCACCGCGACCATTCGGGTCAGAGCGGAGACGCCTCACACCGATCGCTCTCTGGCGAAGACGGCTCCGGCGGGTCAAGCTCACACGACGGCCACGGCGAAACATCGAGCTTTTCCGGTTCGGGGTCGGGCCAACAACGCGACGGCGAAGGCACGAGCCGAGACGGCGGCGGCTCCGGCGAATCGGGCAAAGACGGCTCAGGCGACCCGACCGGCCAGACCGGCAGCAGCGGCGAATCGGCCACGAGCGGCGGCGGCGGCTCGCACGACGGTTCCGGTGAATGGCAATCGAGCGAAAGCGTGGCCGGCGGCGATTCTTCGCCCACCGCCGGCGGCTCCAAAGACGGCAAAGAAGAACCGCCGCCCGTGGAAGGCGCTTCGAAAGGCTGAGCCGACGCGGCGCTAGCTTTCGGCGCGGGCGTCGGCGCCGGCGCCGAAGTGATCGATCAGCAGCTCGTTCACACGCTCAGGCGCATCGTGCTGCACCCAGTGCGTAGCGTCCTCGATCTGCTCCAGGCGCGCGTTGGGCACCCACTTGCGCGGCGGATCGGCCAGCTCGCTGCCCAGATGGCGATCGCGCAGGCCCCAGATGACGAGCGTCGGGCATTCGATCCTCGCCAACCGCGCCTCTGGATTGCGCGGCGAGCGGCGCAGCGCGGCGCGGTAGTAATTGATCATCCCCGTCAACGCACCGGGCTGTGACCAGGCCTCGACGTAGCGTTCGAGATCCTCGTCGGTGAAAGCGTCTTTGGAGTCAGAGCGCAGCGAGCGCTTGGCGAAGGAGAAGTCATCGCGGGCGATCAGCCGCTCGGGCAGCCGCGGTATCTGGAAGAAGAACATGTACCAGGACTTGCGCAGCTGCCTGAGCGTCCTGAACCCTTCGAGCATCCGTACCGGGTGCGGCACGTTGAGGATCGCCAGCCGCTTTACGACCTGCGGCTGATACATCGCCACGCCGTAGGCGACGGCGGCGCCCCAGTCGTGACCGACCAGGAAGCACTGGTCCTCCCCGAGCGCGGTTACGAGGCCCGCGATATCGCCCGCCAGCAGCTCGACCTGGTACTGACGCCAATCCTGTGGACGCGAGGACGTGTTGTACCCGCGCATGTCGGGCGCCACGACGCGATATCCGGCGGCCGCGATCGGCTCGATCTGATGGCGCCAGGAGTACCAGAACTCCGGAAAGCCGTGCAGCAGCACGACCAGCGGCCCCGACCCTGCTTCTACGTAGTGAAGGCGGGTGCCGCCGCCGACCTCGACCTCGCCATGCCGCAAAGCTGCCTCGGTCGTGCTCATCGGCCCAATCGTAGAGGGACCTGTCCGAATCCGCTGTCACCGTGTCTGCGATGCTCGTGCTGCTCTTGATAGTCGGCCTTGCGATCGGTGCCCTGGCGGGCGCCATGGTCGCCGGCGCTCTAGCGCGCTCGGGCCGCGAGCGGATGCGCGATGAGATGACCTCCATCTCCGCGGAGGTGCTCAAGCAGACCGGCGACTCGCTGGCTCAGCGTCTGGCCGATCAGCGCCGCGTCGAGGAGGAGCGCGCGGCCGGTGAGATGGCCAGGCGCGCCGAGGAGATCAAGGGCCTCGTCGCCCCGGTCAACGAGAAGCTCGGCAAGGTGCAGAGCGAGATCGGACGACTGGAGCGCGAGCGCAAGCAGGCCCAGGGCGAACTGGCGAACATGGTGCGCCAGCTACACGAGGGCGTCGGCGGTCTGCGCACCGAGACCGGCAACCTCGTCTCCGCGCTCAAGCGCCCCTCCACGCGCGGCTCGTGGGGCGAGATCCAGCTGCGCAACGTGATCGAGATGGCCGGCATGATCGAGCACTGCGACTTCCTGCAGCAGAGCACGATCCGCTCCGAGGAGGGCCCGCTGCGACCCGACGTGCTGGTCAAGCTGCCGGGCGGGAAGGTGATCGTGGTCGACTCCAAGGTGCCGCTTGACGCCTATCTGGCGCATCTGGAGGCTCAGACCGACGCGCAGCGAGAAGCTGAGATGGCGCGCCATGCGCGCCAGACGCGCGAGCACATCACAAAGCTCGCCTCCAAGGGCTACCAGAACCAGTTCGACACCACGCCAGATCTGGTGGTGATGTTCGTCCCCTCCGAGGGCATCTACCACGCCGCGCTCGCCGAGGACCCGGGCTTGATCGAGTACGGCGTCCACCAGCAGGTGCTGATGGCCACCCCGACCACTCTGATCGGCCTGCTGCGCGCCGTGCACTACGGCTGGCGCCAGGAGCTGATCGCGGAGTCCGCGCGCGAGATAGCGGAGTCCGCACGCGAGCTGCACCGCCGTCTGGCGCGCTTTGTCGAGCCGCTGGCCAAGGTCGGACGCCAACTCGGATCGGCCGTCGGCGCCTACAACGAGGCGGTCGGCTCCTTTGACAGCCGCGTCGTGCCTCAGCTGCGCCGGATCGAGGAGGCGGGAGCGAAGTCAGAGCGCGATCTGGCCGGGCCAACTCCGATCGAGGCCGCCCCGCGACCGCTGACATCGCAGCCGGCACCCGAAGGGGCCTCGCTTGAGGACCTGCCCGAGGGCGAACCGATCCTCAAGAGGATCAGCAGGCCAAGCGCCACCGGCACGGTCGCCGGCAGCTCATCCACGGCGAAGAACAGCAGATCGAACGAGATCGCCAGCAGCGCCACCAGCAACGCACCGCGGGACTGAAGCGTGCCGGCGCCCACGAGCGCACGCGCACCGTCTCGCTGCTCAGCGACGACGCACGCCAGCAGGCCTCCGAGCACACCCGCGACAAACAGGTCGCCATAGCCCATCTCCGCCGATCCGAACAGCTCCGCCTGCAGCCGCGGCAGACCAGCCGGCGGGTGCGCGGCGTTCAGCGCGTTATTGGGCTGCTGGAGCAGGTCGGAGATCACAAGCGCCGAATCGGCGAGCGCCATCGCGACGATCCCCAGCGCCAGCCAGCGTGTCGGCGTCACGGCAGCGATCATCGCGCCGAGGGCCACACAGCTGAGCGCCGAGAGCGCCGTCGCGGCGCTCTCGCCGGCCAGCCCGCCGCGATCGGCCCAGGCCAGCGCGAAGCCGACCGGCACGAGCAGGACGAGCAGCGGGCGGGCGCCGTGCATGAGCCATCCCAGGGCAAGCGCCGCCAGCAGCGGCACGCCAACAAGCGCGATATATGTGAGCGCTGTGGCACTGGCCGCTTCGGCGACACTGCCGATCGCGACGAATCCGATTACAGAGACCGCAGGTATCAGAGCCCACCAGCCACTGTGCAATGCCCGCAGACGCGCCGGCGCCCATCCTCGCGGCAGCGCAACAACGGCCCCCTGACAAAGCGATAGGACAGCGATCGAGATCCAAAATGGCGTCATCCAGTCAAAATAGAGGCGCATGACGCGCTGGGACGACTGGACATGGCAGGAGGGCTCCCGGCCGAGCGCTACCCCGACCGCCGATCCGGATACCCAGAGCGAGGCGGCCGAGCGCACTTCCGGCGCCCCGAGTGGCTCCAGCGGCGGTGCTCGCGCCGGACGCCCGATGACAACCGCGAGCGGCGGCGGCGGCGGCGGGACAAACGACTCTGGTCACGCTCCCCACGTATTCAGGCGTCGCCGTGCGGCCGCCGGGCTGGCCGCGCTTGGGATCCTGGTGCTCCTGATCGCGGCGATCGCCACCAAAGGCGGCTCGGGCAAGACGCACCCATCCGCCTCCAGGGCGCACGTCGCCAAGCTCACTCCCAGCGCCGCGGCGCTTGCCGCCGCCCGAAGCGCAGAAGAACAGAGGGCGATCGACAACGTCCTCTCCTACACGCCGGCCGTCACCAGCGGCGGCCCGACCGGCAACGAGGTGGCGCTCACCTTCGACGACGGTCCCGGCCCCTATACGCCGCGGCTGGTGGCAGAGCTCAACAAGTTGGGAGTGCACGCCACCTTCTTCGAGGTCGGAAACCAGGAGCAGTACTTCTCAGAAGGCACCGTCGCCGAGATCAACTCCGGAGATGTGATCGGCGATCACACCGAGACCCACCCGATGATGGCCCAGCTCTCACCCCACGACCAGTACAACGAGCTGTTCGAACAGATGGCTCAGATCGAGGTCACGGGCGGCAAGCGTCCTCGCCTGTTCCGACCGCCGTACGGCTCGTTCAGCGAAACCACCTTCAAAGAGCTCCATCACCTGCACCTGCTGATGATCCTGTGGTCGGTCGACACCGGCGACTACTCGCTGCCGGGCACTGAAGCCATCGTCGCGCGCGCGCTCGAAGGAGCCAAGCCGGGCGCGATCATCTTGATGCACGACGCCGGCGGCGATCGCTCGGAGACGATCGCGGCGCTGCCGGCGATCGTGGCGGGGCTGCATAAGCGGGGCTTGACGCCGGTGACCGTGCCGCAACTACTGCGTGACGATCCGCCGCCGCGCGGCCAACCGATCCCAACCGCGCTGACCGGCGGCTGATCGTGACCACCAAGACGACGCCGCCGATCCTGCACCTCTCCGAGCTGGTTGGACGGCCGCTACGCGACTCAGACGGCGAGCGCTTGGGGCGGGTGGAGGACGCGATCGTGCGCCTGGGCGGCGTCGGCTACCCGCCGATTACCGGATTCCTCGTCAAGGTCGCCGGACGCACCTCCTACCTCGGCATCGACAGAGTCTCTGAGATCGGCGGCGCCGGCGTCGTGTTGCGCAAGGCAAAGCTCGACCTGCGCCACTTCGAGCGCCGCGAGGAGGAGGTGCTGCTGAAGCGCGACGTGCTCGATCGTCAGCTGATCAACGTGCAGGGCGCGCGACTGGTGCGCGCGAATGAGATCGAGCTGGCCGACGTCGCCGGCTCCTGGCGCGTGGTTGGCGTCGATACCGGCCCGCGCGGAGGACTGCGGCGGCTGCTGCCAAAACCGCTCGGACATCGAATCGCCACTGGCGACTTTCTTGACTGGGCGAGCGTCGAGCCGTTCGTCGGGCACGTGCCGACCGTGCGTCTGCGTATCCCCCACCCCAAGCTGGCGAAGCTTCACCCTGCTCAGATCGCCGATCTGGTCGAGGCAGCCTCGCGGCGCGAGGGCGAGGAGATAATCGAGGCCGTCGGAGCAGACGATCGCGAGCTCGAGGCCGACGTGTTCGAGGAGCTCGACGAGCAGCATCTGCGCGAGTTCCTCGAGGACCGCCCCGATGAGGAGGTGGCGCAGATCCTTTCGCGGATGGCCCCCGATGACGCCGCCGACACCATCGGCGAGCTCGAGGAGGAGCGCCGCGAGCCCGTGCTGGCGCTTCTGCCTGTCAGCCACCGCGTCAAGGTCAGAGCGCTGCTGGGCTATGAGCCTGATGAGGCCGGCGGACTGATGAGCCCCGAATTCGTCTCGCTACGCGGAGTCACCTCCGCCGCCGACGCCCTGGAGGCGGTGCGCCTGAGCAAGATCTCGCCAGAGCTGTTGACGGCCGTGTTCGTGATGGAGGCCGACGGGTCGCTTGAGGGAGGCGTCGCGCTTGCGGCGCTGCTGCGAGCCGAGCCCGGCAAGCGCCTGAGCACGCTGCTCAAGCACGAGTTGCCGTCTCTGCGCGCCGACGCCCCGTTCGAAGAGGTGGCGCGCTTGATGGCCGACTACAACCTCACCTGCGCCCCCGTCGTCGACGAGCACGAGCGCATGATCGGGATCGTCACCGTCGATGATGTGCTGGAGGCGATGCTGCCGCGCGGGTGGCGGCGACGCTTCGGTCTGCTCGGCGAGGACTAGCAGACGCCACCAGCGGCGATGGCCGGTCACAGCCCATGCGCCACCGCTGCGACCGTGGTGCACGAGTCCTTGCGCCGCGATCGATCGCAGGTCGGGGTTGGCCGCTGACAAATACACTGCGCAGCGTGAACGGCCCAGCAACCCAGTTCGATGGCGGTCCGAGTACCGGCCGCCATACGCCGCGTCCGTTCGGCCACGCTCGGCCGACCGCGGCTGCCCGCGCGGCTTAGCCCGCGCCGCGCCCGCCTATTCGCGGTCCTTGCCCTGCTGGGCCCGGGGCTGATCGCCGCCAACGCCGGCAACGACGCCGGCGGCATCGCCACCTACTCCTCGGTCGGGGCCAAGTACGGCTACCAACTGCTGTGGGTGATGGTGCTGATCACCTTCTCGCTCGCCGTAGTACAAAAGCTTGCGGCCCGCATGGGTGTCGTCACCGGCAAGGGCCTGGCGGAGCTGATCCGCGAGGAGTACGGCATCCGCTGGTCGGTACTGGCCACCACGGCCGTGTTGGTGGCGAACATGGGCATCTGCATCTCAGACTTCGTCGGCGTGGGCGCCGCTCTTGGCCTCGCCGGCATACCGGCGCAGATCTCGGTGCCGATCGCGGCGGTGGGTATCTGGGCGATCATCGTGCGCGGCTCATATCGCTCAGCCGAGCGCACGTTCATCTGGTTGACGATCCCGTTCTTTGCCTATCCGATCGCCGCGATCCTCGCCCACCCCGATTGGGGGGAAGTCGGCAAGGCGATCGTCTCGCCGGAAATCCAGACCGGCTCCACCTACCTGCTGCTCGTGATCGCCACGGCGGGCACGACGATCACCCCCTACATGCAGCTCTACCTGCAGTCGGCAGTGGTCGAGCGCGGCGCACGCGAGGAGGACCTGCCCCACGAGGAACGCGAGGCGGTCGCCGGCGCGATCTTCGCCAACCTGATCGCGGGCTTCATCATCATCGCCACCGGCGCGACGCTGTTCAAGCACGGCATCCACGAAGTCACCTCCGCCGCGGGCGCCGCCCGAGCGCTGAGCCCGTTCGCAGGCTCCTACGCGGAGGTGCTGTTCGGCGTCGGCCTGCTCGGCGCGAGCCTCTTGGCGTGCGCGATCCTGCCGATCGCCACCTCCTATGTGGTCTCCGAGTCACTCGGCTATGAGAAGGGCATCGGCCGCCGTCGCGAGGAGGCCCCGGTATTCGTCTCGCTGATCACGGGCATGATCGTGATCGGCGCCCTCGTGGCGATGGTCCCGGGCGTGCCCGTGATCTCGCTGCTGGTGGGCGTGCAGGTGGTAAACGGCCTGCTGCTACCGATCAACCTGTTCTTCATCTGGCGCCTGTCGCGCTCGCGCCGCGTGATGGGCGAGCGCCGCAACGGGGTAGTGCTGGACGGGATCGCCGCGATCACCGTCGCGGTCACCTCGACGCTCTCGCTGGTGTTGGTCGCGGTGACGGTGCTCGGGCTCTAGCGGCGACTACGGCGCGCAGGCAGCGCGACCTAGAACAACTAGCCCCCGGGCGCGCCCAGTATGTGCGGTCGCGGTGCGCGAGAATCGTCGCACCAGCGACCTAACCTAACCTCTGGGACCCAAACAAGACGACACACCGAGGGACGCGATGGGAGCAACATCTACAATCATCGAAGCGATGACCGCCAAGGAACGCCTGCACAAGCTCGTGGACGAGTTGAGCGAGGCGGAGGCCGACGAGACCCTGCGCTTCGCCGCTGCACGCCGTCACGGAAACCTCACGGACGAGTGGGGCAACCTGGACGCGTGGTCAGACGCAGCGAGCAGCGACACAATGCGAATGCTCGACGAGGAAGAGAACTCCGTCGGGTTCTCCTGGGAACAGCGTGATTCCATATGAAACGCGGAGAAATCTGGTGGCATGAGCCCGCCGAAGAAAAGCGTCGACCTGTCCTGATCCTCACCCGTGACGAAGCGATAGACGGCCTCAACAAGCTCGTCACCGCGCCTGCCACGGGCACGATCCGCGGCATTTCCTCAGAGGTCCGAGTCGGACCCGAGGACGGCATGCCGCAGGAAAGCGTCATCAGCCTCGACAACACGACGTTGATTCGCAAGGCGCTGCTAACCGAGCCGATCGCCACACTCGATCCGGCCAAGATGTCTGAAGTCTGCCGCGCGCTTGCTTACACGACCAGCTGCTGAACCAAATGAGCTACTCCGCGCACAACAGCGCCGCGCCGAGCGCGCCGCCCAGGTCGCCGAGGGAGGCCAGACGCAGAACTGGCGGGCGCTCGTCGTTGTAGAGGTGCGGCTTCATCGCTGTGGTCAAGCGCTCGAGCATCGGCTCGCCAAAGCGCGTACCGAGGCCGCCCCCCAACAAGACAAGCTCGACATCGAGCAGGTTGACGGCGGAGGCGACGCCGCTGCCGAGCGCCTGCACGGCTCGCTCGATCAAGCGGTGCGCGAGTTTGTCGCCGTCGGCGAGCGCGTGCGCCCACACGCCGCTTGAGAGTGTCTGGCGCTCTCGCTCGCGCATGATCTTGAACAGGTCGGTGTGGTGCCCCTTCTCGACCAACCGCTCGGCCTTCAGTTCCATCGCGCGGCGGCCGGCGTAGGCCTCCATGCAGCCGCGTCGCCCACAAGGACAGCGCGCCCCGCCCTGCTTTACGACCATGTGCCCGATCTCGCCGGCGTCGCCGCGTCCGTGCCAGAGCACACCGTCGAAAGCGACTCCGCCGCCAACTCCGGTGCCCCAGAAGACTCCGAGCACGGAGTGAGCGCCCTTGCCGGCTCCCAGCTTCAACTCCGCGTCGGTGGCGACCGACACGTCGTTTCCGAGCTTGACCGGCACCCCTCCGAAGCGCTCGGAGAGCGTCTCTGAAAGCGGGAAGGGCCGCTCCCATTCTGAGAGGTTGGTGGCGTTGGCAAGCGTCCCCAGCTTGGCGTTGACCTCGCCCGGCGCCCCCACGCCGATCCCGTCGAGGCTTTCGACATGCACCCCAGCCGCGGCCGCCGCCTCGGACATGCAGGCCACAAGCGCGTCCACTACCGCGGCCGGGCCGCCCGTGTGCGGAGTCAGGCGGCGCGCTTGCCCGATCGCGCTGTGATCGTCGGCGCGCATGACGATCGCCTGGATCTTCGTCCCCCCAAGGTCGATACCGCCATACGTGGCCATCGGCGCGCATGATCGCAGACGCCGCAGCCGTCACCCGCGCGCAGGCCTCGCCGTCACGGAGCTTAGCTGCGCTTGTGCTGTTTCTTCGCGCCTTCTTACGCGCCCGGCCCAGGATCGGGGGTAGCCCATGACCGAGCGCACAGGACGGCCCTGGCTCAACTACGTGCTCGGCCTGCTGTGCCTGGGCGCGATTCTCGCCGCCGTCCTACTCGTCGGACCGGCCTCGCAGAGCAGCGCCACCACGCGCCGCACCGCCAAGGCCGCGCTCGGGGTCGTGCAGTCCACGGTCTCGGGCAGCGGCAACCTCGAATCCGCCAGTCAACTGAACCTTGGGTTCAAGACCGGCGGGACGGTCGAACACATCTATGTCAAACAGGGCCAGTACGTCACCGAGGACAAACTGCTCGCCGCGCTTGACTCCGTTCCCATGCAGATCACCCTCGAACAGGCGCGAGCGACGCTTCAATCCTCAGAAGCCAACCTGGCTAAAGTGCAAGAAACCGGCGGCGAAGAAAGCTCATCGAACCCGTCGAAGTCGGCCTCCAAGACACCCACTACCACCCTCAGCCCCGCCACCCGCGAAGCGAACATCGCCTCCGCGCGCGCGGCGGTGAAAAGCGATCAACTGACAGTTCAGGGTGATGAAGAAGCGCTGGCCGACGCCAAGCTCTATGCACCAGAAGACGGCACGATCGTCTCGCTCTCAGGCCAGGTGGGCGAAGTCGTCTCCGCGACCGGCACCACCAGGGCCTCGTCGTCGAGCTCGAGCGCCTCCTCGAGCGCCGGGAGCGGCTCCGGTTCGGGATTTGGGCGCTCCGGCTCGGGCGGGAGCAGTTCTTCCAACGGTTCGGGCTCGGGCAACGGTTCAGGCTCGGGCAACGGTTCAGGCTCGGGCAGCGGTTCAGGCACGGGCTCCTCAACCGCCTTTGCGGTACTCAGCGACCTCTCCTCGATGAAGGTCGTGGCGGCGCTCAGCGAATCGGAAATCGGACAGGTCAAAGTCGGGCAGATCGCGACAGTCACCGTCGAAGCGTTGGAAGGCAGAAAGCTTGCGGCGCACGTCAGCGAAGTGGCCACGCTCTCGACCAGCAGCAGCGGGGTCGTCAGTTATGACGTGACCTTCGCGCTCGACCAGATGAACGCCGGCCTGAAGCCCGGGATGAGCGCCACGGCCGAAGTCGTGGTCAAGCAGGAAGAAGGAGTGAGCGTGCCGAGCAGCGCGATCTCCGCCGGATCGGTGACGGTCCTGCGCGCTGGCAAGGACGTACCGGTCTCGGTCACGACGGGGCTCGCCGGCAACAGTTCCACAATCGTGTTGAGCGGCCTGAAGGCTGGAGAAACGGTCGTGTTGCCGCAGGCCTCCAGCACGAGCTCGACCAATCTCAGCTCGCTGCTGCGCAGCCGCCTCGGTGGCGGCGCAGGGGGTGGCGGCGCGTTGCTCGGCGGCGGCGGCGGCGCGATCTTCAGGGGTGGCGGCTGATGGATCGCGCGCCCGTGATCCAGGTGCGCGGCGTGAGCAAGGTGTTCGAGCTGGGAGCGATCCGCGTGCAGGCGCTGCGCGAGGTCTCGCTGCGGATCGACACGGGCGACTTCGTCGCGATCATGGGCAGCTCGGGCAGCGGCAAGAGCACGCTGATGAACATCCTCGGCTGCCTGGACGCCCCCACCGCCGGCCGCTACCTGATCGACGGCGTCGATGTGGCGCACATGGACCAGGACGATCTGGCCGATCTGCGCAACCGCAAGATCGGCTTCGTCTTTCAAAGCTTCAACCTGGTGGCGCGCACGACCGCCGTGGCAAATGTCGAGCTTCCGCTCGCCTATGCGGGTCTCAGCCGACCCGAGCGCCGCAGGCGCGCCGAGGCGGCGCTGGAGTCGGTGGGGGTGAGCGACCGCTTGGCGCACATGCCCTCCGAGCTCTCAGGCGGCCAGCAGCAGCGCGTCGCGGTGGCGCGCGCGATCGTCACCAACCCGTCGCTGATCCTCGCCGACGAGCCGACCGGCAATCTCGATTCGCATTCCACCGAAGACGTACTTGACATCTTCAGCGAGTTGCACGAGGGCGGCCGGACCGTCGTCGTGATCACCCACGAGCCCGACGTCGCGGCGCGAGCCGAGCGCGTGATCCACCTGAGCGACGGCGAGATCGTGCGCGACAGCGCGGTTTCCAGAGCAGGCGCATGATCGGAGCCGGCACCCTGAGAATCGCCTGGGGCGGGATCGCCGCCAACAAGCTGCGCTCGGGCCTGACGATCCTCGGCATGACGATCGGGGTCGCGTCGGTGATCGTGCTGATCGCCGTGGGCAACGGCTCCTCAAAGGCCGTGCAGTCGCGCATCCAGAGCCTTGGCACGAACGTGTTGATCGTGATGCCAAGCGGCGGCGGCTTTCGCATCGGGCGGCGCGCAAGCGCGAGCGTGGCCGGCGCGGGCAGCGGCATATCGCTGACCAAGCAGGACGCACAGGCGCTACAGAACCCAAATCTCGCGCCGGACGTCAAGAGCGCCGCGCCGGTGGTCAACGCAAGCTCAGTAAAACTCGTCTACGGCAGCTCGAGCTACGAACCGTCCTCGTTCGTGGGCACCACTCCCTCCTACCTGGAAGCCCACAGCTACAAAATCGCCGAAGGCTCGTCGTTCACGATGGCCGACGTCAACCAGCACAAGCGTGTCGCGGTGATCGGTCAGACGGTCTCGGAGGAACTGTTTGCCGGGCAGAGTCCCGTGGGCCAGAACGTCAAGGTGGGCGGCAGCAACTTCGAAGTGCTCGGAGTGCTCGCCTCCAAGGGCACGAGCGGCATAACCAACGAGGACGATGTGGTGATGGCGCCGATCACAACCGTGCAGAGCGCGCTCACGGGCGCCGGCCCGGTCGACTCGATCACTGTCCAGGCCACCTCTGAGTCCTCTCTGAACACGGCCGAAGCGGAGGTCTCGACGCTGATCGAGGAACGCCACAAAATCACCAATACCGCCGAACCGGGCTTTCAGGTGCTCAATCAGGGCTCGCTGCTTGAAACGTCGAGCTCGACCAGCAGCGTCTTTACGACCCTGCTCGGCGAGGTCGCCGCGATCTCCCTGCTGGTCGGCGGCATCGGCGTGATGAACATCATGCTCGTGAGCGTTACCGAGCGAACGCGCGAGATCGGCATTCGCAAGGCGATCGGCGCCCGGCGAAGCGACATCCTCACTCAATTCCTGACCGAGGCGGTGCTGGTCTCGTTGATAGGCGGCCTGGCCGGTGTGCTGCTCGGAGTGATCGGCAGCCAGTTCGAAATAGCCGGCGTGCACCCGCAGATAGCGACCTATTCGATCTTTCTCGCCTTCGCTGCCGCCGCCCTGTCGGGCCTGTTCTTCGGTACCTACCCGGCGGCCCGCGCGGCCGCGCTCAGACCGATCGAAGCGTTGCGCTTCGAGTGAGGATGAAGAACGTATGGAGACTGTGATGGGAGAGGATCTGATCGAGCAAGAGTTGCCGCCGCGACCGCGGCGACGGTTGCTCAACCCTCTGCCGATTGCGCTGCTGTGCGTGCTGCTGACGGCATGCGGCTTCATCGGCGGTGTGCTCGTGGAGAAGGGCCAATCTTCCCCCGCTTCCTCAAACCCAGCCGGGGGAAGATCAAGCCTCATTGCCGCTCGCCTCTCGTCACTTGGCGGTTCCGCGAATCGCCCGTCCGGCACTGGAGCAACGGTTGGCCAGGTCGCCTACACCTCAGGACACGCCTTGTATGTGACCGACGCCGAAGGCAACACCGTCAAGGTCACGACTTCGGCGGCTTCGACGGTGACAAAGACGGTCAAGTCTGACCTCAAAGCGATCCATCCAGGTGAAATGGTGATCGTTACCGGCGGCGCCAACAGCGAGGGCACCGTCAAAGCTGACTCGGTCCGCGTCAGCGAAACTGGTGCGGGCGGCACTCTCAGTGCCCTGATCGGTGGCGGCGGCCTCGCCGGCCGGGCACGAGCCGGCGGTGGCGGCGAAGGACCGGTGCTGTTCGGTAAGTAGACGTGCCAGAGTTGAGGTCAACGCAACGAAATGAGGAATTAGATGCAGCAGATGAGAGATGCGCTGGGCCGACCGCTGAGCGTCGTTCTTGCCGCCGGCGCCATCGCCGCGCTGGGACTGACCGCCTGCGGCGGGTCCTCTTCGACCACGACCCAAACAAACGCGGCGGCCACGAGCACGAGCGCCGGATCGAGCGGCGCCGCTCCCAGCAGCACTAATGGTAGCGCCGGTGCTACCGGCGGCACTACCGGTCCGAGTGGAGCCACCGGTCGACGAGGACGCTTTACCGCCTTGCGCGCATGCCTGCAGAAACAGGGGGTGCAATTGCCGACCAACCCTGGCGGCGCCCGCGGCCTGTTCCTGGGCGGCGCGAACCTGCCCAAGGGCGTCACGCGCGCTCAACTGCAGAGCGCCATGAGCAAGTGCCTCGGTGCTCGCGGCCTTCCCGCCGGCAGGCCGGGCGCAGCAGGTTTCGCCAGCCCCCGGAACTCCCGGTTCCGACAGGCGCTCAGCCTGTTCGCGGCGTGCCTGCACAAGAATGGCGTCAAAGTGGCGCAGCCGAACACATCTGGCAGCGGCCCCGTGTTCAGCACGAAGGGTCTGAACACCGCAAGCCCTCAATTCAAGACGGCTACGGCCAAGTGCCGACCGGCCTTGAGCGGAGCGCTTGGATTGCGCGGCCCCCACCCTGGCACCGGAAAGTAGCGTTGCCGGCCGGCCGGGTCGGTCGCGATGAGTCGACCGGCCCGCCGGCAGCACAAGCTTGAGCCTACAAACCTGCCATTAGGGCAGGGTGCGGGTGGAGCTGGCGCTGCCTGCGGCGTTTGCGTCGCGGATAGCCGAGGCGCTCGGCGCGACGGCGACCTTGGGCTGCTGGATCGAGGCAATCTGATCGACCAGGCGCTGCCACTCAAACGTGTCCAGCGACAGGCTGCCAGGATGGGTCGCCTTGCTCGCCGCGGCCCTCGCGACCGCGCTCTTGGCGCCCACATGCCCGGCGGAGGGGCCTGCCGAGGAGACGGTCGGAACTTCAAGCCCGATGAAGGTGGAGTGATCGCCCGCGGCGATCGTGCTGGGAGCTCCGGGATAGCTCATCAAGCTGACGATTCGCTTGGGCGCATAGTGATGCTTGATCGTCAACAGGGTGCGGATCGTAACATCGGTGATCGTCCCCGCTCCCTGATGGCCGCCGATCGGCACGCCGTTGATCGCGGCTATGTCAAGCGTGCCGGCGGCGGGGAAGACGGTCTGAACTCCGGTCGGCGTGTTGAGCGCGACGCCGCAGCGCAGCTCACCGACGGTCGGCTTCAGACCGCTGCGCGAAAGGAACACAAGCAGCGCCAGCGCATGCGGATCGACCTTGCCGGCGGCGACCTGGGAGCGATCGCAGGCCCCCATTTGGATGCCGGGGTCGGCAAGAACCGCGCGCTCGAGGTCGCCGCTTGAGAGCTGGAAGGCATTGGCTGCCGTTGCGCCCGCCAGTACTGCGCCGGCCTTGGATCCACGCGGGTGCAGTGAAGAGGAGAGCTGACGCCAGTTCTCGAGGATTGGTCGCGGGTCCACCGGGCTCTGGGCACCGGCGGGTCGAATCGAGAAGCGCAGAGTTGCCTGACTGCCTTGACCGCCGCCGGAGAGGTGGCCAAGGACGGTGCCCTGGGAGACGAGCGCGCCGCGCTGGAGCACCGCCCAGCCCGCCGCGAGCGCTTTGTTCTGTGCCTCCTGTTCGCGCAGCCGCTTGGCCGCAACGGCGTCTGGATTGCCGGGATGGGCGAACACGCGCACCTTGCCGCCCACCGACGCCTGAGCGGCAGATCCTTTGCCGGCGGTGGTGCTCGCCCCAATACCGCTGGATGGCTTGCGTGCGGCCACGTGCAGCGTGAGCGGCGATTGACTCCCGGCGCTCGCCGCCTGTGTCGGCGTGCTGCTCGCTTCACCGCTGGGCAGCGCGCCCTTGGGCAGCTGTAGCGGCGCGGGCTTTGAGAGGCGGTAAGCCGGCGCGATGCTGCCGAGGCCGGCATAGGTGAATAGGTCGCCGTAGGTGTCGCGCAGCGTCATGTACTCGCCGATCTTGCGAGAGACGCCGATTCCGACGATGCGCCCATCCTCGACGGCAACGACGGGCGCTCGCTTCTTGCCGAGCAACTCGGAGAGCTGAGAAGAGGAGAAGCCGCCGGCGGCCTTCGCGCTTTGCGTGGGCGAAGGCGCGGGATTGGTTCCCGGGGTCACGCCCGTGGCCGGGGTCGGGGCCGTGGCGGGCGAGGGCGCCTGCGCCGTGGGGATCGGCGAGCCGGGCGCGACCTGAGCGTCTGCCACCGGCAAAGAGCCCTCACTGAGACCTGTCAGCGTGGCGATCGCCGAGGAGGGATAGCTGGCAAACAATCGCGCTCGCAGCAGCACCGATTCGACATAGGCTTCGGAATGGTTGTAGGCAAGAATTGCGCCCCGCAGGTTCGAGGACGCTCCGGCCGCGTGTAGGTAGCGAGCGGCGGCGAAGATCGCGTCAACCGGGTTGTATGGGTCGGCGTAGCCCGCTCCGAGCGCGTCTACGCCGTACTGCAGCCAGGTTTCGGGCATGAACTGCATCCAGCCCACCGCTCCGGCACTCGAGACGGAAAGGTCCGTGCCGAAGTTCGTCTCGACTTCGTTGATCGCCGCCAGCACCTGCCACGGCAGGCCGTACTGGACCGCGGCCGCCTGGTAAATCGGAAGTAGAAACAGCGGGATGCGATAGAAGCTGAGCGCCTGTAGCGAGGCGGCCGAGCCGTTCATCATCGCCGCGAGCGCGCCTGACTGGACGACCGCCAATTGCGGAGCCGGCGCGATCGCCGTGGAGCTCTTGGGAGTAGTGGGCGCCTTGACCGTAGGGGCCGCGGTTACCGCGGGCGTGGTCTGAGTGGGAGTGCTCGTCGTTTCCTGGCCGTGCTGGACGACAGCCTTGGGCCCCTTGCGCGGTCGGGGCGATTTGGTCGGCGTGGTGGCGGTTGAGGTGGTGGTCGTCGTCGCGGAGGTGCTCGTCGTGCTCGTCGTGGTCGGGCTCGTGGCCGTCGTAGTCGGCGTCGTGGCGGTCGTGCTCGTGCTCGGTGTGGTGCTCACCGGAGCTTCGGTAGGTGTGCTCGCCGCCTGCGGACTGCCGGGACCGGTGAGCGTCGGGGGCTGGGTGGCAAGCGCGCTCGGAGCAAGCACAGCTCCGACGCCTGTAAGGGCGGCTGTCAGGCCACCGTGGCGGAGCACGAGTCGAAGCGAGCCCTTCGTGGCTTTGGCCTGACTCATCGACCGATCCGTTCGTCGCGGGGAGCGTGCGCGCGCAGCGAAAACCCGCGTGCGTGTGTCTGCTTGCCCTCAGTCATCGTGAGTCGGTCCCTTGCTCGTGTTCGCGAACCAAGGCGCCCCCGCTCCCGCATGGGCGCCCCCTGACCCAATTCATATCGGCAGATAAGCACCTGTTGGTAAAGGATTCGTAATCGAAAAGATTGCGGTCCGTCATCGCGGACGATCGGTGGAATCTACCGGGACGCTAGGCGCCAAAGCCAATTTGGCCGAATTGACGAGCCTCAAACGCCGCTGCACGCCAAATTGCGCGAGCCGGTACCCTTGCAGGCATGGAAGTGATCCTCTCCGTCGTGCAGGTATTTATTGCCGTCGGCCTGATCCTGCTCGTGCTGATGCACTCGGGCAAGGACTCTGGCCTCTCGGGCGCCTTCGGCGTCGGTAGCGGACAGGGACCGCTCGGTGGCGGCTCGATGGTCGAGCGCAACCTCAACCGCTGGACCGTCGGTTTCGCGATCGCGTTCGTGCTGAACACGATCCTGCTGCTCAAGAAAGTCTAGTCGGCCACTTTCTCGCCCTCGAGTGCCTCCAGGCCGTCGAGGATGACGAGAGCCTCGGCGCGCAGTGAAGAATCGACCGCTTCGTAGTCCTCGCGCGAGAGCTTACCGGTGCGGTAATCGAGCTCGGCGTCGCGGATCTCTCGATACTTGGCCTCACGCGCACTCTGCAGCTCGGCCCGGTCGACCGACTCGGCCGCCTGCATCGAGGCCGAGCGACGGCGCAGCAGCGGCGAGGCGACCACGGCGATAACCGCGGCAAGCAGCACGAGCGTCAGTAGCGCAGCCATCGCCTGCGAATCTAGACGCGAGCGAGGCCGCGCTCGGGGCTCGCCGGTGAGCGATCGCGCCGATCCTCGGCGGAGCGCGAGCCGACACGCACGCGCCGGCGGATGGCGCCGGGAGCGGGCCAGGCGGCGATCAGCGCGCCGCCGATGACGATCAGCCCGCCAATCCAGATCCACAGCACCAACGGGGAGACGATCAGATGAAACTGGGCGGGCGGCGGGGCCTTGAGGTATTCGCGCACGAGCACGGCCAGCGCGATCATCCCCTCGTCGGGCCGCACCAGCGGGATCGTCTTGTTGGCGATGCTCATCACCCGCTGCAGCCGCGGCGTCGAGATGTCGGGCGCGATCGCGCTCCAGACGTCGCGGGTAACGCCACCGTCCATGCTGACGTGACTGACGGCCTGCCCGCCGATCAAGTGCCCGACAGAGCCCTGCGCCGGTTCGCCGGAGTCATAGAAGCCCTCGCTGGGCCTAAGCGTGGCGACATGCTTGCCGCCCTTGCTCACGTCGAGCACGGCGCCCAGGCTCATCGTGGCGCCCGTGTGAGCCGCGTCTTCCTTGGAGGTGATAGTGCCGGTCGGTCGCACGTAGCGCACGCTGTAGGCACCAACCTTGGTCGACTGGCCCGGCGAGAGCGAGAGCTCTGAGGCGTGCTGGAAAGAGGAGGAGGCCGCCACGCCCACGAACAGCACGGCCATGCCGATGTGCACGATGTAGCCGCCGTAGCGGCGGCGGTTGCGTCGCACCAGCGCAACCAGCGCCAGCGGCGGCGCTTCGCCGGATGAGGACCGTCGCAGGCGCGCGCCGCGCCAGTACTCCTGCCCGACGCTGCCGAGCACGAACGCCGCGCAGCAGAACATCGCGATCGCCAGCGGTTTGCCGGTCGAGAGGCCGGCGACCGGCAGCGCCACCAGCACTACGAGCCCGCAGCCGAGCGGCACCAGGAAGTTGCGCCTGGCATTGGCAAGCGTCGCCCGTCGCCAGGCGATCACCGGCCCGATGCCACTGAGCAGCACGAGGATCAGCGCCAGCGGGACGGTGTAACGGTCAAACCAAGGGGGGCCGACCGAGGCTGAGTGGCCGGTGAGCGCTTCGGAGATGAGCGGGAAGTAGGTGCCCCAGAAGATCACGAAGCAGAGCCCGACCAGCACGACGTTGTTGGCCAGGAAGATCGACTCGCGCGAGAGCAGCGAATCCAGGCGGTGCTCGCTTGCGAGCATATGCCGGCGCGTATAGACAAGATAGATCGATGCGGCGATCAGCACCCCGATCAACGTCACGAAGGGAACCCCAAGCGTGGCGCCACCGAATGCGTGGATAGAGGAGAGGACGCCGCTGCGCACCAAAAAGGTGCCCATGATCGCCAGCGTGCCGGTGGCAAGCACCAGCGAGACGTTCCACACCTTGAGCATCCCACGCTTCTCTTGGATCATCAGCGAATGAAGGAAGGCGGTGCCGGTCAGCCACGGCATAAGCGATGCGTTCTCGACCGCATCCCAGCCCCAGTAGCCGCCCCAACCGAGCTCGGAATAGGACCAGCGCGCACCGAGCATGATCCCGACGCCCAAGAACAGCCAGGCGGCGAGTGCGAAGCGGCGCGTGGCGCGGATCCACTCGGCGTCGACTTTGCGGGCAAGCAGCGCGCCCATACCGAACGCGAGCGGCACGATGCATAGCGTGTAGCCCGAATAGAGCATCGGCGGGTGGATCATCATGCTCGGATGGCGCAGCAGCGGGTCAAGCCCGACGCCTTCGGCCGGAGCCGGATTGGTGGTAGCGAACGGCGTCGCGTAGAAGATCATCAGGCAATCGAAGAACCCAGCGAAACCGAGCAGGATCGCGGTGGCATACGCGCTCTCCTCGCGCAGGCGCCGGCGCGTCAGGAACAGCACGAGGCTCGACCACAGCGAGAGCAGCCACGCCCACAACAGCAGGGAGCCTTCCTGGGATGACCACACCGCGGCCGCCTTGTAGAAGGTCGGCGTCGTCGCGCTGGAGGTGTCGGCGACCGTGTTGAAGGAGAAGTCGCTGCGCAGGAAGGCGAGCTCGAGCACCGCGAAGGCGACGGTCAGGATGCCGGCCAGCGCATAGACGCTGCGTCGCCCGGAGAGCGCAAACTCGGGCCGGCCGCGCCGCACACCGTAGAGCGAGGCGCCGATCCCGTAGATGCAGACGCCGAGCGCCAGCAGCAGGCAGGCGCGGCCCAGCGCCGGCATCAGTTCGACCGCGCGGCCCGCACGCGCCGGCGGGCGGCTACCCGGGCCATCAGTAGGTCTTGCCTTTGCTGGGCGTGACCTTGTACTTGGATGGGCACTTGGTGATCAGCGAGTCGCGCTGCCCGATGTAGCCCCCATCGCGCTTGACGACGGTGACGATCACCTCGCGCCCTTCCTTGAAGGGGTCGGGCACCTGCCCGGTGTAGCTGAGCGGGATCGCCGCTTCGCCCGCACGATCCTGGACGGCGAAGTCCAGCGTCTGGCCTTCGTGGCGCACGGAGCCCGCCTTGACCTTCCCGGTCAGCTGGTATTCGCGCCCGCTAACGCCTTCGCGCACTAGCTGGCTGGGCGTCACGGTGGGGCTGGCAGCGCTGAAACTGGTGTAGATCAAGGCGCTTGCCAGGACCACGGCGGCGCTGAGCGCCACGACCAGCCGCACCGTTCGCTTGCGAGCGGGGCTCATCGCGTTTGATTATCCCAAAACGGCGGGCTGGCGCCACCGCATCGCCCGCTCGGCGAGAGAGCCGCGGAGATAACCGCACCGCGGCGCCAGGAGTTCTCGGCTGCACAGCGAAACCTTTAGGCATCTCAGGCGTCTTAGAAGGTAGAGATCGATGCGCTCCAGCCTGCTACACCCACTGACCGCTTGGCGCCAACACGAGCATGCCTGCACCCCGCCGGCCGCGGCCGACATCACCGTGCGCCGCATCCGTGACGCCGGCGGCCCGGTAGACGAGGCCTGCTACCCGTGCTCGTGCGGTTATTTCTTCATCGCACCGGTCTCCACCAGCGTGACGTGCCCGCACTGCGGTACGACGCAGGCCTGGTAGGCGGACTGGCCTCAATCGGGGCGCATCACAATCGGGTATACTGGTTGTATGACCGTTCAGGTCGCAGTCAAGCTGCCAGAGGGGCTGGCGGGAGAACTCGACAAGCTCGTGCAGAGTGGGGACTTCGAGAGCCGCTCGCAGGCACTCCGGGCCGGTCTGGAGACCATCATCGTGGAGCGCGAGCGCGAGCAGCTGCGAGTCCGCTACCGCGATGCGATGACGCGACACCCCGAGACGCCGCAGGAGATGGCCGAAGCGACCCTCCTCGCCCGCGAGGCGATCGATGAGGAGCCGTGGGAGCGTTGGTGGTAGCCCGCGGGGACCTGTGGTGGGGCGAGACCCCCGATGAGAAGGGCAGGCCGTTCCTCGTCATCAGCCGGGATGTCGCCAACGAAGTGATGCAGCGCGTACTGGTGGCACCGGTGAGCACGCGCATCCGTGGCATCCCGAGCGAGCTGAGGCTGGGTACGCAGGAGGGACTCCCGGTGGAGTCGATCGCCTCGTTTGACAACCTGAGGCCATTCCCGAAGGCAATGCTCGTACGCCGGCTCGGCGAGCTGGGATCGCGGGTGCACGAGATCTGCAGCACGGCAGACGCCACGCTTGATTGCTGACGGCCTGTCGCGCAGAACGACGCGAGACCGGCCTCCACGGCCAGCCAGCAAAACCTCAGTCCCGGCGCTACTTGATATGCATCCCCGAGATAGCCCTCGAGATCACCAGCTGCTGGATCTCGGCGGTGCCCTCGAAGATGTCGTAGGTCGGGCTTTAGCCCAGTGTTTATGCGGGTTTTGGCATGGTTGAGCCAACACCGCTCCGCTCGGGTCCGCTGGAATCCGGCCCGCTCCGTACACGACTGGCGCAAAACTGGCGCACGCTCATCGGCGTCCAGGCACCAAGGTTCATGCTATTGTTCATCATGGTGTTCATGTCTATGTCTATGCAAGGAGCAACTTGTGGCGAGTGCCGTAGCCAGCCGTCTTGACTCGATCCGCGACCGCGGCGGGATCAAGTCCCGCGAGGTCGCCCAGTTGCTCGACACGACCCCGCAGACCGTCTCGCGCTGGCGCACCGGCAAGGTCGAACCACAACCCGATCGCCTGCAACGGCTGCTCACGCTCGAGTGGCTGCTCGCAGAGCTTGCCGAGTTCTACGAGCCCGATGAGGCCCATCTGTGGCTGTTCGCTCCGCACCGCCTGCTCGGCGGCGAACGCCCCGCCGACCGCATCCAGCAGGGCAAGCTCGACGACGTGCTCGCCCTGATCGCCCAGCTGCGCGACGGCGCCTACGTCTGATAGCCACCCCCGCCGGCACCAGCCCACATGGTCTACCCGCCAGAGCTGCTCGATCGACTGCAGGCGATCACACCGGCCCCGTGGAGCGGCCGAGCGTGTCGGCACATGTTCGGCGACTACCCGCCCGATGCCGAGAACACCCGCGGCGCGCGCTGGAACCCCCCGGGCGTCGCCGCGATCTACACAAGCCTCGCCCGGGACGGCGCGCTCGCAGAGGCAGCGCATCAGATCGCCGTGCAGCCGATCCCGCCTCGCGCCCGCCGCACTGTCTACACGCTCGAACTCTCGCTGACCAGCGTTCTCGACCTCACCGATGCCGAACTCCTACGGGGCCTCGGCATCGGCCCAGCGGAGCTCGCAGCCGACGAGATGATCGCGTGCCGCCAGCTGGGCGGCGCCGTCCACTGGCTCGAGCGCGATGGGCTGCTGCTCCCGTCCGCGCGCTGCCCCAGCACAAACCTCGTGATCTTTCCCGCCAATCGCCCGGACGACGCTCGCTTCGAGATCATCAGCGCGGAGCCCGTAAACCCGTAGCTCTCGGCAACACATCGACGCTCAACGGCCTTCTGCGAGGGCCCTAATGGCGGAACCGGCCATCCGGCCGAATCAGCGCACGAGTGGCGCAAAACTGGCGCACGCTCGATGTCGTCGCACGGCCGTTCACCCAGCCCGCTGAAACCAGCATATGCAGCGCCCACACAGCAGATGGCGAAGGGGTAGCGCAGGGCGGCAACTACACACGAACGAGATCGACGTGTCCGTTCGCGTCGGGCCTCAAGGGGGTCCTGGGGATCAGTCGAGGAGCCCAGAGTAAGACGAGTTGCCATTTTTCTTATTTTTTGGCAATTCGTTTGTTACTCTTCGCGCATGGGTATCGTAGACAGGCGCCGGGAGCTATTCGAGAACATCGTACGGTTGCGACGCGCCAGTCGGGAGATGCCGGGCAATCGCGATCTCTCCAGCGTTCGCGTGGCTTTGGAACGTGATCTCGGCGAGACCGTCTCGCGACGCCTGGCGGCTCGCGTTCTGGGCGTCAGCCATACGGCGCTCGATCGTTGGATCAAGAGTGGTGACCTAGCGGTGGTCCACTCACGCGAGGGGCGACTGGAGGTTCCTGTGTCCGCGCTGCTCACGCTTTACGAGTCAGTGCGAGCCGAAAGCGAGGACGGCCGACCTAGGTATGCACTGACCCCGATCATGGCCCGTCAGCGCGACGCGGCGAACCAACTGCAGATCGATCCCGTTGGGCACTCAGAGGACGGTCACGATCGCGCGCGAGCACGAGGCCTCGCCTACCACCAGGCGGTCGCACGACGACTACGCAAGCCGATGGTCGACGATGCCAGGCACGCACTGTTCCGCTGGCGCGAGCAAGGGCGGATCGACCCTCGATACGCCGATCAGTGGGAACACGTGCTCGCCCGCCCCGTGTCGGAGATCCGAAAGGCCCTCATCGAGGACTCCCAGACGGGCGACGATCTGCGTCAAAACTCGCCGTTCGCGGGGGTTCTCAGCGAGCCCGAGCGCCGACAGATATTGCGTGCGACCCGATAGTGCGCGCGTATCAATTCGAACACGTCCTCGCCGCGGCCGCCCAGATCACTAGCAGGACGAGTTCGTGGTCATCGGCAGTCAAGCGATCCTCGGCTCTCGCTCCGAGCCGCCTGAGGAGTTGCTCCAGTCGATGGAGGCAGACCTCTACCCACTCAACGATCCCGAGGCAGCGGACTTGATCGACGGGGCGCTCGGAGACGGGTCCCCTTTTCACGCCGCCTTCGGCTACTACGCGCACGGCGTGGGGCCCGAGACCGCAAAGGCTCCGGCCGGCTGGCAGGGACGCCTCGTGAGATGGGACATCCACCCACGGCCAAGGTTGGACCTCGCCGCGGTCGCATGGTGCCTGGAGGCCCACGACCTCGTACTGGCGAAGTGCGCGGCCGGACGAGACCGCGACTGGGAGTATGCGCGGGAGGCGGTCAGAGCGGGCGTGGTCCAGGGCGAAATATTGCTCGCCCGCGTCCAGGAGCTACCACTGCCCGCAACGCAACTTGGCCACATAGAGACCATGCTTCGCGGCATCGTGCCGACTGGCTGACAGACCCTCGTGCCGTGACTTCCAGCCAGTCTCCTCCTGGCTGAGACCTACTACTTGATGTGCATGCCGCTGATCGCCCTGGAGATGACGAGCTGCTGGATCTCGGCGGTGCCCTCGAAGATGTCGTAGATCTTCGCGTCGCGGTGCCAGCGCTCCACCGGGAACTCGCGCGTATACCCATTCCCGCCAAGTATCTGGATCGCGCGCTCGGTCACCCACACGGCGACCTCGCCGGACTTCAGCTTTGACATCGAGCCCTCAGCGTTCTCGAACGGGACCTGGTTACGACCCATCCACGACGCGCGCCACACGAGCAGGCGGGCCGCGTCGATCTCCATCTTCATACGCGCCAGCGTGAACGCGATCGCCTGGTTCTCGATGATCTTCCTACCGAACTGCTCGCGCTCCTTGGCGTACTCCAGTGCATACTCGTATGCCGCGCGAGCGATTCCCAGAGCCTGAGAGCCAACGGTCGGACGCGAGGACTCGAACGTCTGCATCGCGGCCTGTGAGTTGCTCTTCTTGCCCTCGCGCACGCGCGCAATCCGTTCGTCGAGCTTCTCCTTGCCGCCGAGCACGTAGCCCGCGGGCACACGACAGTCATCGAGGAAGACATCGGCGGTGTGCGACGCGCGCAGGCCGTGCTTGGAGACCTTCGTGCCCTGGGAGATGCCCTTCGCTTCACTCATCGGCACGACAAACGCGGCGTGGCCTTTCGAGCCGAGCTCGCGGTCGACCGAGGCGATGATCACGTGCACGTCGGAGATGCCGCCGTTGGTCGCCCACGCCTTCTGTCCGTTGAGCACCCACTCGTTCGAGGCCTCGTCGAACTTCGCGACGGTGCGAACGCCAGAGACGTCGGAGCCGGCGTTTGGCTCAGAGGCGCAGAACGCAGCGACCTTGAGGTCGTCCTCGGTGCCGAAGCAGCGTGGGATCCATTCCCCGATCTGCTCGCCCGATCCCTGTCCGAAGATCGCGGCCACGGCCAGGGCGGTGCCCATGATCGACATGCCAATCCCCGCGTCGCCCCAGAACAGCTCCTCGTTGACAATCGGCAAGCTCAGGCCAGTGGGGTCGGCGAAGAACTGCGCCAGTCCCTCGAAGCCGTACAGGCCGATCTTCGCGGCCTCCTGAATGATCGGCCAGGGTGTCGACTCCTTCTCGTCCCACTCGTGCGCGGCCGGGCGCATTACGTCGGCGGCAAAGCCGTGCACCCAGTCGCGGATGTCCTTCTGGTCCTGACTCAACGTCAGCGAGAAGGTCACGTCCTGGCCGGCCGCGCCGGTGATTGCCTCCACGGCAGCCTCGGCGGCCTCAGTCGTGTCGGAGCTGGCAACGGGAGTGGCGGACATGAGGTGGGTCTCTCCTTTGAATACAGGGGCCTCGAGCAAGCGATACAGCCACAAACGTGGCCGTGATGACAGTAATTTAGACAAAATGTAACCGGTTGTCAAACACTATGTTTGATCTACTGTTACAGTCGCGCTAGAGTACGGTCGATGACCAGCTCGACCGTCAATCCTCAGACCGCCTCGAGCCGCGTACGCGTGCGTCGCCAGCGCGAGCACGAGATCGTGGCGGCGACTCGCCTCCTGTTCGACGAGCGCGGGCTACAGGATGCCCCGATGGAGGACATCGCGCGCGCCGTCGGCATCAACAGGGCGCAGATCTATCGGCTGTTCTCTTCGAAAGAGGAGTTGTTCGTGCTGACGCTGGCGAGTTATCTCGGCGAGCTCGCTGATCTCCTGGACGAAGCGCCCGCCGACC
>JBOGXY010000102.1:0-4480 GCA_050696495.1 Solirubrobacteraceae bacterium
GTGCATGCACGGCCCGACCGGACGGCACATGTGCCGTCCGGAACCACCCATACATTTCCGCGCATGTCCGAAGACACCCTTCGTCGCGCCGTGGCCGAGATGATCGGCGCGTTCACACTGACCTTCATCGGCACCGGCGCGGCCGCCGCCGCCGGTGCCGTATCCGACCCATCGCTGATCGGCGTCGCCGTCGCCAACGGGCTTGCCATCGGTGTGATGGTCTGCGCGCTGGGGCACATCTCCGGCGGGCACTTCAACCCGGCGGTGACGTTTGGCTTCCTGATCACGCGCAAGATCAAGCCGGCGCTCGCTGGCGTCTACTGGGTCGCCCAGTTCGGCGGCGCCGCGCTCGCCGCTCTGCTGGTCGACCAGCTGCTGCCGAAATCGATCACCGAACCGGTCGGCCTCGGCGTCCCGGCGCTCGGGCACGGCGTAAACGCAAGCTCCGGCTTCCTGCTCGAGGCGATCCTCACGTTCTTCCTCGTGTTCGTCATCTTCGGCGCGGCCGTCGACGCGCGCAACCAGTTCAGCGTCGTGGCAGGGCTGGCGATCGGGCTGACGATCGCGATCGACGTGCTGTTCGGCGGGCCGTTCACGGGCGCTGCGATGAACCCCTCGCGGGCGTTCGGGCCGCAGCTGATCGGCGATCACTGGGCCAATGGCTGGGTCTGGTACGCCGGGCCGCTGCTTGGGGCAGCGATCGCCGCCGGGCTGTACTCGTTCCTGTACCTCGGCAAGCGCGACGTGCCACCGGCCGAGCCCGCGGCCGAGACGCCGGCGACCTGAGCACCCTCCAAGCACCCGCGACCGTGCGCAGACCGGCCATGCGCTCCGGCGGCAGCTCGTCGTGACACCCGCGAGCGTCTACCTGGCCCGGCACGGCCAGACCGCCTACAACCTCGAGCGCCGCTTTCAGGGACATCTTCCGGTGCCGCTCGACGAGACCGGCCGCGAGCAGGCGCACGACCTGGCCGAGCGCGCGAGCGCCCATGCCTTCGCGGCGCTGTGGTGCTCACCGCTCCTGCGCGCCCGCGAAACCGCGAACATCGTCGCCGAGCGCATCAACTTGACACCCCGCGAGGATGCCCGCCTGATGGAGACCGACGCCGGCGACTGGACCGATCGCCTGTTCACAGACGTCCACGCCGAAGATCCCGACGGCTTCGCCGGCTTCATCGAGGGCCGCCCCGACTTCGCCTTCCCCGGCGGCGAGTCCTTCGCCCACCAGGGCGAGCGCGTAGCCGCCGCCCTGGCCGACGTCGAACTGGGCCCCCTCCCCGCCCTCGTCGTCTGCCACGGCGTGGTGATCCGCATAGCCCTCTACCAGCGAGCGGGCCACAAGATCGCCCTGGCCGAGCGAGTCCCCAACGCCGCCCTGGTCCCCCTCGACCCAGTCGAGGCCGAACACACAGATCTCGGCGGCGGCGCGGCGCTACCGCCTAGTTGAGCATCAGCCACAAACGCGGCACGACACTGTCACGTGCGGGAATTTCGTCTCACCAGAGACGGACAATCGAGCGATGCTCGTCGAAACGACAGATGCTCGAACTCTCACCGACCTAATCGCAGTGATTGGCTCGGCCGGCACCACTATGGGTGGTGCCGTTGGTGCGCTGATCGGCCGAGCGACATGGCGTCAGAGGTTTGAGTACTTGGCACTCGGCGCAGCCGCGGGCAGTGTAGCCGGCTGCTTCGTTGCATTTGCCCTGTATGACGGTGTCCGCATCCTAGGTTGGTAATATGCTGACAATGAGCTACATCAGACGAGCCATCACCACACTTGTTCTCGGCTGTTTCGCTGCATTCTTGGGCGCCTGCCTGCTAGTCCAACTAGGCGCCCCACTCGGATGGTTTTACGGCCTGGGAATAAGCGTGAACACTGTTGTGACTTATCGGATCCTGGTGCCCGCGCTTGGCCAACCGTCCGTGCGGCCGAGAATATGGCGGAGGCGTAACGAAGAAAAGCGCCTGCCGCGCCCGATTCACTGACGCCGGGCCGCTGCCAGCCTTTCAACCACGACCGCACCTTCCCGCGCCATGCGAGACCTCGGCACGACTTGGTCGAAACCGGCGCCTTCTGCCAGCGCGCGAGTGTCCGCCTCGACGTGAGAGTAGAACGCCAGTGTGCGCACACCGGCCAAGTCGCCATCCCTGGCGAGCACCTCGACAAAGTTTGCCCGACACGTCGCGTCGTCGGTGAGATCGACCACCAGGACATCCGAGCCGGCAAGCGCGTCGCGAATGGCCTCCCCGTCAGCCACCAACTCGACGTCGTGACCGGCCGCACGCAAACCGCCCTGAACCTGCGAGCCGAACAGCAGGTCCGGGATGAAGGCAACCACACGCGCCATCGCTATTCCCCGCACGCTGGACGGCAAGCCCGACGAGCGCCCACCCGACACTCGCCTACTGAGCCCGCAGGCGCGCGAACTCCTCGCGCACCGACTGCGGACGGCCCCACATCTGCACCACCTCGACGCGGCCCACGCGCTGCTCGCGCAACACCAGTTCCCCCTCGATGCCCGCTTCGTCGAGCAGACGCAGGGCGCCGTGGGTGGTGGGGGCCGAGGCGGCGTGGCCGAAGTTGTGCGCCACCAGCAGACGCCAGTGCCAGTCATGGTGGGAGTACGGACGCGCGTTGCACGTCGTCAGGTACACGCAGGCGTCGATGTAGCGCGACTCGTCGCTGACGCGCAGATCGAACTCGAGGTCGGTCCAATCCTCTGGGAGCGAGTCGAGAACCTGCTGAAAGCTATCCGCGAGTGCCATTGAGGCGAAGCCTAGCGTGACTTCCGCAACTCGCGGGAGGCCAAGCACGGCGCGACTATGCTCGAAGCATGGCCAGCCTCCAGACCACCGGACTCACGCGCGAATACGCAGCCCTGACCGAGCACGGCGGGCTGCTCGACCGTTCCGAGCGCGGCAAGCTCGCGCTCACCGGCGCCGACGCCGTCGAGTTCCTCAACGGACAGGTGACCAACGAGTTGCTCGACCTCACCCCCGGCCACGGCTGCTACGCGGCCTTCTTGACGCATAAGGGCAAGATGCTCGGCGATCTGCGCATCCTGGCGGTCGGGGACGACACCGACCGAAGCGTTCGCGACGGCGACAGCGCGCAGAGCGCGGTGACCACAGAACTTCTGCTCGACACCGAGCGCGTCGCGCTGCAAGGGCTGTTCGACATGATCCGGCGCTTCAAGGTCGGCTACCGCGTGGATCTGCACAAGCGCACGCTCGAGACCTCGCTGCTCTCGCTGATCGGCCCGGCCGCCGCGATGATTGCCGAGCGAGCCTTCCCCGGGCCGATCGAATTGCCCGAGCGTGAGAACGATCACGTCCTGACCGGAGCGATCCGATTCGTCGCGACAGACGTCGGATTCGACCTGATGTGCGCGACCGACGCCACCGCCTCCGTGATCGATTCGCTGAAGACGGCAGGAGCCGAGCAGGTGAGCGAAGAGACCGCCGAGATCGTACGCGTCGAGGGCGGCCGACCTCGCTACGGCATCGACATCGACGAGAGCACGATCCCCCAGGAGGCTGGGCTCAACGAGCGTGCCGTCAGCTTCACCAAGGGGTGCTACGTGGGGCAGGAGACCGTCGCCCGCCTGCATTACAGGGGCAAACCCAATCGCCACCTGCGCGGGCTGCGCCTCTCAGAGCCGACCGCCACCGGAGCCGATCTGCACCTGGGCGAGCGCCCGGTCGGAAAGCTCACCAGTGCGGTCCTCTCCCCCACATTCGGCCCGATCGGGCTCGCCCTGCTGCGCCGTGAGGCAGAGCCGGGAGCGATTCTGGCCGTCGGCGATCACGGTGCGAGCGCCACCGTCGTCGAGTTGCCGTTCCAGTAGGCTTCGCGGGCCCCCGATAGACCAAACGAACGAGGTTCAGAGCACGTGGCAATCGATCTTGCGCAGGTATCGAACGTAGACGTCCAGCCCGGCGAGCTGCCCGACACGATGGCCGCTTGGGTCATCCGCGAGGAGCGCCAGGGAGAGCCCAAGGACGCCTTCCAATTGGAGGAGATCGAGGTCCCCGAGCCCGCCGCGTTTGAGGTGATCGTCCGCGTGATGGCCGCCGGGGTCAACTACAACAACGTGTGGGCGGCGCTGGGCAAGCCCGTCTCGGTGATGAAGTACGGCGACCACCCCGAGCTCGGCCACCACATCGGCGGCTCGGACGCCTCCGGCGTCGTCTGGAAGGTCGGGCCGGGGGTCACGCGCTGGAAGCCGGGAGATGAGGTCGTCGTGCACTGCAACCAGGCCTCCTACGAGGATCCCGAGGTGCATGGCCTCGATCCGATGGCGGCTCCCTCGCAGAAGATCTGGGGATATGAGACGACCTGGGGGTCCTTCGCGCAGTTCACCAAGGTGCAGGCCCAGCAGCTGCTGGGAAAGCCCCAGGCGCTCAGCTGGTCTGAGGCCGCTTCCTACGGGCTCGTCTACTTCACCGCCTACCGCATGCTGATCACCCGCTGCAA
>JBOGXY010000103.1:0-4523 GCA_050696495.1 Solirubrobacteraceae bacterium
GGGGGGGGGAGGGGGGCTCCGGTGTGCCGCGCCTCGGCGGGGGTCACCGCTACTCGGCCTGTGTCTTGTTACGGCGCTTTCGCTCCGTGACCGCAAGGCACTCCAGGTGAGCGAGCATCGGATAAGCACGCTGCAAAGCGGCGTGCGAGTGATCACCGAGCGCATGGAGAACGTGCGCTCGGTGGCGCTCGGCTTCTGGATCGCCACCGGCTCGGCGATGGAGACACACGAGCAGGCCGGAATCTCCCATCTGCTCGAGCACATGCTCTTCCGCGGTGCCGGAGAGCTCAGTTCGCGTGAGATCGACGAGTTCTTCGACGGGATGGGGGCGGAGGTAAACGCCGGCACCGACCGTGAAACCACCTCGCTGTATACGCGCGTGCTCGACCGCCACTGCCCGCGTGCGCTGGCGGTCATGGGGGAGATGATCTGGCAGCCGCGCTTTGAAGACCTGGGCGCCGAGCGCGAGGTGGTGCTCGAGGAGATCGCCATGTACGAAGACGATCCCCAGGATCGAGTCTTCGACGAGCTCGGCGAAGCTGTGTTCGGCGAGCATCCACTCGGACGGGCGGTGATCGGACGAGCCGAGGTCGTGCGCGATGTACAGCTCGACGGACTGCGCGACTTTCACGCCGAGCGCTACCGGCCCGAGCGCGTCGTCGTGGCCGCCGCCGGCTCGGTGGACCACGAGCAACTAGTGGAGATGGTCGCCGAGGCGTACTCAAAGCTGACCGTGCCCGACGGGCCCGCGCAACCTTTGACGGACCCGGGTGAGCCTGCGTTTGAGCGGCGCGTACGATTCTTGCGCAAGGACACCGAGCAGTACCACGTGTGCCTGGGTGGTCGTGGCATCGCCCGCAACGACGAGCGGCGCTTTGCGCTTCGCGTGCTCGAAGGGGTGCTTGGTGGAACCTCCTCTTCGCGGCTCTTCCAAGAGGTGCGCGAGCGCCGCGGCCTTGCCTACTCGGTGTTCTCTTTCTCGAACCTGCACGCCCACACCGGCGAGGTCGGGCTGTACGTCGGTACACGACCGGACAATCTGGTCGAGGCAATGGCGACGATCTCCCGCGAGCTACAGCGATTCGTCGAGGAGCCCGCCGGCGTGCAGGAGCTCGACCGCTCGCGCGAGAACGTAAAGGGACGGATGGTGCTCTCACTGGAGTCGACAGCCGCACGCATGAGCCGACTCGGCGCCTCGCTGCTGGCCGAGATGCCGATCCTCTCGGTCGATGAGATCGTCGACCGGCTGGACGCCGTCACGCTGGGAGACATGCAGGCGCTGGCCGCGGAGCTGTTTGCCTGCGAGCGACTCTCGGTGGCTGGAGTGGGCGCGAATGAGTCGCTCTTCGAACAGTCGCTGCAAACGCTTGTGCCGGTGGCGTCGTGATCGGGGTGGCGGTGGCCGGCGCGGCCGGACGGATGGGACAGAGCGTCTGTGGCGCCGTCGAAGGCGCCGAGGGCATGGAGCTCCTGGCTCGCGCGGACCCCGCACTTGGCGTGTCGCTTGAGCAGGCGCTGGAGCAGCAGCCCGACGTGGTTGTGGACTTCACTCGACCGGATACGGCACTGCAGAACGCGTTGCAATGCCTGCGCGCCGGCGCGCACGTCGTGATCGGGACGACAGGATTTGATATTGAGCAGCTGACCGAGCAAGCCGAGGCGATTGCCGCCAAGGCGCCCGCCGGGCGTGCGGGTGGGCGGGCGCCAAACATATTCGTGGCGCCCAACTTCGCGATCGGCGCGGTGCTGATGATGCGCTTCGCCGCCGAGGCTTCGCGCTACATGGCCAAGGCCGAGATCATCGAGCTCCATCACGACGGCAAGCTCGACGCGCCCAGCGGCACCGCAGCGCGCACCGCGCGGCTGATGGCCGAAGCCTCAGGCGCCGCCGAGCCACCGATCCACTCGGTGCGCCTACCGGGGATCGTCGCCAACCAGGAAGTGATCCTCGGAGATGTCGGGCAAACGCTCAGCATCCGCCACGACACCACTGGTCGCGAGTCCTTCATGCCTGGCGTGCTGCTCGCTATCCGCGGCGTCGGCAAGCTGGAGGGCTCGCCCGTCGTCGGCCTCGAGCGGCTCCTGTTCGCCGACTCGTGACCCTGCCACGGACAGCGACCGTGTTGCCGACGCGCGTGGAATACTGCTCACGATGAGCACACTTGGCCTCGGCGCGATCCTGACGGCGATCGTAACGCCTTTCGACGAGCAGGGCAAAGTGGACGAGCAATCCTTCGTCGAGCTGATGCACCATCTGGCCGCGCACGGCTCCGACGGGTTCGTCGTGTGTGGAACCACCGGCGAGGCCGCGACGCTGACCGACGATGAACACCTGGGTGTGATCGGGCTGGCCGTACGCGAGCGGCCCTCCGGGACGACGATCGTGGGGGGGACCGGCTCAAACGACACGCGCCACGCCGTCCACCTGACCAAGGTGGCCACCGAACTGGGCGTCGACGCGACGCTGAGCGTCACGCCCTACTACGTCAAGCCAAGTCCGCGCGGCATTCTGCGCCACTACGAAGAGGTCGCGCGCGCCACCGACAAGCCGATCCTGCTCTACAACATTCCCGGCCGCACAGCGGTGAACATGGGGCCCGAGCTGCTGGCGCGGCTTGCACAGGTGCAGCACATCGACGGGATCAAGCAGTCAAACGACGCCGAGCTGCAACAGATCGATGGCCTGGAGCTCTACACCGGCAACGACGAGAGCTTCGCGCGCACACTCGATCTCGGCGGCACCGGCGGCATCAGCGTCGCCAGTCACATCGTCGGCGATCAGATGCGCCGGATGATCGACGAGCCCGAGCAGCGGGCCGAGATCGACGCGAGCCTAAAGGACGTCTACAGCACTCTGTTCATGACCGCCAGCCCGACCTGCACGAAGGCCGCGCTGAACATGCTCGGCCACAAAGTCGGGGGGCTGCGACTGCCGCTGATCGAGGCCGATGAGCACGAGCTCTCAGAGGTACGCGCGATGCTCCTACGTCATGGACTGCTCGCACAAGACGGCTCAGTGGCGCCAAGCGCTACGGCAACCGCCCGGACCAGTCACCTGTGAGCACACTACGAGTCCTGCCCCTCGGAGGGCTGGGGGAGATCGGCAAGAACATGACCGTCGTCGAGTACGACGGTCGCCTGATCGTCGTCGATGTCGGATTGCGCTTCCCCACACCGGAGATGGTGGGAATCGATCTGGTGCTGCCGGACTTCACCTATCTGCGCGAACGTGCGCGCGACATCGAGGCGATCGTGATCACGCACGGACACGAGGACCATCTCGGCGCGCTGCCGTGGGTGTTGCGCGAGCTCGGTGCCGAGCACACGCCAACCGTCTACGGCGGTCCCCTGACGATGGCGATGGCTCGCTCAAAGCTCGAAGAGCACAAGCTGCGCGAGGTTGTGTGCTCGGAGGTCGCGATCGGGGAGATGCTCGAGCTCGGGCCGTTTTCGCTTGAGATGATCCACATGACCCACTCGATCCCCGATTCGAGTGCCGTCGCGCTGGGCACGGAGCTTGGCACCGTCCTCATCACCGGCGACTACAAGTTCGACCAGACGCCGGTGGACGGTCCGCCCGCCGACGTCTCGCGTCTGGCCGAACTCGGGCGCGAAGGGGTGCTGCTGCTGTGCGGGGACTCCACCAACGTCGACCGTCCCGGCTTCTCTCCCTCCGAGTCACTGGTGGGTCCTCATCTGGAGGAGGCGTTCGCGCGCTGTGAGGGGCGGATCGTCGTGACGAGCTTCGCCTCGAACATCCATCGCGTCCAGCAGGTGATCGACGCCGCGGCGGCGCTCGATCGCAAGGTCTCGCTGGTCGGGCGCTCGATGCGAAAGAACGTCAAGATCGGACGCACACTCGGACACGTCGAGGTGCCCGAGGGGCTGCTGGTCGGCACGCGCGAGATCGAGGACTTCCCCGACGAGCGGATGGTGATCATCTCCACCGGTTCCCAGGGCGAGCCGCTCTCCGCGCTTCGCCGGATGGCCTACCGCGACCATCCGCAGGTAAAGCTCCGCCACGGCGACACCGTCGTCTTCTCAGCAACGCCCGTGCCCGGCAACGAGCGGGCGGTCAACGAGACGATCGACCGGCTCTACCACATCGGCTGTGACGTGGTGACCGCCGCCGACGCGCCTGTGCATGCCTCCGGGCACGGTTACGCCGAGGAGGTCAAGCTGATGCTCAACCTCGTCAAACCGCGCTACGTGATGCCCTTTCACGGCGATTTCAAGCGCCTGCGACTGCACGCCCAACTGGCCGAGGCTGTCGGTGTGGAGTCCGAGAACGTCTTTCAGGGGGAGAACGGGCTGCCGCTTGACATCGACGGGCGCCGCGCGCGCTGGGGAGAGCACGAGCAGTCGGGCATGGTGTTCGTCGACGGCGTCGATATCGGCGACGTCGCCGACGTGGCCCTGCGTGATCGGCGAATGCTCTCAGCCGACGGGATCTTTGTCGTGGTGGTCACGATCGCCGAGCAGGACGGCCGCTCGGTGGCCGACCCCGAGGTGATCTTCCGCGG
>JBOGXY010000104.1:0-4539 GCA_050696495.1 Solirubrobacteraceae bacterium
GTCGTCGTGTACACGCGCGTGCACACGCCGCGCCGCTGCGGAGCGGCGACCTTCTTCTTGCGACCCTTGCCTGACTTCAGGCCCGGGGTGGCAAGCTTTTTCTTTGGGGCGATACGGCCCTTGCGCACTAGTTGCGAGGTGGTCGGCATGCGGAGCGCAATCCTAGCAGCGGGCGGGCGCTAAGCGCTTGCCCGCACGCCGGCGGCGCGAACCGGGGCCGGCATAAGGGCCGCCGCCACGAGCACGAACACAAATGCCAGCGACTGCATGACGATGCCGATGGCCGTGCCGGGCATCGGATCGCCGAAGACGATGATGCCGCCGGCCACGCCGGCGATGTTAGCGGCGGTGCCTGTGACCGCGATCACCGGGACGGCCTCGCCGTCCTGCAGACCACGGGCGGAGGCGTAGAAGGCGAGCACCGAGGCCAACAGGGCTACCGCAAGCCAGGGGCTCAGCAGCACCAGCAGCGGGCCATGTGCACCGAGGATGCCGGTGAGCGCCTTGATCGAGACGTCGGAGACCCCGAACAGGATGCCTGCGGCGGCGCCCAGCATCATCCCGTGGTGCTCGGCCGGGCCGCCCATGCGCGGACCCATGATCAGCAGGCCTCCGACGGCGAACAGCACTGCCTCAAAGGAGATCATCGCCGGGTCTGAGAAGTGCGAGTGCGCGCCGTGCACCGCCGGCAGCGTCAGGCCGAGCATGGCAAGGCCCGCGGCGGTCAGCCACAGCCCGATCCACTGGCGACGGCCCACCTTGAAGCCGAACATGCGGTCGGCCATCACCGCGATCAGGACCACTCCGCCGGCCAGGGCGACCTGGACGACCGACATCGGCGCCACGGCCAGGGCGGCGACGTGAAGGCCCCACGATCCGGCGGCGACGAGCATGCCGATCGCAAACCAGCGCGAGGAGAACAGCTCCCGCGCGGAGCGCAGCGGATGGCGCACCTGCACCTTGGCGACCGAGTTGGCGCCCCTGTACTTGTAGAAGAAGCCAAGGTTGGCGACGAAGGCGCAGGCTAGCGCGAGGAGTATGCCGAGATCTAGGGTCATAGCGACGGGTGAGCGGCGGCTGGGAGAAGGATCGGCGCAAAGCCTGGAATCCTTTACCGGGCCACGTTGAGCCAGGCAGATTACCGACTAAAACCTCTGTGCGAGCTAAAGACCCACGACCCCCATTGCTGCTTGTCGACATCGACGGCGTGATTTCGCTGTTCTCCTTCGAGGAGCAGACCCGCCCCGAGGGGAACTTCCACTGGATCGACGGCATGCCCCACTTCCTTTCGGCCACAGCCGCCGAGCACCTGCTCGGCCTGCGCGAGCGCTTCGAGCTGGTCTGGGCAAGCGGCTGGGAAGAGCGCGCCAACGAGTACCTGCCCCACCTGCTCGGGCTTCCACGGTTGGAGCATCTGAGCTTCGAGCGGGCGGTCGGCAGGGCCAACGCGCACTGGAAGCTCGACGCGATCGAGGCGCATGCCGGCAGGCGGCCGCTGGCCTGGATCGACGACGCCTTCAACGACGCATGTCATGTGTGGGCACGCGAGCGGACGGCGCCGACACTGCTGGTGCAGACCTCCCCCGCCAATGGAATCACGCAGCGTGAGGCGCAGCGCCTTCGCCGCTGGGCGGACTCGCTGGAGCAGGCTGAGCCGCAAAGCTAGCCCTGCCCACCAGTTCCAGCGGATCGGAGACGCACGCGCCCGCGCCCTGGGCGCCCGCGAACACGGCGCGCAGCGCCGTGGCCTGTCCATGCGCGCGAGTTAGCGTGAGCGGGACCTGGAAGCGCCCCGCACCGTCGGTGGCGGCCTGGGCGACGGTGCGCTCGAGCACGGTCTGGCCCTTGTGCGAGACGACGCGCTGCTGGATCGCCACGGCGGCTCCCACCAGCGGTTGCCCGGCGAGCCGACCGAGGCTGCCGATCACGCCGCTCGCCGCGCCGCCTTCGCCGAGCAGCGGCTGCAGGATCATGCGCGAGGGTGAGACGGCCAGAGCGGCGGCGGCGTGGCGCGCGGAGGTGAGCTCCCCATAGAGCGCGTCGCCCGGGCAGTCGGTGCTGTCGGCGTCGCGGTGGCCGGCAACACGTGGCAGCGATACGCGCGCGCCGGCCGGGAAGCGGCTGTAGACGGCGCCTTTGGGGGTGACCTTGACCGTCACGTGACCTTCGCAGGGGGCGCCGTGCAGCGAGAGCTTCCAGGCGATCAAATGCTCGAGCGCGGCCAGTGCGGCCGCAGAGATGCGCTGAGCGCTGTATGTGCCGAGGATCGAGATGCCGGTCGAGTAGGCGTTGTAGCCGCCAGCCTGGGCGCCGATGACGGGCTCGTCGATACCACCGGCTCGCGCCTCCCAGATGCGCCCGAAGCGATCGATCACGAAGTTGTAGCCGATGTCGTTCCAGCCGCGCCCAAAACGATGGAATTCATAGATCGAGCGCAGCATCCCCGGCACCGCGGCCGCCGAGTAGCCGTCGGGGTTCTCGGTGTGGTGGACGAACGCGAGCTTGACGCTGCCATATTCGGGCGCGACGGCGGGAGGGGCGCCGCCCTGCGCCCACACCGAGCGCGCGATTATCGGCGGCTGCCCGGGTCCGGCCTGAAGTCCCGAGTTCGCGAGCGTGAGGCCCGCCAGATGGGCGAACGGTGGGCCGGCCAGTCGGGCAAGCGCGCCGTGCGGGCGCACGAGCCCGTCGGCCGCGAGGAGCGCGCCGGCGGCGAGCAGCGAGCGGCGCGTTAGCCCAGGCGAGTCCACGGCCTCTGTATACCGCTGAGCGACGCAAACGATGCGTCGCTCAGCGGTGAGAATCTTCTACTCGCCGCCCTCCTCGGGCACCTCGAGCTCGCCCAGACCCTCGACGAATCCGGGGTCAGAAGCGCCGGCGCCGATCTTCTCGAGCGATGCCAGGTCTGCGTCGAACTCGCTGCCGTAGCCGGTGCCGAGCGCCTCGCCGTCGGCCAGGCCGAGCTCAGCGGCGATCTCGTCCTGGTTGAGCAGGCCAACATCGTCGATCGCACGCGGCATCGGCTCAGAGGGTTCGATCTCGATCCGCCGATAGCGCTTCAGGCCGGTCGCGGCGGGGATCAGCTTGCCGATGATGACGTTCTCCTTGAGCCCGTTCAGCCGGTCGATCTTGCCCTCAAGCGACGCGTCGGTGAGCACCTTGGTGGTCTCCTGGAAGGAGGCCGCCGAGAGGAACGAGTCGGTGTTCAGCGATGCCTTGGTGATGCCGAGGATGATGTCCTCATACTGGGCGCTCTCGCCGCCTTTGGCGATGATTTCTTCGTTGGCCTTGGCGAATTCGTAGCGATCGACGAACTGCCCGGGCAGGTAGTCGGTGTCGCCCTTCTGATCGACGCGCACCTTCTTGAGCATCTGGCGGACGATCAACTCGATGTGCTTGTCGTTGATGTCCACGCCTTGGGACTTGTAGACCTCCTGGACCTCCTTGACCAGGTACTGCTCGGTCTCGGTGCGCCCACGGATGGCCAGTAGCTCGTGCGGGTAAAGCGACCCCTCGTTGAGCTGCTTGCCGGCCTGGATCTTCTCGCCCTCGGTGACGTACAGACGCGTGCGCCGCGGGAAAGCGTGGCGGTGCTCCTCGCCGGCCTCGTCGGTGATGACGACGGTCAGCGCCTTTTCGGTTTCCTCGATCGTGACGCCGCCGTCCTGCTCGGCGATCTTGGCAAGCCCCTTGGGCTTGCGCGCCTCGAAAAGCTCGACCACGCGCGGCAGTCCGTGCGTGATGTCCGCGCCGGCGACGCCGCCGGTGTGGAACGTGCGCATCGTCAGCTGGGTGCCGGGCTCGCCGATCGACTGAGCGGCGATGATCCCGACCGCGTCGCCGATCTGGGCCAGCTTGCCCGTCGCCATCGAGCGTCCGTAGCACGCCTGGCAGACCCCGGTCGGCGCCTCGCACTTGAGCACCGAGCGCACGGGCACCGTGATCACCTTGCCCTTGGCCGTGTCCTCAGCCCAGGCTTCGGTCAGATCGGCCAGCTCGCCGCGATCGATCTCCCCGCCCTGCTCCAGGATCACCCGGCCGCGCTTGGTGACGATGTCCCGCGCCGCGATCCGGCCGATCAGGTCCTCGTTGCGCTCGCCCGTCGGCCGCAGGCCGCGGGTCTCGGGATCGACCTCCAGCTGGGACACCGGCATCTCGATGAACTCGGCGGTGCCACAGTCCTCCTGGCGGATGATCACGTCCTGGGAGACATCGACAAGCCGCCTGGTCAGATAACCCGAGTCGGCGGTCCGCAGCGCGGTGTCGGCCAGGCCCTTGCGGGCGCCGTGGGTCGAGATGAAGTACTCGAGCACGGTCAGGCCCTCCATGAAGTTGGCCTTTATCGGACGCTCGATGATCTCGCCCTTCGGGTTGGCCATGAGGCCTCGCATCCCGGCCAGCTGGCGGATCTGGGAGAACGAGCCACGCGCTCCGGAGTTGGCCATCATCGCGATCGGATTCATCGGCTCCAGATGCGCGGTCAGCGCCTCACCGACCTCGTTGGTGGCGCGATCCCACAGGCCCGTGACCGCCTCGTGG